>NZ_JAAKZZ010000286.1 GCF_011045075.1 Streptomyces boncukensis
CCCGCGGTGAGCGCCCCGGCGCCCACGGCCGTGCCGCGGCGCAGCACGTCTCTGCGGTCCCTCATCCCCAACCTCCCGGTCTGCCTGATCGGACGGACGGCTCCCAACCTGGCAAGCGGCCGGCGGACGCGGCAGCATCCATCGTGACCGGTCCCGATAGGTTCGTGCCATGCACGCTGTGGCAGTCCTGGCTCCGCGCGGCGCTGTCGGCTTCGATCTGACCGTCGCCTGCCAGGCGTTCGCCCTCGCGCGGCTGCCCGACGGCGCTCCGCCGTACGAGGTGCTGGTGTGCGGGGACGCGGCGGTCACCGGGACGGCGGCCGGAGTGCCGTGCTTCGAACTGCGGCCCGCGCACCCGCTGGAGGCGGCCCTGGGCGCGGACACGATCGTGGTGCCGGGGGTGGACGGGCAGGCCGGCCAGGACCCGGCGGTCGTGGACCTCCTGCGGCGGGCCGCCGACCGGAACATCCGGGTGGCCTCCATCTGCACGGGCGCCTTTCTGCTGGCCGAGGCGGGGCTGCTGGACGGCGCGGCGGCGACGACGCACTGGCTGGCCGCCGAGCAGCTCGCGCGCGGCTATCCGGCGGTCCGGGTCGACCCGGGGGTGCTGTTCGTGGACAACGGGCAGGTGCTCAGCTCGGCGGGCGCCGCGGCGGGCCTCGACCTGTGCCTGCACCTCATCAGCCGGGACCACGGCGCGGCGGTCGCCGCGAAGGCGGCCCGTGCCCTGGTCGTACCGCGGCGCCGCGAGGGCAGCACGGCCCAACTGGTCCGGCCGCCGGTGGTACGCGGCGGCGACGACGGCGGGCAGGACCCGCTGCACGCGACCCTGGACTGGCTCTACCGCAATCTGCACCGCCCGCTCACCCTGGCCGACGTCGCCCGCGAGGCGGGGATGAGCGTGCGCCATCTGCACCGCAGGTTCCAGGCGCTGACCGGGACGACGCCGCTGCGGTGGCTGCTGTGGGCCCGTATCGAGCGGACCCGCGAGCTGCTGGAGACGACGGACCTGCCCGTCGAACGGCTCGCCGGCATCGCGGGCTTCGGCTCGGCGGTGTCGCTGCGCGCGCACTTCCGGCGGCACACCGGGACGACCCCCACCGCGTACCGCCGGAAGTTCCGGGCTCCGCCGGGGGCTACCCCCACCCCGAACCCGGCGGGCTGCCGGATATCCGGTGCCGGGCGGCGTTCCTAGGGTTGGGCCCATGAACAGGACCACCGCAGCCCGCAGCACGCTCGCCCTCGCCGCGACCGCCGTCCTGGCCGTCTCCGGCTGCACGGACCAGGTCAGCGAAGGCAAGGCGGAGCACCGGAGCTTCGCGTTCAAGGGCAGGAGCCTGACCGTCGTGACGGACAGCAAGCTGGAGCTCGTGCCCGGCGGCAGCGGTGGCGGCAGCGCGGATGTCACACGGTGGTTCAAGGCGTCCAAGGTCGCCGGGACGGCGAAGACCTCCTGGACGCTGGAGGGCGGCAGCACGCTCCGCCTCAGCAGCAAGTGCAGCGGCTTCGTCGTGGACTGCTCCCTGCGGCACCGGGTGAAGGTCCCGCGGGACGTGGCGGTCACCGTACGGGCGCAGGACGGCCGGGTCATCGTCGGCGGCGGCTTCCGCGCGCCGCTCTCCGTGCGCACCCGGGAGGGCAACATCAACGTCAGCGGCCTCTCCGCGCCGCTCACCCTGAAGACGCGGGACGGCAATGTGCGCGCGGAGCGGCTGCGCTCCCGCTCGGTGCGGGCCACGACCGCCGAGGGCTACCAGCTCATCGGCTTCAGCGAGGCCCCGTCCTCCGTCCGCACGGCCAACCGCGACGGGCGGACGACGGTGACCGTGCCGAAGGCCCCGAAGACCGCGTACCAGGTCGGCACCCGGACCCGCGACGGGTCCGCGAAGGTGGCGGTGCCGCGCGCCGGGGAGGCGGGGCACCGTATCGACGCCACCACCCGCGACGGCCGCATCGCGCTCAGGACCCGCTGACCGCGCCGCCGCGCCGTCGCGCCGTCGCACCCCAGGACTGGTGGCCCCGCCCTGCGGACGGGGCGGGCGGGGCCACCGACCGGCTGCTCAGGGCAGGTTGCGGGCCATGACGATCCGCTGGACCTGGTTGGTGCCCTCGTAGATCTGCGTGATCTTGGCGTCCCGCATCATCCGCTCGACCGGGTAGTCGCGGGTGTAGCCGTAGCCGCCGAGCAGCTGGACCGCGTCGGTGGTGATCTCCATGGCGGCGTCGGAGGCGTAGCACTTCGCGGCGGCGCCGAAGAACGTCAGATCCTCCTTCCCGCCCCCGGCGGCCACCCGCTCGGACTTCGCCGCGGCGGCGTAGGTGAGCTGGCGGGCGGCCTCCAGCTTCATCGCCATGTCGGCGAGCATGAACTGCACGCCCTGGAAGTCGCCGATCGGCTTGCCGAACTGCCGGCGCTCGGCCACATACCCCTTGGCGTAGTCGAGGGCGCCCTGGGCGATGCCGAGGGCCTGGGCCGCGATGGTGATACGGGTGTGGTCCAGGGTCTTCATCGCGGTGGCGAAGCCGGTGCCCTCGGCGCCGATCATGCGGTCGGCCGGGATGCGGACGCTGTCGAGGTAGACCTCGCGGGTGGGGGAGCCCTTGATGCCCAGCTTCTTCTCCGGGGCGCCGAAGGACACGCCCGCGTCGTCCTTCTCCACGACGAAAGCGGAGATGCCCTTGGTGCGCTGCTCCGGGTCGGTGACGGCCATGACGGTGTAGTAGTCCGAGACGCCCGCGTTGGTGATCCAGCGCTTGACGCCGTTGAGGACGTAGTGGTCGCCGTCCCGCACGGCCCTGGTCTTCATGCCGCCCGCGTCCGACCCGGCGTCCGGCTCGCTCAGGCAGTACGAGAACATCGCCTCGCCCTTGGCGAGCGGGGAGAGGTAGGTCTTCTTCAGCTGCTCGGAGCCGGAGAGCAGGACGGGGAGGGAGCCGAGCTTGTTCACGGCGGGGATCAGCGAGGACGAGGCGCACACCCGTGCGACCTCCTCGATGACGACGACCGTGGCGAGCGCGTCGGCGCCCGCGCCGCCGTACTCCTCGGGGACGTGTACCGCGTGCAGGTCGCTGGCGACCAGCGCGGTGAGGGCCTCCTGGGGGAAGCGGGCCTCCTCGTCCACCTCGGCGGCGTGCGGAGCGATCTTTGCCTCGGCGAGCGCGCGTACCGAGTCGCGCAGCATGCCGTGCTCTTCCGACGGCTGGTAGAGGTCGAAATCAGACGCCAAGGTGTCTCACTCCTCTGAGAGCGTGCATGCTAACTACCGTTAAGTAACTCAATTTTAGTGGGCCGGGGCCGCCCGCGGATACGTGAGGTTCGTGACAGGGCCGGTCCCGTTTTATGCTCGCGGGCAGCGTCTGCCTGCAGCAAGGAGAATCGACCATGGCCCGGACGAAGATCACCGTGATCGGCCTCGGCTACCTCGGCGCCACCCACGCCGCCGCCATGGCCGAGCTGGGCTTCGACGTGCTGGGCCTGGACGTGGTGCCGGAGAAGATCAAGCTGCTGGAGCAGGGCCGCACCCCGATGTTCGAGCCCGGCCTGGAGGAGCTGCTGCGCGCGCATGCGGCCGGGGTCGGGGGCTCGACCGGGCGGCTGCGCTTCACCGACTCCTGGGCGGAGCTCGGCGACTTCGGCGACGTGCACTTCATCTGCGTCAACACCCCGCAGAAGCACGGCGAGTACGCCTGCGACATGAGCTACGTCGACGCGGCCGTCGAGTCGCTGGCCCCGCAGCTGACGCGGCCCGCGCTGGTCGTGGGCAAGTCCACGGTCCCGGTCGGCAGCGCGGAGCGGCTGGCGGCGCGGCTCGCCGAGCTGGCGCCCGCCGGGGAGGACGCCGAGCTGGCCTGGAACCCGGAGTTCCTGCGCGAGGGCTTCGCCGTGCACGACACGCTGCACCCCGACCGGCTGGTCGCCGGCGTGCGCAGCGCGCGCGCCGAGCGCCTGCTGCGCGAGGTCTACGCCCAGCCGATAGCGGAGGGCTCCCCCTTCATCGTCACCGACTTCCCCACCGCCGAGCTGGTGAAGACCTCGGCCAACTCCTTCCTCGCCACCAAGATCTCCTTCATCAACGCGATGGCCGAGGTCTGCGAGGCGGCGGGCGGCGACGTGGCCAAGCTCGCCGAGGCGATCGGGCACGACGACCGCATCGGGAGGAAGTTCCTGCGCGCGGGCATCGGCTTCGGCGGCGGCTGTCTGCCCAAGGACATCCGGGCCTTCATGGCGCGGGCCGGCGAGCTGGGCGCCTCCGAGGCGCTGACGTTCCTCCGCGAGGTCGACTCGATCAATATGCGGCGCCGCGCGCAGATGGTCGAGCTGACCCGCGAGGCGGTGGGCGGCGCGCTGCTGGGCAAGCGGATCGCCGTGCTGGGCGCCACCTTCAAGCCCGACTCGGACGACGTACGGGACTCGCCGGCGCTGAACGTCGCCGGCCAGCTGCACCTCCAGGGCGCCCAGGTGACCGTGTACGACCCGAAGGGCATGGAGAACGCCCGCGCCCTCTTCCCCACGCTGGGCTACGCGGCCTCGGCGCTGGAGGCCGTACGGGGCGCCGATACGGTGCTCCACCTCACCGAGTGGCGCGAGTTCAAGGAGCTGGACCCGGCGACGCTGGGGGACGCGGTCGCCGAGCGGCACATCCTGGACGGGCGCAACGCGCTGGATCCCCAGGTGTGGCGGAAGGCGGGCTGGACGTTCCGCGCCCTCGGCCGCCCCACCGCCTGACACCCCTCCGTCGTCAGAAGGGCCCTAGGGGGTGTTTCGAAAGCCCCGTGCGGCGCATGGGGCGTCCGGTGCGTGCTCTCGGCGTGCCGGGTGAAAGCCCTCGTACTGGGCGTACTCGGGCTTTCGGCCGGTGCGGCGAGAGCACGTGCCGGGCGTTCCAGGTGGCGTGCGGGGCTTTCGAAACACCCCCTAGCCGCGAGGGCGGCGTCTCGCCCGGTAGCCGCGCATCTTGGCGCGGCTGCCGCACACGGCCATCGTGCACCACCGGCTGCGCCCCGCCGGGCTCCGGTCGTAGTACACCCACTGGCAGTCCCCGGCCGCACACGCCTTGAGCCGGCGCCACGATCCGTCCACCGCCGCCACCGCCACCCCCGCCGCGATCCGCGCGGTCAGCTCCGCGACCCCGTCGAGGCCCTCAGCGGGCCGCAGCGCGGCGTCCCCGTCCCGTCCGACGTCCAGCGCGAGCCAGGCCCGGCCCAGGTGCCGGGCCAGCGCGTGCCCGGCGCCGGGCGGTATCGGGGTGCCCGCGTGCGCCAGGCACGCGGCCCGCAGCAGCTCCCGCAGCTCCCGCAGCTCGCCGCGCTCGCGCGCGGAGACCCCGAAGCGCGCGAGCCCCTCCCGGGTGTCGAGGGCGTCCTCGCCCGTCTCCACGTCCAGGGTGTTCACCAGCTCCTGCACCAGACGGAGGGACTCCGGTGCGCTTCTGTCCGTCACCCTTGTCACGTTACCGGCGGGCCCGCATCATGGGGTAACGGACGCCGTTACCCCATGATGCCGTCTAGCGGTAACGGAGTGATCGAGGAAAGGGGAGCCCCATGGCCATCGCCACGATGGGTGTCGTCGTACTGGACTGTCCGGATCCCAAGGCGCTCGCCGAGTTCTACGCGCGGGTGCTCGGCTGGCAGGTGGTGCCGGACGAGGAGCGGGCGGACGAGTGGGTGGAGGTGGCGGACCCCGGCTCCGGGTGCCGCCTGGCCTTCCAGGCGTCGCCCGGCTACCTCCCGCCCCGGTGGCCGAGCCTGGAGCGCGCACAGCAGCTCCATCTCGACTTCGATGTGCCCCGGGAGCGGCTGGACGAGGCGGAGCGCGAGGTCGTCGCGCTCGGGGCCCGCCTGGTCCAGGGCGACGGGGGCGGTGAGCGCGACTTCCGCGTCTATCTGGACCCGGCGGGCCATCCGTTCTGCCTGTGCGTGTGCGCGTCCTGACGGCGCGGCTCAGCGCCCGCCGCTCACCGTCACCTTCTCGCCGTTGTTGAGCTGGTCCACCAGCTTCTTGACCCGCTCCTTGTCCCAGGCCAGGTTGCCGCCGGGCGCGGGGCCCGCGATCGGCATGTTCATCGAGGTGCCGCCGCCGCCCGAGACGCCCTTCATCGCCCAGAACATCCGGGCGAGCTTCCACAGGCTCATGTCCTTGTCGACCCGGACCGAGTCCAGGCCCGAGCCCATCGTCGGGTAGAACCGGAACGGGTTGAGCACCGTCCAGGGCGAGGCCACCTTGCTGCCCAGCGCGGAGAGGAACTTCTGCTGGTTCTTCGTCCGGTCCAGGTCGCTGCCCTTGAGCGCGTACCGGGTCCGGACGAACGCCAGCGACTCCTTGCCGTTGAGGGTCTGCTTGCCCTTCTTCAGATCGGCGCCGGACTTCTCGTCCTTGATGTCCTGCGGGATGTCCAGCTCGACGCCGCCGACCGCGTCCACGATCTTCGCGAAGCCGCCGAAGCCGATCTCCGCGTAGTGGTCGATCCGCAGTCCGGTGTTGGCCTCGACCGTGCGGACCAGCAGTTCCGGGCCGTCCTTGGCGTAGGCGGCATTGATCTTGATGTGCTGGCCGCGCGCCGGGTACTTCCTGCCGGAGTCGGAGCCGGTGAAGGAGGGCAGCACCGCGTCCGAGTCGCGGGGGATCGAGATCAGGGCGTCCCCGCCGCCGCCCACGTGCAGGATCATGATCGAGTCGGTGCGGCCCTCGTCGGTGGGGCCGCCGGTGTGGAGGTCCTTGCGCTCCTCCTTCGACATGCCCTCGCGGCTGTCGGAGCCGACGATCAGGTAGTTGGTGCCGTCGCCGCCCTCGGGCCGGTCCTGGACGATGCTGAGGTCGACCTCGCGGCGCAGCTTGGAGTCGGCCCAGAAGTAGGTGCCGAGGGACCAGGCCAGCACCACGACGACCAGGATGATCGCACCCCACTTGATCCGGCGGCGCCAGTTCGGGCGCGGCCGGTCGTCGGGGCCGCGGCCGTCCCCGGGCCCGCCGCCGCTGCCGCCGCCGCCGTAGACCTGGCCGGTGTTGTAGCCCGAGTCGTAGCCGCCGTGCTCGCCGTGATGTCCCTCATAGCCGCCCTGGCCCTGCTGCCCGCCGCCGTAGCCGCCGCCGTAGCCGCCGCCCTGCTGGCCCCCGTAGCCCTGGCCCCCGTAGCCCTGGCCGACGGGTCCGCGGGACTGCGGTGGGACACCGGGGCCGGAGGTGTGGGGCATGGGACGTGTGGGGTCCGGATGGGGCGCTCCGCTGCCGCCTCCTCGCCGGCCCCGGGAGTCGTCGGTCCAACCGTCGGGCCACTGATTCATGGAGGCAGTCTGCCTCCCCGGACCGGGCCCGACACAGGGCGGATACGTCTTCGGGGAGCGCCTGTAGCAGAGCTGATGCATTTCCGCGCGCCGGAGCCGGGCGATCTCGGTCACACCGCCGGAAGGAGTCATTCCAGGCAGATCGTGACGCGGTGCGCACCGCTTCCGCGCGCTTAACCTGGGGGGTATGACTGACCACGCCACCACCGCGGAGGGCACGCCCGCCGGCAAGCCCACGTCGGCATCCCGGACCACCCTGAGCCACATCATGACGGCCAGCGAGACGAACCTGCTCGGCACGGTGCACGGCGGCGTGATCATGAAACTGGCCGACGACGCCGCGGGCGCGGTGGCCGGGCGCCACTCGGAGGGACCGGCCGTGACCGCCTCCATGGACGAGATGGTCTTCCTGGAGCCCGTCCGGGTCGGCGATCTGGTGCACGTGCGCGCCCAGTGCAACTGGACGGGCCGCTCCTCGATGGAGATCGGCGTCCGGGTCATGGCCGAGCGGTGGAACGAGTCGACCCCCGAGACCCAGGTCGGCTCGGCGTACCTGGTCTTCACGGCGATCGACGAGGACGGCAAGCCGCGGACCGTGCCGCCGGTGATCCCGGAGACGGAGCGGGACGAGCGGCGGTACCAGGAGGCGCAGATCCGGCGTACGCACCGGCTGGCCCGCCGCCGTGCGATCAGGGAACTCCGCGAGCACCGCCAAGCCGAGGGCATCGACGCCGCGTAACCGCCCCGCAGGGGCGCGGGGAACTGCGCGCCCGGCCACAGAGCACCCGCAGACTGCGAAGCGACAGCACGGGGCAGCCCCGACCCAGCAAGCTCCCCCAACACCACACCTAGTCGCAACCCACCTTGTCACCCCGCACCGGCGCATCGCCGTGGTCCGCGAGCGGGTTGGCCCGAACCGGCCGCACCTCCTGCTCCGGGTTCCCGACGACCACCCGCAGCAGCGGCCCCTGCCCGGCCACCCGCACCAGCTCGGCACCCGGCAGCGCCGCCGCCAGCGACCGCGCCGAGCGGTCCCAGCCGGGGTCGTACGCGATCGTCGTGCGCCCGGGACGGGACCGGCTCGCGTTGCCGGGCGCCTGGGTCGTCGCGAACCCCGTACCGCGCAGCTCGCGGTCGATCCGGCGGCCCAGCCCGGTCACTTCGGTGCCGTTCTCCACCTTGACCCGGATGCCGCCCGGCGCGACCTCCACCCGCGCGGGCTTCGCCGGTGTGCCCGCCTTGCCGCCGTTCGCCGCCGCCTCCCGATCCGCCGCCTCCCCCTCGGCCGCCTTCCCGGCGTCCGCCAGCGGCCGGTCCGCGCGCAGCGCCGCGAACAGCCGGTCGGCCTTCTTCCGGTTCCACCGCACGGTGGAGCCCAGTCCGGGCACCCGGTGGCCCGGGTCGGCGACGGGCACCGAGGCGAACTCCGAGGACGCCGGGGAGAAGCCCCGCATCGCCTGGCCGAGGGCCATCATCTTGGCGCTGTCGAACCCGCGGTCGGCGCGTACGGAGTCCAGCAGGGTCCGTGCGACCTTGTTGAAGCGGACCGGGTTCATCAGCACGTCGCGGTCCGTCGCGCGGGCCACGACGGACGCCAGGAAGCGCTGCTGGCGCTTCATCCGCCCCAGGTCGGAGCCGTCGCCGAGGTGCCGGGCACGGACGTACTGCAGGGCCTGGCCGCCGTCCAGCTTCGTCGTCCCCGCGGGCAGGTCCAGCCCGGAGTGGCTGTCCTTGAGCGGCTTGCGGGTGCACACCGGCACCCCGCCGAGCACGTCGACGGTGCGCATGAAGCTGGTGAAGTCGACCTCCAGGTAGTGGTCGACGCGCAGCCGGGTGAGGCGTTCGACGGCCCGTACGGTCAGCTTCGGACCGCCCGTCGTATAGGCGGAGTTGAGCTTGGCGGGGCGTGCGGCGACCCGCTTGCCCGTCGTACGGTCCCGGTGCGCCGGCAGTTCGGTGTAGGTGTCGCGCGGCAGGCTGACGACGCTGGCGCGCTCGCGGTCGGCCGACAGATGGACCAGCATCAGCGTGTCCGTGCAGTCGCAGGCCGAGCCGCCCAGCCGGAGCTTCTCCTGCTGCGCCGCGGAGATCCCCTCGCGCTGGTCGGTGCCGACGACCAGGATGTTCACGCCGCCGCCGCCCGCGGGCCGGCTCGTCAGCCCGTCGAACGGGTCCACCCGGCGCAGATCCGCGTCCAGGTCGGTGACCATGGCGTGCCCGGCGCCGCTCGCGGCCAGCACCAGCGCGGAGGCGCCGATCGTCAGCCGCAGCCCCCAGCGGGGCCGGGGCC
>NZ_JAAKZZ010000287.1 GCF_011045075.1 Streptomyces boncukensis
CACGTGTTACTCACCCGTTCGCCACTAATCCACCACCGAAGCGGCTTCATCGTTCGACTTGCATGTGTTAAGCACGCCGCCAGCGTTCGTCCTGAGCCAGGATCAAACTCTCCGTGAATGCATCAATTCATTCAACGAAGAACAAATGTCCTCGCTATGTAAACCCCTTGACGAGGCATACCAAAAATCTGGCGTTGACTACTTGGCACGCTGTTGAGTTCTCAAGGAACGGACGCTTCCTTCGGAAACCTCTCGGCTTTCCTCCGGGCGCTTCCCTTCGGTGTGTCCACTACTTTAGCTGATTTCCCCGCCGACTCAAAATCGAGTCTTTCGCCTGGAATTTGGCACGCCAAATCAGCCCTGCGAAGGGAGAAGATCGTACTTCCGTAGTGGGATTCCCGCCTGAGCGGCGGGAGGATGTCGCCGTTGAGCCGGTGGCTCGCTGGCAACCCGGGAGACCTTACGGACCGTCCCTCGCAGTGTCAACTCGGGGTCATGCGCCGGGGGTCATCCGTTTCCCCGGCCGGGGCGGCCGCTCACTGCCCGCCCAGCTCGCGGCTGCGGTCCCGTGCGGCCTCGATGGCGTCGATGAACGCCGCGCGCACCCGGTGGTTCTCCAGCTCGCGGATGGCGTTGATGGTGGTGCCGCCGGGCGAGGTGACGTTCTCGCGCAGTGTGACGGGGTGCTCGCCGCTGTCCCGGAGCATGGTCGCGGCGCCGACGGCCGCCTGGACGATGAGGTCGTGGGCCTTGTCCCGGGGCAGGCCGAGCTGGATGCCGGCCTCGGTCATGGCCTCGACCAGGAAGAAGAAGTAGGCGGGGCCGGAGCCGGAGAGGGCCGTCGCGGCGTCCTGCTGGGACTCGGGGATGCGCAGGGTCTTGCCGACGCCGGTGAAGATCTCGTCGGCGAGCGCGAGGTGGCCGTCGGCGGCGTGGGTGCCGGGGGAGATGACGGACATGGCCTCGTCGACCAGGGCCGGGGTGTTCGCCATCACGCGGATGACGGGGGTGCCGGGCGGGAGCTTGTGCTCGATGAAGCCGGTGGTGATGCCCGCCGCGCCGCTGATGACCAGGCGGTCGGCGGGCAGGTGCGGTGCCAGCTCGTCCAGCAGGACGGGCATGTCCTGCGGCTTGGGCGTGAGGATGAGCGTGTCGGCGGCCTTGGCCGCCTCGGGGTTGGTGACGGCCTCGACGGCGTAGCGCTCGCGGAGTTCCGCGGCCCGCTCGGGGCGGCGGGTGGTGACCAGGAGGCGGCCGGCGGGCCAGCCGCCGCGGAGCATGCCGGAGAGGAGGGCCTCGCCGATTTTCCCGGTGCCGAGGACGGCTACTTTCTGGGTGGTCATGGCGGGCATTTTCGCACCGCGGGCGGCTACGGGGTGCGGCGGCGGAGGGTGACGGCGCCGAGCGCGAGGACCAGGAGCGCCGAGCCCGCGACCACGGCGGCGTCCCGGACGAAGTCCCCTGTGGGGTCGGTGTGCCGCAGCACCTCGGTCATGCCGTCCACCGCGTACGACATGGGCAGCACGTTGGAGATCGCCTCCAGCACCGGCTGCATGGAGTCGCGCGGCGCGAACAGCCCGCACAGCAGGATCTGCGGGAAGATCACGGCGGGCATGAACTGGACGACCTGGAACTCCGACGCCGCGAACGCGGAGACGAAGAGCCCCAGCGCCGTGCCCAGCAGCGCATCGAGCAGCGCGACCAGCAGCAGCAGCCAGGGCGAGCCCGCGATTCTCAGATCCAGCAGCCAGACGGCCACGCCCGTCGCGAGGGACGCCTGGACGACGGCGAGGGCACCGAACGCCAGCGCGTAGCCCGCGATCAGGTCGGCCTTGCCCAGGGGCATGGACAGCAGCCGCTCCAGGGTGCCGGTGGTCCGTTCGCGGAGCGTGGCGATCGACGTCACCAGGAACATCGTCACCAGCGGGAAGATGCCGAGGAGGGAGGCGCCGATGCTGTCGAAGGACCGCGGGTCGGCGTCGAAGACGTAGTAGAGCAGGACCAGCAGCAGGAAGGGGACCAGGAGCAGCAGGCCGATGGTGCGCGGGTCGTGGCTCAGCTGGCGCAGGACCCTGCGGGACGTGGCCAGGGTGCGGGTGGCGTTCATCGCGGTGTTCACCTCGGGTACTCGTGCTGCCGGGCCGAGTCGACCAGTGTGAGAAAGGCGTCCTCGACGGTGTCCGTGCCGGTCAGGTCGCGGAGCTCGCGCGGGGTCCCGGAGGCGAGCAGGCTGCCCTCGCGGAGCAGGAGCAGCTGCTCGCAGCGGTCGGCCTCGTCCATCACGTGCGAGGAGATGAGCAGGGTCACGCCGCGGTCGGCGGCGAGGCGGTGGAAGAGGGCCCACAGGTCCCGGCGGAGGACGGGGTCGAGGCCCACCGTCGGCTCGTCCAGCACCAGCAGCTCGGGCGTGCCCAGCAGGGCGACGGCGAGGGAGACGCGGGAGCGCTGGCCGCCGGAGAGGTTGCCCGCGAGGTCGTCGGCGTGGGCTGTCAGGTCGACGTCCGACAGCACCCGGTCACGCTGCTCGGGGCGCTCGCGGCGGGGGACGCCGAGGACCGCCGCGAAGTACTCCAGGTTCTGGCGGGCCGTCAGGTCGTCGTAGACGGACGGGGCCTGGGTGACGTAGCCGACGCGGGAGCGCAGGGAGGCCGAGCCCGCGGGCCAGCCGAGCACGTCCAGGGTGCCGGTGACCTTGGCCTGGGTGCCGACGATGGCGCGGATGAGCGTGGACTTGCCGCTGCCCGAGGGGCCGAGCAGCCCGGTGACGCTGCCGGGCTCGACGTCGAAGGCCAGGCCGTCCAGCACGGTGCGGGCCCCGCGGACGACGGTCAGCCCGCGCGCGCTGACCGCCGGAGGCTTATTCATCATGTGATGAATTATGGGTCCGCGCTTCTCGGCGCGTCAAGGCGCTCCAGGGGTCGGGAGGGCCCCGCCCGGGGGTGGCGCCGGGCGGGGCCGAGTCGGCAACGAGCGGAGAGCGCAGAGCGGAGAGCCGGGGGTCAGCGGTGCTGGGTGGCCCTCGGCCGTATGGCGTCGGCGGGCTCCGCGCCTCGGGTACCGGGACCGCCGTCGGTGGCGTCGGCGGTCCGGGCCAGCGTGCTGGGCCACCACAGCACCCGGCCCAGATCCAGCGCCAGGGACGGCACCAGCACCGTGCGGACCAGGAAGGTGTCCAGCAGGACGCCCAGCCCGACCAGCACGCCGAGCTGCGCCATCATCACCAGCGGCATCGCCGCGAAGACCGCGAACGTCGCCGCGAGCACGACGCCGGCCGAGGTGATGACGCCGCCGGTCGTCGTCAGGCCCGCGAGCACGCCCTTCGCATGGCGGCCTCCCGTGGCGACCTCCTCGCGCACCCGGGTCATGAGGAAGATGTTGTAGTCGATCCCCAGGGCGACCAGGAAGACGAAGCCCATCAGCGGAATCGTCCAGTCCACCCCGGCGAACCCGAGCACGTGCTCGAAGAGCAGATTCGAGGCGCCGAGTGCGCCGAAGAAGGACAGCACCACCGTCGCCAGCAGCATCAGCGGTGCCACCAGCGACCGCAGCAGCCACACCAGCACCAGCAGCACCACGCCCAGCACGATCGGGATGACGGTGCGCAGATCGCGCCCGGCCGCCTGCCGGGTGTCCAGCTCCTCCGCCGTCGTCCCGCCCACCAGGGCCTTCGAGCCCACCGCTGACCGCAGCGCTTCGACGGTGTCCTTCGCCGCCTCGCTGTCCGGCGCGTGGGTGAGGGTGACGGCGAGGGTGCTGAGCCGCCCGTCGTCCGTACGGTCCTCGGGGCGCACCGACGCCACGCCCGGCACGTCCCGCGCCGCCGCGGCGGCCTCGGCGCGGTCCCGGGTCGGCACCACGAGCGTCGCGGGGTCGGAGGCGCCCGGCGGGTAGTGCGCGGAGATCCGCTCCTGCGCGACGACGGACTCCGGCTTGTCCTGGAACTTCTGCTCCTCGGTGAGGCCGAGGTCGACACCGGCCGCGCTCAGCGCCAGCAACGCGGTCACCCCGATCGACAGCAGCCAGGACCAGCGCGGACGGCCCGCTATCAGCGTGCCGATCCGGGACCACACGGCGCGGGCCCGGCGGGGCTGGGTGGCGTGGCGCGGCACGAACGGCCAGAAGACCCAGCGCCCCGTGCACACCAGCAGCGCGGGCAGCACCGTGACCATGGCGAGGAACGCGCAGACCACCCCGACGGCGCCCACCAGGCCCAGCGAGCGCGAGGAGTTGATGTCCGCGAACGCCAGGCAGGCGAGCCCGGCCGCGATGGTGCCCGCCGAGGCCAGCACGGCGGGGCCGGAGCGGCGCAGCGCGATCCGCATCGCCACATGCCGGTCCTCGATTCCGTGCAGCTCCTCGCGGTAGCGGGCGATCAGCAGCAGCGCGTAGTCCGTACCGACGCCGAACACCAGCACCATCAGGATGCCCGCGCTCTGCGGATCGACAGGCAGTTCGGCATACCGGGCGAGCAGATAGGTGGCGACCTGCGTGAGCACCGCGGCGAAGCCCACCGACAGCAGCGGCAGCAGCCACAGCAGCGGGCTGCGATAGGTGATCAGGAGCAGCACGGCGACGACGCTGCCGGTGGCCAGCATCAGGGTGACGTCCAGGTCGTCGAACACCTCGACGTTGTCGGTGAGGGAGCCGGCCGGGCCGCCGACCCGGACGTCGAGACCGGGTGGGGCGTTGGCCGCCGCGACGGTGCGCAGCTCCTTGAGGGTGTCGGTGATGTCGGTGTCCCCGCCGGTGGCCAGCGGAACGACGAGCATCAGCGCCCGCCCGTCCTCCGCCGGGAGGGGGCCGCTCGGCTGCTCGCCGGGCGCGGCGTGCGCCGCGAAGTCCGCGCGGTCGGCGCGCGCCTTGGCGGCGTCGGCGGCGGTCGTACGGGCGCTGCCGCGGGTGTAGACGGCGACGGCCGGGATGATCTCGTCCTCGCCGCGGAACTTCTCCAGCTCGGTGTTGACCTGCGCGGACTCGGCGCCGCGCGGCAGGAAGGCGTTGGCGCCGGTGTCCTCGACGTCG
Organism: Streptomyces boncukensis; assembly: GCF_011045075.1. Lineage (GTDB taxonomy): Bacteria > Actinomycetota > Actinomycetes > Streptomycetales > Streptomycetaceae > Streptomyces > Streptomyces boncukensis. Next base: position 5,023 of record NZ_JAAKZZ010000287.1, read on the forward strand.
CCGAGCTTTCCGGCCAGCGGGCCGAGGGCGACGGCCATGATCAGCCAAGCGCCGAGGATCAGCCATTTCGAACGGCGGCCTGCGGGTGCCGTCACCAGACGGCGGGCCGCGCTGCGGGCAGACACGGGTAGTCTCTCCTATGGTGCGGGTGTGGGCTCGCGATGGGCTTCGCGGTGACGGTTCGCGCTCGTGCCGGCTTCTGTACGGCCGGGAGTTGCCGCTCCCGGCCGTACCTGTGTGCCGCTGTACCTGTGTGACGCCGTACCTGTGTGCCGCGGCAGGGCGGCTATGCGATGCGGCTATTCGATTTCGCGCATCATCTTCTCCATGGAGGCGATGGACCTCCGGGCCTGCGTCAGCTCCTCGATGCTCTTGCGGTGCAGCTCGACGTTGTCCTCCAGCAGCTGGGCGTACTTCTCGGCGAGCTGCTTGTACTGCTGCTCGCGGGATGCCAGCATCCGGGCCCGCCAGGTGGCCGCGATCTGCCAGATGATCACGATCAGGACCGCGAAGAACCCCGCTGTGCCGAGCCCCGCGGCCCAGACGCCCGCCGGGTCGTCCGCGATATAGGTGAGGTGCTCGTTCACTGTGTCCTCGCTCCTTCTTCTTCCTTCGCGCGCGCCGCCTGGTCTGCTTCCTTCGCGGGCGCCGCGGGGTCCGCCTCGTCCGCGCCGCTGAGGGTTCCGGCCGCATGGGCGATGACCTCGGGGGTCAGCTCATAGGCGAACGGGACCACCTCGAAGAACTTCATGGCCTTCCCGCTGTCCGACAGCTCCAGCGTCCCGACGACGAGGCCCGCCGATTCCAGCCGCTGGAGATGCATATGGAGCAGGGGACGACTCATTCCGATCTCGCGGGCGAGCCTGCTCACGTAGTTCCGGCCCTCGCAGAGCGCCTCGACGATCCGCATACGGTGCGGATTGCCGAGCGCCGCGAGCACCTTCAGCAGGTCGTCTCCCGTCAGGGTCTCGACCGCGCTCACCGTGGCCCCTTCCCTGTTGGCGTGTAAGAAAAAGCTGACACGTGAAGGCTGGGGATGTCGAGCCGCCCGGCCACAACTCGGGGACGGCTCGGGGATAAGTCAGGGATCCCCCTGACTCCCCGGCCGCTCACCGCACCGGCTCACTGCTTCCGCTTGCGCTTGCGCTTCTTGCTCGCCGGGTTGCCGCTGCGGGCCGAGCGCAGCCGCTCGTGCCGGGCCAGCGCCTCCTCGTACTCGCCGCGCGCCAGCTTCTCGCCGGGCGCCTCCACCAGGCTGCGCAGCGCATAGGCGAGCAGGACCCCGATGAAGCCGATGGCCCGGATGCTGCGCATCGAGGACTCGGCCGCGGCGTCCCGCTCGGCCCGCTCCTCGGGGCGGCGGGTGTACGAGCCGAGCGTGCGGCTGAACGCGAGGGAGCTGCACACCGCGAACGCGGCGACCAGCAGCACCGAGGCCCAGGCGCCGATGTCGGCCACCGCGACGCCCTCGTACGCGAAGCGCAGCACGAAGGCACCGGCGGCGGCGGTGAGGAGGGCGCCCAGGGCGAGGCCGACCCGGCGCAGCGCGTAGCCGCGCGAGTGGTCGACCCAGGTGGTGCCGTAGAAGCGGATGGGCTCGGGCTGGGGCTCGGTGGTCTCGCTCACCCTCCGATTATCGCTCCCCGGACGTGGTCCTCCGGGCAGCCCCCGGGGGCTCAGCCGCCGAGGCGGGAGACGTCGCGGACGGCGCCCCGGTCGGCGCTGGTGGCCATCGCGGCGTACGCGCGCAGCGCCGCGGAGACCCGGCGGTCGCGGGTCGCCGGCGCGTAGCGGCCGCCGAGCGCCGAGCGCCGGGCCTCCAGCTCGGCGTCCGGCACGTTCAGCCGCAGCGACCGGCCGGGGATGTCGATGGCGACCTCGTCCCCGTCCCGGACGAGCGCGATCAGCCCGCCGGACGCCGCCTCCGGCGAGACATGCCCGATGGACAGGCCGGACGTACCGCCCGAGAAGCGGCCGTCGGTGACCAGGGCGCACGCCTTGCCGAGGCCGCGGCCCTTCAGGAAGGAGGTGGGGTAGAGCATCTCCTGCATGCCGGGCCCGCCCCGCGGCCCCTCGTAGCGGATGACGACGACGTCGCCCTCCTTGACCTCCTTGGCCAGGATCCGCTCCACCGCCTCGTCCTGCGACTCGCACACCACGGCCGGCCCGGTGAAGGTCAGGATGGACTCGTCGACGCCGGCCGTCTTCACCACGCAGCCGTTCTCCGCGAGGTTGCCGTACAGGACGGCCAGCCCGCCCTCCGCCGAGTAGGCGTGCGCGGCATCGCGGATGCAGCCCGCCTCCGCGTCGGTGTCCAGCGCCTCCCAGCGTTCGGACTGCGAGAACGCCTCCGCCGAGCGGACGCAGCCGGGCGCGGCGTGGAAGAGCTCCACCGCCTGCGGGGAGGGGGAGCCGCCGCGGATGTCCCAGCCCTTGAGCCAGTCGGCCAGCGACGGGGAGTGCACGGCGTGCACGTCCTGGTTGAGCAGGCCGGCGCGGTCCAGCTCGCCCAGGATGGCCGGGATGCCGCCCGCGCGGTGCACGTCCTCCATGTAGTACGTGCCGGAGGGCGCGGCGTTCGGGGCGACCTTGCACAGGCACGGCAGCCGGCGCGAGAGGGCGTCGATGTCCGCCATGGTGAAGTCCAGCTCGGCCTCTTCGGCCGCCGCCAGCAGGTGCAGGATGGTGTTGGTCGAGCCGCCCATGGCGATGTCCAGCGCCATGGCGTTCTCGAACGCGGCGCGCGAGCCGACGGAGCGGGGCAGGACGGTGGCGTCGTCCTCGTCGTAGTAGCGCCGGGCGGTCCCGACGGCCGTACGGCCCGCCTCCTCGTACAGCGCGCGGCGCGCGGTGTGGGTGGCCAGCACCGAGCCGTTGCCGGGCAGCGCGAGGCCGAGGGCCTCGGTGAGGCAGTTCATCGAGTTGGCGGTGAACATGCCGGAGCAGGAGCCGCAGGTCGGGCAGGCGTTGTCCTCGATCAGCCGCATGTCCGCTTCGGAGACCGCGTCGTTCGCCGACTCGGAGATCGCGGTGATCAGGTCCAGCTTGCGGACCGTGCCGTCGACGAGGGTGGCGGTGCCGGACTCCATGGGGCCGCCGGAGACGAAGACGGTGGGGATGTTGAGCCGCATCGCGGCCATCAGCATCCCGGGAGTGATCTTGTCGCAGTTGGAGATGCAGATCAGGGCGTCCGCACAGTGCGCCTCGACCATGTACTCGACACTGTCCGCGATCAGGTCGCGGGAGGGCAGCGAGTAGAGCATCCCGTGGTGGCCCATGGCGATGCCGTCGTCCACCGCGATCGAGTTGAACTCGCGCGGGATGCCGCCCGCCGCCTTCACCGCGCCGGAGACGATGCGGCCCACCGGCTGGAGGTGGGTGTGACCCGGCACGAACTCGGTGAAGCTGTTGGCCACGGCCACGATGGGCTTGCCGAAGTCTTCGCGCGCTACGCCCGACGCCTGCATCAGGGCTCGCGCCCCCGCCATGTTGCGGCCGTGGGTGACGGTGCGGGACCTCAGCTCGGGCATGGCTGCCCCTCCCTCTGTACGCGCTTCGTTCGCTTCGTTCGCTTCGTTCAGGTCCTTCAGGTGCGCCGCGCGACGTCCGGTGGGCCCCGACCGGCCCGCTCGTCCGGCTGGGGTACGGGCGGCGTCTCCCGGAAGCGCGCAGCGGCTCGGTGCCGACCCTACGCCTCCCGCCCAGGATCCGGACGGGGAATTCACATGGTGGACGTACCCCGGGCGCGGGGCCTCAGCCGGTACGGCCCGGCCGCACCAGGCCGGTCTCGTACGCGACGATGACGGCCTGCGCGCGGTCCCGCACCCCCAGCTTGGCGAAGACCGCGGTGACGTGGTTCTTGACGGTCTGCACGCCGATCCGCAGCGTCCGCGCGATCTCGGCGTTGTCCAGGCCGGCGGCGACCTGCCGCAGCACCTCGACCTCGCGCGGGGTGAGCGCGGACAGCGCGGGCGCCGCCGCGGGCGCCGTGCCGGGCGCGGCGGGCGGCTCCGCGGTCACGTACGCGGCGATGAGGCGGGTGAGCAGCCGGGGCGCCACCACGGCCTCGCCCCTGTCGACGGTGTGCAGCGCGGCGGCCAGGTCCTCGGGGGAGATGTCCTTGGGCAGGAACCCGGTGGCTCCGGCGCGCAGCGCCCGTACCACGTACTCGTCCTGGTCGAAGGTGCTCAGCGCCAGCACCCGGCACTCCGGCAGCTCGGCGGTCAGCCGCGCCGTGGCCCGGACGCCGTCGAGCACGGGCATCCGGATGTCCATCAGCACCGCGCGCGGACGCAGCCGGTGGGCGGCGGCGACGGCCTGCTCGCCGTCCCCCGCCTCGCCCACCACCTCGATGCCCGGGTCGGCGCGCAGGACGAGCGCCAGCCCGCGGCGTACGAGCGGCTGGTCGTCGGCGATCAGTACGGTGAGACGGCGCTCGCCGTCCGGTGTCATCGGGCCCCTGCCTCCTCGTGCTCGCCCGGGGGCAGCGGCACGCTCGCGGCCACCCGGAACCCGCCCCCCGCACGGC
>NZ_JAAKZZ010000288.1 GCF_011045075.1 Streptomyces boncukensis
GGGGCGCGGTAGAGGTCGTGGACGGGGGCCGTCTCCACGATGCGGCCCGCGTACATCACCGCGATCTCGTCGGCGACGTCCGCGACGACGCCCAGGTCGTGGGTGATGAGGATCAGCCCCATCTGGAACTCCCGCTGGAGCTCCGCCAGCAGCTCCATGACCTGGGCCTGCACGGTGACGTCCAGCGCCGTCGTGGGCTCGTCCGCGATGATCAGCTCGGGGCCGAGGGCCAGCGCCATCGCGATCATGATGCGCTGCCGCATACCGCCGCTGAACTGGTGCGGGTAGTCGGCGGCGCGCTCCCGGGCCGCCGGGATGCGCACCCGGTCCATCAGCTCCACGGCCCCCTCCCGGGCCTCCTTGCGGGAGGCGCCGCGGTGCACCCGGTACATCTCGCCGAGCTGGTAGCCCACGCTCAGCACCGGGTTCAGCGCGGAGAGCGCGTCCTGGAAGATCATGGCCATCCGGCGGCCGCGGAGCTTCCGCCGCTCCTCCGCGGACAGCTTCAGCAGGTCCTGGCCCTGGAAGAGGATCTCGCCGCCGGTGATCCGGCCGGGCGGCATGTCCAGGATGCCCATGACCGCCTGCGCGGTGACGGACTTGCCGGACCCGGACTCGCCGAGCACGGCCAGCGTCCGGCCCGCGTCGACCGCGTAGCTGACCCCGTTGACGGCCTTGGCGACGCCGTCCCGGGTGTGGAATTCGACGTGCAGGTCGCGCACTTCGAGCAGGCTCACGGTGCCGCTCACCTCAGCTTCGGGTCGAGGGCGTCGCGCACGGCGTCGCCGAGCATGATGAACGCGAGCACGGTGATGCTCAGCGCCGCCGCGGGGTAGACGAGGATGTGCGGCGCGTTGCGGAACTGCATGCCGGAGGAGGCGGCGGAGATGTCCGAGCCCCAGGACACGGTGGGCGGCTGCAGCCCCACGCCGAGATAGCTGAGGGTCGCCTCCAGGGCGATATAGTTGCCCAGCGCGATGGTCGCGGTGACGATGACCGGCGCGACGGCGTTCGGCAGAATGTGCCGCACCAGCATCCGGGTGTTGCCGGCGCCGAGGGCGCGCGCGGCCAGCAGATAGTCGTTCTGCTTGACGGTCAGCACGGAGCCGCGGGCGATACGGGCCACCTGCGGCCAGCCCAGCAGCACGATGAAGGCGACGACCGTCCACACCGAGCGGCTGCCGGTCATGGAGAGGAACACCAGCCCGCCCAGCACGATCGGGATGCCGAAGAAGATGTCGGTGACGCGGGAGAGGATCGCGTCCCACACCCCGCCGAAGAACCCGGCGAGCCCGCCGAGCAGGCTGCCCAGCACGGCCACGCCGAGCGTGGCGCAGACGCCGACGGCGACGGAGCTGCGGGCGCCGTACACCACCCGGGTGTAGACGTCGCAGCCCTGGGTGTCGTAGCCGAACCAGTGGCCGTGGGTGGCGGAGTCCAGGGAGTGGCCGAGGCTGCAGGAGAGCGGGTCGCGGGTGGCGATCAGGCTCGGCCACAGCGAGATGACGACGAGGAAGAGGATGAGCAGGCCCGCGACGATGAAGACGGGGTTGCGGCGCAGGTCGTGCCAGGCGTCGGACCACAGGCTGCGGGCCCGCGCCTCGGGGCCCCGGCCCGCCGGGGGCTGTGCGCCGCCCTCCAGCGTCTCCCCCTCGGTGGCGGCCAGCTCCATGGCTCCGCCGGGCCCTCCGATGGCGGGGCCCGACATGCCGGGTGGCTCAGTCATAGCGGATCCTCGGGTCGAGCACGGCGTACAGCAGGTCCACGAGCAGGTTGGCGAGCAGGAAGACGAGCACGAGGATCGTCACGAAGCCGACGACGGTGGGCGAGTTCTGCCGCACGATGCCCTGCCACAGCTGGAAGCCGACCCCCTGGATGTTGAAGATCCGCTCGGTGACCAGCGCCCCGGCCATCAGCTGGCCGACGTCGGTGCCGAGGAAGGTGACGACGGGGATCAGCGAGTTGCGCAGCAGGTGGCGCACGGTCACCCGGCGCCGCGGCAGCCCCTTGGCGACGGCGGTGCGCACATAGTCGGCGCGGGCGTTCTCCGCGAGCGAGGTGCGGGTGAGCCGGGTGACGTACGCGAGGGAGACCAGCGCCAGCACCAGCCCCGGCAGGATCAGCTCGTCCAGCGGCGCCTCGGGCGAGACGGCCGGGCGGATCCACCCCCACTTCACGCCGAGCAGATACTGCGCCAGGCTGCCGGTGACGAAGGTGGGGACGGAGATGACGACGAGGGTCAGCATCAGCACCCCGGTGTCCACCGGGCGCCCGCGCCGCAGTCCGGTGATCACCCCCAGGGTGATCCCGATGACGATCTCGAAGACGATCGCGACGGCCGCCAGCCGCAGGGTGATGGGGAACGCGTTCGCCATCAGCTCCGTCACCGGCTGGCCGTTGAACGCGTTGCCGAAGTCGCCGGTGAAGATCTTCCCCAGATAGAGCAGGTACTGCTGCGGCACGGGCTTGTCGAGGTTGAACTCGTGGCGGAGCGCCGCCGCCGTCGCCGGGTCCGGGGCCCGGTCCCCGAACAGCGCGTTGACCGGGTCGCCGACCGCGTAGACCATCACGAAGATGAGAAAGGTGGTCCCGATGAACACCGGGATCATCTGGAGCAGTCGTCTGACGACGTAGCGCCCCATCGCGGGTCACTTGACCTTGATGTCGGTGAAGACCGGGACGGAGAACGGGTTCAGCTTCACGTCGCTGACACGGCTGGAGTAGCCGGCGTTGCCGTTCTGGTACCACAGCGGAATGGCCACCATCTGGTCCAGGATCCGCTTCTCCGCCTCCTGGAACTTCGCGATGGCGGCGCCCTCGTCACCGAGCTCGTTCGCCTCGTCCATCAGGTCGTCGACCTTCTTGTCGGAGAAGTGCGAGTCGTTCGAGGAGCCTCCGGTGTAGAAGATCGGCTGGAGGAAGTTCTGGATGAGCGGGTAGTCCATCTGCCAGCCGGTGCGGAACAGCCCCGTCATCTTCTGCTGCGAGATGCTGTTGCGGAACTCCCCGAAGGTCGGGACGGGGTTCACGGTGCAGGCGTTGTTCTTGCCGAGGGTGTCGTTGATGCTGTTGCAGACGGCCTCCATCCACTGCCGGTGGGAGCCGGTGTCCACGTTCGAGGTGATCGTGACCTTGCCGCCGGGCAGCCCGCCCGCGTCGTCGATCAGCTTCTTCGCCTTCTCCGGGTCGTACTCGCACGCGTCGCCGCACAGGCCCGGCTTGTAGCCGCCCGCCGACTTCAGCACCGGCGAGGTCAGGTCCGTGGCGGGCTCGCGGGTGTCGTGGTAGATCTTCTTGGTGACCTGCTCGCGGTTGATCGCCATGGACAGCCCGCGCCGCACCGGCAGCATGTCCTCGCTGCTCCACTTCTCGTCGTAGAACGGGAAGGAGACGGTCTGCAGAATCCCGGCGGGCTGGTTGATGTACCGCCCGTTCAGGTCCTTGTCGGCGTTCTTGAGCTGCCCGGCGGGCAGTTCGTCGACGACGTCGAGGTTCCCGGCCTGCAGATCGGTGTAGGCGGTGTTCTGGTCGGTGTAGACCTTCAGCTCGACGCCCTCGTTCCGGGGCTTGTCGGGGCCGTCGTAGTGCTCGTTCTTCGAGAGCTTCATGGCCTGGCCCTTGGTGTACGAGTCCACCTTGTAGGGGCCGTTCCCGACCGGCTTCTTCAGCCATCCGTCGTGATCCGTGAAGAACTTCTCCGGGAGCGGCGCATAGGCGCTGTATCCGAGGGTCTCCGGCCAGAGCGAGAACTTCTGGCTGAGCTTGACGGTGAAGGTGTGGTCGTCCTCCACCTTCAGCCCCGACATCTTCTTGGCCTTCGGCTTGCCCTCGTCCGGGTGGACGTCGTCGTAGCCCTCGATGAACTGGAAGAAGTAGGAGCTGATCTGCTTGTTGGTGACCAGCGCGCCGTAGTTCCAGGCGTCGACGAACGAGTGCGCCGTGACATCGGTCCCGTCGGAGAACTTCCACCCCTTCTCCAGCTTCACGGTGAAGTTCTGCTGGTCGGTGGTGTCGATGGACTCGGCCATGGCGTTCTCGGCCTTGGCGGTCTCCGGGTCGTACCGCTTGAGCCCGCGGAAGGCCATGTCGAGCACCTTGCCGCCCTGCACCTCGTTGGTGTTCGCGGGCTCGATCGGGTTCTGCGGGTCGGTCCAGAAGGCCCGCACCACGCCGTCCCCGGAGCCGGTGCCGCCCCCGTCGTCGTCCCCGCCGCCGCAGGCGGCCGCCGCGAGGGCCACCGCCACGGAGCTGGCGAGGGCCCATGTGACACGTGTGGCTCCGCGCATGAGGTGCCTCCCTGGTCCGAGATCATGACTCAGAACCAGATAACACCCTTAATCAGGACAATCCGTGCCCACGTGGCCGTCCCGGCCCCCGAATGCCACAGTTAAGGCGATAAAGCACCGCGCACCCATTACGTGCCGGGGAGGCCGCCCACCGATGAGTTTTCCGGCGAGCGGCGGTCGACCCCCGTGACAAGCAGTTACGCGACCCCCTGGGAGACCCGAGATGCGCACCCTGATCAGCACCACCTTCGTCTCGCTCGACGGCGTCGTGGAGGCGCCGGGCGGCGAGCCCGGCTACCGCAACTCCGGGTGGACCTTCAAGGAGGTCGAGTTCGACGAGGCGGCCTTCGAGATCAAGGGCCGGGAGCAGCGGGAGGCCACCGCGATGCTGCTGGGCCGGACCAGCTACGAGGCGTTCAGCCCCGTCTGGCCGGGCATGGCGGAGTTCGCCGACTACAAGCCGATGCCGAAGTACGTCGTCTCCACCACCCTCACCCGGGGCGACCTGGTCTCCGACTGGGGCGAGACCACGATCCTGCGCTCACTCGACGAGGTCACCGCGCTCAAGGAGACCGAGGGCGGCCCGATCATCATGCACGGCAGCGCCGCCCTCAACCGGAGCCTCTCGGACGCCGGCCTCATCGACCGCTACCACCTGCTGGTCTTCCCGCTGCTGCTCGGCGCCGGCAAGCGGCTGTTCAGCGACACGGACAAGGACGCGCAGAAGCTGCGGCTGGTGGAGCACGCCGCGTACGCCAACGGCGTGCAGAAGCAGGTCTTCGACGTCGTCCGCTGAGCCCCCGCCGGAAAGGGGCTCCCCGTGCTGCGCGTCGCAGCCCGCGGGCACGCCGTGGCCGGTCGCGCAGCTCCCCGCGCCTCTGGCGGGGCGCCTACCCCGCCTACCCGTGCTTGGCGCGCGACGCGGCGCGGGCCCGCTCCTTCTGGTCCAGACTCACCTTGCGGATGCGCACCGTCTCCGGCGTCACCTCGATGCACTCGTCCTCGCGGCAGAACTCCAGCGACTGCTCCAGCGAGAGCTTCCGCGGCGGCACCAGGTTCTCCGTCGTGTCCGCGGAGGCGGCCCGCATGTTGGTGAGCTTCTTCTCCTTGGTGATGTTGACGTCCATGTCGTCGGAGCGGGAGTTCTCGCCGACGATCATGCCCTCGTACACCTCGGTGCCCGGCTCGATGAAGATCGTGCCGCGCTCCTGGAGGTTCATCATCGCGAACGGCGTCGCGCTGCCCGAGCGGTCCGCGACCAGCGAGCCGCTGTGCCGGGTGCGCAGATCGCCGAACCACGGCTCATGGCCCTCGAAGATCGAGTGCGCGATGCCGGTGCCGCGGGTCTCGGTGAGGAACTCCGTACGGAAGCCGATCAGGCCGCGCGAGGGGACCAGCCACTCCATGCGGACCCAGCCGGACCCGTGGTTGGTCATGGTCTCCATCCGGGCCTTGCGGGACGCCATCAGCTGGGTGATGGCCCCCAGGTGCTCCTCCGGCGCGTCGATCGTCATCCGCTCGACCGGCTCGTGCGTCTTGCCGTCGATCTCGCGGGTGACGACCTCCGGCTTGCCGACGGTCAGCTCGAAGCCCTCGCGGCGCATGGTCTCCACCAGGATGGCCAGCGCCAGCTCGCCGCGGCCCTGCACCTCCCAGGCGTCCGGCCGCTCGGTGGGCAGCACGCGCAGCGAGACGTTGCCGACCAGCTCGCGGTCCAGCCGGTCCTTCACCAGTCGGGCTGTGACCTTGTGCCCCTTGCCGCCCTTGCCGACGAGCGGGGAGGTGTTCGTCCCGATGGTCATGGAGATCGCGGGCTCGTCGACGGTGATGAGCGGGAGCGCGACCGGGTTCTCGGCGTCCGCGAGGGTTTCGCCGATCATGATGTCCGGGATGCCCGCGACGGCGCAGATGTCGCCGGGCCCGGCCTCGGCGGCGGGCTTGCGGGTGAGCGCCTCGGTCATCAGCAGCTCGGTGATCCGGACGTTCTGCACCGATCCGTCGCGCCTCAGCCAGGCCACCGTCTGGCCCTTCTTCAGCGTGCCGGCCTCCACGCGCAGCAGCGCGATCCGGCCGAGGAAGTTGTCCGCGTCGAGGTTGGTGACGTGCGCCTGGAGCGGCGCGCCCTCCTCGTACGTGGGCGCGGGAACCGTCTCCAGCAGGGTGGAGAAGAACGGCTCCAGGTTCTCGCTGTCGCCCGGCACCGCGCCGTCGGCGGGCTGGGTCAGCGAGGCGACGCCGTCGCGCGCGCAGGCGTAGACGATCGGGAACTCGATCTGGTCCTCGTCCGCGTCCAGGTCCAGGAACAGGTCGTAGGTCTCGTCCACGATCTCGGAGATCCGGGCGTCGGGCCGGTCCGTCTTGTTGACGCAGAGGATGACCGGAAGCCGTGCCTCCAGCGCCTTGCGCAGCACGAACCGGGTCTGCGGGAGCGGTCCCTCGGAGGCGTCCACGAGCAGCACGACCGCGTCGACCATCGACAGGCCGCGCTCGACCTCGCCGCCGAAGTCGGCGTGGCCGGGGGTGTCGATGATGTTGATGGTGACAGCGGGGCCGCCGTCCTTGGGGTGGTACCGGACGGCGGTGTTCTTCGCGAGAATGGTGATCCCCTTCTCGCGCTCCAGGTCGTTGGAGTCCATCACCCGGTCGTCCACCGACTCCAGCTGATGCGCTGCGAAGGCTCCCGCCTGCTTGAGCATGGCGTCGACCAGGGTCGTCTTGCCGTGGTCGACGTGGGCGACGATGGCGACGTTGCGGATGTCGTTGCGCGTGGGCACTGCGGCGCTTCTCCCGGGTTGCTGGGGTGGGGCGGATCCCCTCTCGCCGGGCTGATCTTCGCCACGGCCTCGTCAACCATGGTACGGGCCCGCCCGGCGAGGGGCCGCCGACCCCACTGGCCTGCGCCGCCCCACGCCGCCCCACACCAGCCGACGCCGCCCGACGCCGCCGTCAGGATTCCGGCGTGCGGAACCCGATGTCCTGGTACCGGGGGGTCTGGAAGCCGAAGGCGCCGGCGTTGACGACGCGGTCCTTGGCGGCGACGAGCTGCGGGCGCTGGTAGAGCGGCAGGGAGCCCCCGGCGGCCCAGATCCGGGCGTCCGCCTTCCGCAGCAGGTCCGTGCGCCGCCCCTCGTCCAGCTCGCCCGCGGCCTGCTCGAAGAGCTGGTCGATCTGGTCGGTGCCGACCCGGGAGTAGTTCTGCTCCACCAGCAGCGAGCCGTCGGCGGCCGGCCGCGGCTTGGCGAAGATCGGACGGGCTTCGGTGGCGGGGTAGGCCGTCGCGGGCCAGGAGTACAGCGCGAGGTCGTACTCCCCCGCGGCGATGTGGTCCTTGAAGTAGCTCGTGTCCGGCACCTCCTTGAGCTGGGTGCGGATACCCACCTCGTTCAGCGTGGCCGCGATCCGCCGCCCCGTCGCGCGGATCTGCCCGGAGCCGGGGCCCGCCGGGAGGACGAAGCGCAGCGCGAGCGGCCTGCCGCCCTTGGTGCGGACGGCGGTGGCGGTGCCGTCGGCGAGCATGCCCAGCTCGGCGGCGCGGGCCCGGACCCGCTCGGCCCGCCGCAGCGCGGCGCGGGCGCGGCGCTGCGACGGCTTGGCGCCCTGCTTGCCGGCCCGCGCCAGCTGGGACCGCGCGGCCTGCGCGAGCAGCCCGGCGCGCTGCGCCGTCGCCGGCGGGACGAGGCTGAGCGGTTTGCCGGTGACCCGGGCCCGCAGCTCGGGGCCCACCCGTACGGCCGCTGCCTGCGCCTCCAGCCGGTGCGGCGCGGAGGCGGCGCCCGCCGAGGGCTCCGCCGGCCCGGCCGACCCGGGGGACTCGGCGGTGTCCGGGCCGCCCTCGGGGCCCGCCGCCACCCGCTTCTCGCCGCTGTCGTCGCCGCTCCTGCGGATCGGGCCGCCGCCCTTCCAGCCCGCGTCGGCGAGCAGCCGCTGCGCCGAGTCCAGGTCCCGGTCGCCGATCGCCTCGCTGGTGTCCTGGTAGCCGTCCTGGTTCGCCATCCGCAGATGGCTGCCGAGCGGCTCGGTGGGCAGCCCCACCGGGCCGAGCGCCTGCCGGGCCAGCTCCTCGCGGTCGAGGGCGCGGGCCACGGCACGCCGGACGCGCTCGTCGGCGAGCGGGCCGCCCGCGCCGTTCAGGGCGAGCTGGGTGTAGGCCGGGTCCAGGGCCCTGCGGACGCTGTAGCCGCTCAGCGCCCCCCGCTCGGCCCCCTTCCGCTCCGCGCCGTCCTTCTCCGCGCCGTTCTTCCCCGCGCCGTCCTTCCCCGCGCCGTTCTTGCCCACTTCGTTCTTCTTCCGCGCCCGCGCCACCTGCCGGGCGGCGTCGGCGTCCACCTCGGCCAGGTCGAGGGAGCCGCGCTCCAGCGCCGCGGCGCGCTGCGGGCGGGGCACCGCCTTCAGCTCGATCCGGTCCAGCTTGGCCCGCTCGCCCCACCAGCGCGGATTGCGCTCCAGCGGCACCGTGCGGGACTTGCGGTCCGCCTTTCCGGCGCGGAAGGGGCCGGCGGAGACGGGCAGCGCCGTGCGGGCGCTGTCGTTGAAGCTGTCCGGGTCCCCCATCACGCTCTTCGGGTACAGCGGCGTGAACAGCGACTGCCAGTCCGCGTACGGCTTGGTGAAGACGACCTTGACCTGGTGCGCGTCCTCGCCCCTGGTGACCTTGCGGATGCGGTCGTAGCCCGCGCTGCGCGCCGTCCAGTAGGCGCTGCTCTTGCCGCGCAGGGCCTTCCACTGGGCCCGGAAGTCCGCGACGCCGAGCGGGCGCCCGTCGCTCCAGCGGGCCTTGGGGTTGAGGGTGTAGACGACGGTCTGCCGCGGCTCGGTGTCGGTGACCTCGGCCTTCTCCAGGTAGTTCGGGTCGGGGTGCGGTGCCGCCTGCTCGTCGAGCGTGAAGAGCGCGGGAAGGGTGGCCGCGGCGATCCGGTCGGTGGCCGGGCCGGCGTCGGGCTGGAAGGCGTTGAACGTGGTGGGCATCGCGTCCGTGGCCCAGCGCAGCGTGCCGCCCGGGGCGACGTCGTCCCGGTCGGCGGTCGGCACGTCCCGTACGGCCCTGCCGCCGGCCCCGCCGCCGGTGTCGTCCGTACCGCCCGAGTCCCCGCCGCACCCGGCGAGCGGGAAGGGCAGCAGGACGCCGACGGCGAGCAGCGCGGTGGCGGTGCGGCGCCGGGCCGCTGCGGGGCCGGCGGCGGGGCCGGGTGGGGGTCCCCCCTGCTCGAGCGGAGCCGAGAGCTTGGGGGAGGC
>NZ_JAAKZZ010000289.1 GCF_011045075.1 Streptomyces boncukensis
CCCCCAACCCCACCACCTACGTCGACAACCCACACACCTGGACCGACCCACTTGGTCTGGCACCCTGCGAGGAGGTTGACCCGAGGGACGTACGCTTGAGTCAGAACTCCGTGACGGGAGCGGGAGAAATTATTGCAAGCATGCGCACCCACGGTTGGGCTGGTGACCCCATCCACGCCGTGCGGATGCCTGACGGGAGCATCACAACTATCGACAACACAAGGGTAGTGGCGGCCCGTCACGCGGGGATCAACGTGAGAGCCATTGTTCACAAATTCGACGACCCCCTACCCGATCAAGGACAAATAGACCGTTTCACAACAAGGAAGGGAATACCTCAGTCTTGGGGTGACGCCATCACACTTCGCATCGGAAAGCAGGCAGCGGGTTTCCGCAATCAATACCCGATGGGCGGCCCCTGGACTGGTTGGGATGGTAATTGAATGGCCTTCGATCTACTCAACACAGATGACTTCCCGCAAGGATTCACCTACCCTCCTGAATTCTTGCGCGTAGTGGACCTTGAACTGACGAACCTGGAGCCATGGTGGATCATACAAGGTGACCTCCTCCGGCGGAGGCTTTCGGGCCTGAGAGAACGTTTCCCGTCCAGGCAGCTGATTCCATTCGCCAAGCGCGAAGACAACGATGATGTCGCGTGCTGGGACCTCGATATCGGCGGAGTCTCAATAGTTCACGACTTTGCTACGCCAGGCAGCGAACAGCGCGACCACTTCGATGACTTCAACGGTTGGCTGCGGAGAGCTCTGGAGGATCTGATTGAGCATGGCGGATGAAGCGGTGAGTGCGGCCAGTTGTTGGCCCGTTCAAATGGACCTTGACTTCAACCTTCGTTGAAGTTCTACGGTGCTCGCACCAGTGAGCGATCCGTTCCCAGGGGGTACCGCCATGACCGTCCAGCACGCCACCGACGCCGAACTCGCCGCGCAGCCCGTCGGGTACATCTCCGGGCTGGCGTACGAGGCCGTCATCTCGTTCATCCGCGCCCAGCAGGCCGAACTCGGCTACACCCAGCCCCAGTACTGGCTGCTGCGCAACCTCTCCGTGAACGACATCTCGCCGGACGGCCACGGCATGACCATCCCCGAACTCCAGCAGGCCATGAGCGCGTACATCAGGCCCGAGGACGACCTCAAGGCGGAGGCGGACGCGCTGGTCGAGCGCGGATGGCTCACCCGCGACGCGGACGGGCGGCTCTGGATCACCGAGGCCGGAGAGGAGTTCCGCGCCGGCGTCAAGCAGCACATCCCGGCGATCCGGGGCCGCATCCACGAGGGCATCGACGACGCCGACTACGCCACCACCGTCCGCGTGCTCACGCAGATGATCCGGAACACCGGCGGCACCCTTCCGTAAGGCACCGTCAGCAGTACGGCGCCTGGCCCGTCAGGGACGACGCCACTCCCATGAAGACGCCGAAGAGGCGGTAGAGGGCGGGAACCGGGCCCTCGGTCTCGACCGTACGGTCATCCCGGCGGCGCACCCCCGGTATCCCCTCCAACTGCTGGGCCACCGACGCCGACTGCCAGCGTACGGCCAGGGTGCGCGGCGCGTCGTCCGGCTCCGCCGGACGGCCCTCCGCCGCGGCCCGTACGCCCTCAGCCGCCGCCTCCTCGATCTCCTTCCACGCTTCCGCCGACGGCAGCAGCCGAGCGGCGAAGCGGTCCCGGGCGAACTTCACCGGCGCCGTGACGACGCCACCGTCCCACTCCGTCATCTCCGCGCAGGCCGCGTCGTCGCCGGAGAGCATCACCACCCGCACCCCGAGCGCCGTCGCCGTGGCGTGGGCGAAGCCGATCTCCCCCATGGGACGGCCGTCCAGCCACATGTCCTCGATCTCGTGGCCCATAAAGCTGTGGCTCAGCACCCCGAGCGTGCCCGCCCGCGCGTGGAAGCCGACGCACAGCATCGCGTCGAAGCCCGCGTCCAGGTCCTGCACCATGGTCATGGGTTTGGGCCTGCCGCGCACCAGCGCCGCCTCGGGGTGCAGCTGATCGACCAGCAGATTGCGCTGCGTGCTGTGGGCATCGTTGACCAGCACCTCCGTGGCGCCGCCCGCCAGCGCGCCGCGCGCCGCCGCGTTGACGTCCTCGGTCATCATGACCCGGCCGCGCTCGTAGTCCCGGCCGCCCATCTGGACGTCGTCGGCGCCGACCAGTCCCGTCACGCCCTCCATGTCGGCGCTGATGTAGACCCGCATCTCCCGCCCCTCCCGTCCCCTCAGCCTGTCCGGTCAGGGCAGGCTAACGGGTCGCCCTGGCAGGCCGGACATGCCGAGGAAGGTGGCCAGCCGAGGGGCCGACGCGCGGCGCGCCTCGTCTTCGAACCGCTCGCGGTGCTCGACAGGCAGAGCGGCAGCGATGCCCTCGATGGTGAGTTCTGGAACCTTGTCGCTCACACGTCCCTCCCCCACCGGTCCCGGCTGCGCCGGTTCGCCTCGCGGACCCTCGCGCTCAGTTCGCGGTCCCGGCGTTCGCGTACGAGGCTCGCCAGCGCCAGGAGGGTGGCCCGCTCCCGCTCGTCCGCCGACCGTACGACCGCCTCGTGCGTACGCCATGACCGGTGGCCCGGCCGTACGAGCGTGAGCCACCGGCCGTCGGCCTCCGCCACGAACGCGGGCTGGCCGCGCACCGTGTCGTACACCGCCTCGCCGCGCCGGTACGGGTTCACGACGGGGCGCCCGCGTGCTCCCGGGCGTGGTGGGCACGCCACAGCACCCGGATGTCCACCGCCGAGCTGGCGTCCCGCGTCCGCTCGGCCAGGGCCAGCGAGCGCGCGTAGCGTCGGCAGACCGAGCAGCCGTCCACCGGGCGGGGCGGCGGAAGTTGGGGGAACACGTCGTCGTCCATGGCTCGTCCGTTTCCGTCTTTCGTCGTTGCCGTGACGAGCTTCACGCCGTGTGCTTACGCTTACTAGGCGTAGCCGTGTGCGGACGAACGAAGGAACAAGCGGATGCCAGCAGCGCGCGAACTCAACCCCTCCCGGTCCCTCGCCACCTTCATCGGGCACAAGATCCGCCGTGGGCGCGAGTCGCGCGGCTGGAGGCAGGAAGACCTCGCAAGCAAGGTGTTCATCTCCCGGGTACGGGTGACAAAGATCGAGCTGGGCACCGACCCGCCGAACCCCGCCCTCGCCGGTCGGTTCGACAAGGTGCTGGGCTTCGAGGACGAGTTGACCAACCTGTCGACCGTCCTCATGAACTCGGCGATGCGGGACTATGCGAAGACGTATCTGTCCCGTCAGCTTGAGGCGGCCACCATGCACGACTTCTCGGTCGTGGTTCCGGGCCTGCTCCAGACCGAGGACTACGCCCGCGCGATGATGAGCGTGGGGCTGGCGGGAGACACCTCGGAGATCGAGCGCGCCGTTGAACGCCGGGTCGCTCGCCAGCAGATCTGGGCCAGGGAGGATCCGCCCTGGATGTGGATCATCCTCGACGCCGCTGTCCTGTCCCGCGCGACCGGCGGCAGGTCAACGATGCATGGGCAGTTGAAGAAGATCCGCGAGATGATCGAGCGGCCGCACATCAATGTGCAGATCCTCCCCATGAACACCACCGGCATCGCAGGCTCCACGTCCCTGCTCACCATGCCGAACGGTGACCGGGGGGCGTACACGGAAGGCTTCCTCACCGGCGCGTACTCAGAGGAACTGAGTCAAGTCGCACGGGTCCAGCGTGTCTATGATCAGCTTCGCGCCAGCGCGTTGAGTGCGGACGCGTCCGGAGAGCTGATCGAGAAGGCAATCGAGGAACACACATGATCGACCTGAGCGCTGCCAGATGGCGCAAGTCCAGCTACAGCGGCAACGACAACGACAACTGTGTGGAGGTCGCCGACAACATCCCCGACCCCATCGTCCCCGTACGGGACTCCAAGGTGCCCCAGGGGCCCGCCCTCATCTTCGGCGCGGATGCCTGGGACGCCTTCCTCTCCACCATCCGCTGACTCCGGGCACGGGCAGGGCCCCGCCCGGCGGACGCGGCGGGGCCCTCAGCCCGGATCCACCAGCCTGATGCCGGTGAGTCAGCGCACCAGGCAAGGGGGCTCTCCCAGTACCTGTATCACCAGGATCTCCCAGACGTCCAAAAAGCCTGTCAACCTGGTTGAGTCGAAACCGCCGAATGGCAACCGTGTCGGCGCCCTCTTCCACGGCTGAAGGGACGGAGTCCAATGACGGACAAGCAATTCATCACTCACCCAGAACTTTTTGATCTGAGTGGGAAGTACGCCCTTGTCACTGGCGGCACCAGGGGCATTGGGATGATGATAGCGCGCGGCCTTCTCCAGGCTGGCGCCCGCGTCGTCATCAGCTCACGCAATGCAGACACCTGCGCGGAGGCACAGCATCTACTGTCCGAATTCGGCGACGTTCAAGCAATCCCCGCCGACCTGTCCAGGCACGACGACTGTCAGCGCCTCGCTGATCTTGTCAAGGCCGACTCGGAACGCCTGGACATCCTTGTCAACAACGCGGGAGCCATGTGGCGCGAGCCGCTGGCGACGTTCCCGGAAGAGGCGTGGGACGCAGTGATCGACCTCAACCTCAAGTCGCCGTTCTGGCTGGTGCAGGCGCTGCTCCCCGCACTTCGCAGCGCGGGCACCGCCGACGACCCCGCGCGGATCATTAACATCGGCAGTATCGCCGCCGTCCACGTCGCCGAGTCGCCCAACTACTCGTACGCCAGCAGCAAAGCGGCACTCCACCAACTCACCAGGGTGCTTGCCAGGGAGCTGGGCCCCCAGCACGTCACGGTGAACGCGGTAGCACCGGGAGTGTTCCCGTCGCAGATGATGGCGCCCGCGCTCGATGCCATCGGCGACACGATCGCGGCGGCGACCCCTCTGCGCCGGATCGGCCGCGACGACGACATGGCGGGTATCGCCGTGTTTCTCGCCAGCCGGGCCGGGGCTTATCTCACGGGCACCATCATCCCGGTAGACGGCGGCACCGCGACGACGGCATCGGGTACCCCTTAGGCTGTAAGGTGGGTTTACGGTGAGGGGATGGCCACAATGGAGCTACGCACCGAGATCCGGGAGTTTCTCAGCTCGCGTCGCGCCCGCATCACACCCGAGCAGGCGGGCCTGCCCGCTTACGGCGGCAACCGTCGGGTCAAAGGGCTGCGCCGCGAGGAGGTAGCGCTCCTGGCGGGGGTATCGGTCGACTACTACGTGCGCATGGAGCGCGGCAGCCTCGCCGGTGCCTCCGATGGCGTGCTCGACGCGTTGGCCTCTGCCCTGCAACTCGACGAGGCCGAGCGCGATCACCTGTTCCACCTCGCGCGCCAGTCCAGGGCGCCCAACGGCCCACGCCGGCGTCGGCCTGCCGTGACGGTGCGCTCGACGCTGCAGCAGGTGCTGGACGCGATTTCCGATGCGCCGGCCTGGATCGGTAACGGCCGTTATGACGTGCTCGCCATGAATCAACTCGCTCGCGCGCTGTATTCACCGGTGCTGGCCGACCCGCGACGGCCCGCGAACACAGCACGGTTCGTCTATCTCAACCCTGAGGCGGCCAGAGATTTCTTTGTCGACTACGACCAAGTTGCCGGTGCCGTGGCCGCGAAGCTCCGCATGGAAGCCGGCGGCAATCCGCACGACGAGGAGCTGATCGCCCTCGTCGGCGAACTGTCAACGTGCAGTGAGCTGTTTCGGCAGCGGTGGGCATCTCAGGACGTGCGGCTGCACCGGTCCGGCCGCAAGCGTATGCGCCATCCGAGCGTGGGACAGCTCGACTTGGACGTCGAGTCCCTGGAACTGCCCGCCGAACCCGGCCTGCACCTCAACGTCTACACCGCGCCCGCGGGCACACCGGCCGCTGACAATCTGGCGCTCCTGGCATCGTGGGCGGCCACTCAGCAGACGCTGGCGACCGAGCTCGAAGCACACAACGGATAGTCCATCCCTTCAGCCGTACCGGTCAGCGGACCATGACGTGAAGACGCCGATCCGGCAGTTCTCCGTCCGCCCGGCGGTGCCGGAGTACTGCCGCTGCACCCCCGCCGGCCTCACCCCCGACCCACGAGCTTCTTGAGCCTGGCCAGGTCGGCGGCAACCGTGTCGGCGTCACGCTCGAAGTCGGCGTCGCTCATCTCCGGCTGTCGGCGAAGAGTGAAAACCACCTCGCTCGCGCTGCCGTCGGCGATCACGCGGACGGGATTGTAGACGGTTTCCCCAGAGGGCAGCGTGACGTCGTGGTCGAGCACACCCAACTCGTTACGAGGGCCGAAGGTGACCACGACCCGCCCCATAGGGGAGGAATCCGCGACCCATTGACCGTCGATCTCCTCGATAGAGCACCCCAGACCATGAGCCCACGCGGGCAGGTTGGCCGGGTCCGACGCATAGGCGTAGACGTCGTCGGCGGTGCGGTCGATACGAACGCTGAGATGGCGGGATTCTCTGCCGGTGCTGTTCATGGTGGTGACGGTAGCGGGCCGCCAGCACCGGCCTCTTGAATGAATCGGACATGAGCGAACCGGAACCGTCGGGTCCGAGGCGGTGGCGTGCCGCAGCGGAGTTCCTACAGGGTCAGGACCAGCTTGCCCGTCGTGCGGCCGGTCTCCCCCGCCTCGTGGGCCTTGGCCACGTCCGCGAGGGGGAAGGTGCCCGCGATCTCCGCGCGCAGCGTGCCCGCCTCCGCCAGGGCCGCGATCTCGCGCATGCCCTGCTGGTCGTGCTCAACGATCATGGGGACGGCGCGGACGCCGAGGCGGTCCGCCTCCGGCTGGAGCGCGGGGGCCGTCTGGGCCAGGATCGTCACCAGGATGCCGCCCTCGCGCAGCGTGGGCAGGGAGCGGGCGCCGATGTCCTCGCCGACGGTGTCGAAGGCGACGTCGACGTCCCGGACGGCCTCCGCGAAGTCCACCGAGCGGTAGTCGATCACCTCGTCGGCGCCCAGTCCGCGGACGAACTCGTGCTTGGGGGCGCTCGCCGTGCCGATGACGTACGCGCCGCGCGCCTTGGCGATCTGGACGGCGAGGTGGCCGACGCCGCCCGCCGCCGCGTGGATCAGGGCACGCTGCCCGGTGCGCAGCCCGGCGGTGTCCACCAGGGCCTGCCAGGCGGTGAGCGCGGCCAGCGGGAGGGCGCCCGCCTGGACGTGGTCGATTCCGTCCGGCTTGGGGACCAGCGCGCGGGCGGGCGCGAGCACGTACTCCGCGAAGGCGCCCACTCCGTTCGGGTACGGCAGCATGCCGAAGACCTCGTCGCCCACGGCGTGCAGGGCCACCCCGAAGCCGGTCTCCTCCACCACGCCGGAGACGTCCCAGCCCAGGACCAGCGGCAGGGGGGTGGTGACGGTCGTGCGCCGCGACCGGTTCTTCCAGTCGGTCGGGTTGACGCCCGCCGCGCGCACCCGGAGCAGGACCTGGCCGATTCCGGGCTTCGGCCGCTCCAGCTCGGTCTCCTTCAGTACCTCGACGCCGCCGAACTCGTCCTGGGCGATCGCTCGCATGGTTCGTTCCTCTCACTGGTCACGCTGGTTATGGGTCCATGGTGGTCGTTCCGCGCCGCCGGGGAAATGGCATGATTGCCAGCTAGCGCTATGATCGTGCCATGGCTGATGTCGCAGCACCGCCGCACCGTGTCGCCGTTCTCGCCCTGCACGGCGTGTACCCCTTCGAGCTGGGCATCCCGGACCGCGTGTTCGGCTCCGCGAACGGCCGGTACGAGGTGGTCACGTGCAGCGTCGACGGGCGGCCGGTCCGCAGCAGATCCGACTTCGACATCGCCGTCGCGCACGGCCCGGAGGTCCTGGAGACCGCCGACACCGTGGTGATCCCGCCCTGCGCCATCGGCGCCGAGGGCGTCTGCGACGCGGGGCGCGACGCGCTGCGCCGCATCCGCGCCGGGACCCGGATCGTCTCGCTGTGCACCGGCTCGTTCGTGCTCGCCGCCGCCGGGCTGCTCGACGGCCGCCCGGCGACCACCCACTGGTACGCGACGGAGGACTTCCGGCGGCTCTTCCCCGCCGTGCGGCTGGACCCGGACGTGCTGTTCGTCGACGACGGCGACGTGCTCACCGCCGCCGGAGCCGCGTCCGGCGTCGACCTGTGCCTGCACCTGGTACGCAAGGACCACGGCAGCGAGATCGCGAACCGGGTGGCCCGGGTGTGCGTCGTCCCGGCGTGGCGGGACGGGGGCCAGGCGCAGTACATCGAGCGGCCCGTTCCCGCGCCGACGGCGGCCAGCACCGCACCGGCCCGGGAGTGGGCCCTCGACCATCTGCATCTGCCGCTCGCGCTGTCCGAGCTGGCCGAGCGGGCGCAGATGAGCGGACGGACGTTCGCGCGCCGCTTCCGGGAGGAGGTCGGCGTCAGCCCCGGCCGCTGGCTCATCCAGCAGCGGGTCGAGCGGGCGCGGCATCTGCTGGAGAGCAGCGACCTGCCGGTGGACCGCATCGCGGGCGAGGTCGGCTTCGCGACCGCCGCGTCGCTGCGCCAGCATCTGCAGGCCGCGCTCGGGGTCTCCCCCGCCGCCTACCGCCGCACCTTCCGGGCCCGTACGCCCCCGGCGCGCGCCCTGTCGCGCTCCCCGGAGTACCCCGTCAGCCGCGCGCTGTCGGGAGCACGATCTGGCCGGTGACGAAGCGGCTCCACAGACCCAGCGTCAGCGGCTCGCCGCGCGGCGCCCGGGTCTCGGCGTAGCTGTGCGTACGGCCGTCGGCGGCCTGTCGCGTCGCGCCGAACGACACCGTGAACCGGCTGCTCGCGCCCCGCTCGCCCGCCGGGGTGCCGGGGATCTCGATCCGCTCGTCGAGCGCCCAGCGGTAGGTGGAGCGGTACGGCGCCGAGACCCGCTCCAGGGTGTTCTCGAAGATCGCACCGGTCTCCGGGACGGTGATCAGCACGCCCCGGTTGCCGTTCGGATAGCGGGTGTTGAAGACCTTCACCTCCACCGCGCCGTCCTGCCCGTACGTCCGGGCGCGCCCGCTGCCGACGACCGACTCCGGGTCGCACGCGTCGAAACCGCGCTTCTCGATGGTGTCGCGGGTGCAGACCGGGAAGCGCTCGGGGTGCAGCCGGAGCGACTTGTCGAAGAGGAAGACGAAGCGGCGCGGGGCCGCGGGCTTCTCCCCCGAGGCCGTACGGCTGTGCCGGTCGAAGGTCACGGAGACGCCGCGCGCGGTGCCGGACTCGCGGCGCACCGAGGCGTCGAGGCGGTCGATGTTGTCCGGGCCCGCCACCTCCGGTTCGCTCGGGTGGGCCGGTCCGCGCGGCGCGGGGTCCGGGTAGCCGGACGGCGCGGGGGCCGACGCCGACGACGGGACGGCGAGGGTCAGGCTCAGCGCGGCCGCGCCGGCGAGTGCGGCGGCGCCGAGCGCGGTGGGACGGCGAAGGTGCATGGTGGCTGCTCTCCCTAATTCGTGAGTAGGCGGTTCCAGGGCAGCCCCGTGAAGGGCTGCTGGACTGACTGATGTGGATGGGTTTCGCGGTGGCCGCGTGGGCGCCGGATGGACTCCTGTGTTCTCCCGGCCCGCTGAGG
>NZ_JAAKZZ010000028.1 GCF_011045075.1 Streptomyces boncukensis
CGCCCGGTCCGGCCCTCTCCCCCGCCTGCGCCGGGCCGTTCTCCTGCTGCTGCTCTGTCTGTCGGTCACCGTGCCGGCGGTGGCTCCAGCCTCCGCCTGGCCGGCCGCCAGTCCGACTGCCGGATCAGCGACCGGGTCGGCGGCCGGGTCGGCGGCCGGGTCGGCCACCGGGCAGGCGGCGCCGCGGCCCGGGGCGGGTGCGGCCCCGGAGGCCGCCGTCAAGGGGGTCCGTGCGGACAATGGCGCGTACGTCACCCGCGCCGTCCGCGACGGGCGCCGACTCGACCTGACGATCCGCTCCACCGCCCTCGGCCGCGAGGGGCACGCCCGGATCCTCCTGCCGCCAGGCCCCGGCTCCCGCACCGCGCGGCACGGCCTGCCCTCCCTGTGGGTGCTGCACGGCTGCTGCGACTCCGACCCCGGCTGGCACGCCTGGACCGACCGGACGGACATCGAGCGGGCGACGGCCCGGCTGCGCGCCCTCGTCGTGCTCCCGGAGGCGGGCCCCGTCGGCTTCTACAGCGACTGGTGGAACGGCGGCGCGGGCGGGGCGCCCGCCTGGGAGACCTTCCATCTCACCGAGCTGCGGCAGATTCTGGAGCGCGGCCTGGGCGCGGGCGGCAGGCGCGCCGTCGCGGGGCTGTCCATGGGCGGCTTCGGCGCGCTCTCGTACGCCGGGCGGCACCCGCGGATGTTCCGTGCCGCGGCCTCCTTCAGCGGCGTTCTCAACACCCGGGGGGACGAAGGGCACGAGCTGGTCACCTCGCTGCTCCCACAGTGGGGCCACGACCCGCTCGCCCTGTGGGGCGACCCCGTGTCCCAGGCGCGGATCTGGCGCGCGCACAACCCCCTCGATCTGGTGGGACGGCTGCCGCGCGGCTACCCGGTGTTCGTCGCGGCGGGGGACGGCGCCCCGGGCCCGCTGGATCCGCCCGGCACGCCGCCGGACTCCCTGGAGCGGCGACTGCGCCCGTCCAGCGTCGACTACGTCCAGCGTGCCCGCGCCCACGGCCTCCGCGTCACCGCCGACCTCTACGCCGGCGGCACCCACAGCTGGCCGTACTGGGAACGCGAACTGCACCGGGCGCTGCCGATGCTGAAGCGCGTGCTGCGCGCGTGATCGCGGGGCGCGCGTCGCCGCAGGGGCGCGCGGAACTGCGGGGGCGCGTGTCGTGTGCCCGCCGCCGGCGCTTTTCGCAGTGCGCGGGCGCGAACCCGGCTCCCGGCCCTGTCGAGTAGCCAATTCTTTGCCCAACGGGTCCCCCGAGCGTGACCCGCGGCGGGCACACTCCGTGCCGCAGGCATACGCCGGGTGGTACCGGCTCGTCCGAGCAGCCGACCGCACGCCTGCCCATGGGACCGGCACAGCCCAGACGCCCGCACGTGGAGAGCCCGCATAGGGAAAGGGAGCCAGAATGCCCATGGGGTCACAGACCGGGACCGCGGACCGCGGGGAGTCACCCGGCAGGCCGGACCCTCGCGCGGCCCGCAGCAAGGCCGTTGCCATCGCCACCGCACAGCAGCTGCTGGCCGAGCAGGGCTGGACAGCCGTCACCCATGTGGCGGTCGCGGCCCGCAGCGGCATCGGGCGTACGACGCTCTACCGGCACTGGCCGGACGCCACCGCGCTGATCCGCGACGCCATCGCGCAGTGCCTGGCGGTCGTCCGGCCGCGCCGCACCGGCCAGTTGCGCACCGACCTCGGCCAGGAGCTGGAGGCGCTGCGGCGACTGCTCCACGATCCGGTGGGCGAGCGGGGCACCCGGGCGCTCATCGAGCGGACCGGCGTCGAGCCGGAGCTCACCCGGCTGCGCGAGGCCCTGTGCGCCGCGAGCCTGGACGGCTTCCGGGTCGTGGTCGAGGAGGCCAAGAGCCGCGGGGAGCTGCCCTCCGGGCTGAGCACCGAGCTCGCGGTCGATCAGCTCGCGGGGCCGCTGGCGTTCCGCCGGCTCTTCACCGACCAGCCGGTCCCGCCTGACTATGTGCCGACGCTGGTCGATACGTTCCTGCGGTGCCACGGCGCGGCGGCCCCGGACAGCTGACCGCGCCCCAGGGGACATCCGGCGGATCTTGCCTCCCCGGCATCGGGGCTGCGCTTGACGGCCCTGCTCCCCCGAGCGCAGACCTCCCGAGCGCAGAGCGCAACCCTGCCCCGAGGGGCGCGGGGAACTGCGCGACCAGCCACAACAGCGCCGCACCCTGCGACGTGACGGCACGGGGCAGCCCCGCCCCAGCGCCATCCGCCGGACCCGGCCTAGCCGTCCGGCCGAGGGCCCGGCCGGTGCAGGGGGCGCCTCTCCCACCGGCCGGGCCCGTCCACCTCACCTGACTGCGGGCAGGCGGTCCAGGCGGCCGGTATCGGCATAGATGTTCATCGATGTGCCCCGCAGGAAGCCGACCAGGGTCAGCCTGCTCTCGTGGGCGAGGTCGACCGCGAGGGAGGAGGGCGCGGAGACGGCGGCCAGCACCGGGATCCCGGCCATCACCGCCTTCTGCACCAGTTCGAACGAGGCCCGTCCGGAGACCATCAGCACCGCATCCCGCAGCGGCAGCGCCGCACGCTGGAGCGCACGCCCTATCACCTTGTCCACCGCGTTGTGCCGGCCCACGTCCTCCCGCACATCCAGCAGCTCCCCCTCCGCCGAGAACAGCCCGGCCGCGTGCAGCCCGCCCGTGCGCTCGAACACCCGCTGCGCCGCCCGCAACCGCCCCGGCAGCTCCGCCAGCAGCCCCGGCTCCAGCCCCGCCGGCCTGCCCCCTTCCAACGACCACCGCGCGCTCGTCCGCACCGCGTCCAAACTCGCCTTCCCGCACAGCCCGCAGGACGACGACGTGAACACATGGCGCTCCAGCCCGATATCCGGCAGCACGGTGCCCGGAGCCAGCCGCACATCGACGACGTTGTACGAATTGCCGCCCTCCGCCGCGGCGCCCGCGCAGTACGCGATCCCCGCCAGCTCCCCCGCCTCCGCCAGCACCCCCTCGCTCACCAGGAACCCCGCAGCAAGCGCGAAGTCATCGCCCGGGGTCCGCATCGTCACCGCCAGCGACCGGCCACCCAACCGGATCTCCAGCGGCTCCTCCGCCGTCAGCGTGTCCGGACGCACCGAGACCGCCCCGTCCCGGATCCGTATCACTCGCCGCCGCTCCGTCACCCGTCCCATCGCGGCTCAGCGCCTGCCCTGCTGGACATGCTGGTAGCCGAAGCGGCCCTTGACGCACAGGTTGCCGTGGGTGACCGGATTGTCGTGCGGTGAGGAGACTTTGACGATCTCGTTGTCCTGCACATGGAGGGTGAGGTTGCAGCCGACGCCGCAGTAGGCGCAGACGGTGGTGGTCTCGGTCTGGCGCGAGGGGTCCCAGCTGCCGTCCGCGCGCATGTCGAACTCGGTCTTGAAGGAGAGTGCACCGGTCGGGCACACCTCGATGCAGTTGCCGCAGTAGACGCATGCGGAGTCGGTGAGGGGGGCGTCGAACTCGGTGGAGATCCGCGCGTCGAAGCCGCGGCCGGCCGTCGCGATGGCGAAGGTGTTCTGCCACTGTTCACCGCAGGCGTCCACGCACTTGTAGCACAGGATGCACTTGTCGTAGTCACGCACATAGAGGTCGTTGTCGACACGGGGAGTCTCGTTGACCGTCGCCGCGTCGGGGCCGAAGCGGGCGGGCTCGGCGCCGTACTCCTTGAGCCAGTCCTGGACACCCGGTGTGGTGGACAGGTCGACGGAGGAGGCGAGCAGTTCCAGCACCACCTTGCGGCTGTGCCGGACGCGTGGGGTGTCGGTGCGGATCTCCATTCCGGCCTCGGCTCCGCGTGCGCAGGCGGGGACGAGGGTGCGGGCGCCCTCGACCTCGACCACACAGGTGCGGCAGGCGTTCTTGGGGGTGAGGGTGTCGCCCTGGCAGAGCGTGGGGATGTCCTTCCCCGCGGCCCGGCAGGCATCCAGGATGGTGGCGCCCTCGGGGGCTCTGGTCTGCTCGCCGTCGAGGGTGAACTCCAGCAGGCGGCGCGGCGGCCGCAGCGGTACGGCAGTCATCACGCATACGCTCCCAGGCGGTCGAGGGCGGATTCCACGGCGTTCCACGCGGTCTGGCCGAGGCCGCATATGGAGGCGTCCCGCATCGCCTGCCCCACGTCGCGGAGCAGTGTGATGTCGTCCGCCGTCCCGTGCGGATCGCTGCCCGCGCGCTCGGCGATCCGGCGCAGTGCTTCCTCCTGCCGCACCGTTCCCACCCGGCAGGGCACGCACTGGCCGCAGGACTCGTCACGGAAGAACTCGGCGATGCGCAGCAGGACGAGCGGCAGCGGCACGCTCTCGTCCAGGACCAGCACGACCCCGGAGCCCAGCGCTGTGCCCGCCGCACGGGTGCCCTCGAAGGTGAGGGGCAGATCCAGCTCGTCGGGGCGGACGAATCCGCCGGCCGCGCCGCCGAGGAGCACGGCGCGCAGCCGTTCCCGCTCGCAACCGGCGAGGTCCAGTAACTCGTCCAGGGTTGCGCCGAACGGCAGCTCGTACACTCCGGGGCGCCGTACGGTGCCGGAGACGCAGTACAGCTTGGTGCCGGTGGAGCTCCCGGTGCCCAGCGCGGCGTACGAGGAAGCGCCCATGCCGAGCACCGGGAGGACATTGACGAGCGTCTCGACGTTGTTCGGCGCGGTGGGTTTGCCGAACAGGCCGCGCTCGACGGGAAACGGCGGTTTGGAACGGGGCTCGCCGCGGTGCCCCTCCAGGGAGTTGAACAGCGCGGTCTCCTCGCCACAGATGTACGCCCCGGCGCCGCGCCGGATCTCGATGTCGAAGGCGTACCCCTGACCGAGGACGTCCTCGCCCAGCAGGCCGCGCGTGCGGCAGCGGGCCAGGGCGTGCCGGAGGCGGTGCAGGGCGCGCGGATACTCGCCACGGAGGTAGAGATATCCGCGGTGGGCACCGATGGCGTACCCGGCGATGGTCATGGCCTCGATCAGCGCGTAGGGGTCGCCCTCCATCAGCACCCGGTCCTTGAAGGTGCCCGGCTCGGACTCGTCGGCGTTGCACACCAGGTAGTGCGGCTGCTCCGGCCGGGCCGCGGTGGCCTGCCACTTGCGGCCGGTGGGGAACGCGGCCCCGCCCCGCCCGAGCAGCCCGGAGTCGGTCACCTCCCGGATCACCCCCGCGGGCCCCAGCTCGAACGCGCGGCGCAGCGCGGCGTACCCGCCCTGCGCGCGGTAGTCGTCGAGGGAGGCGGGATCGACGGTTCCGATGCGCCGCAGCAGCACCAGCCCGGGGTCGCCGGCCTGCGGGACGGCGGCTGCGGCGCTCGGCTCGTCCGCCACTGCGTGCGGCGCGCGGACCGCCAGGTCGACGGCTTCGGGGGTGGCGGGCGCGACGACCGCGGTGGCATGGCGATCGGCGGGCGCGGCGGCGCCGGCCGCCGTCTGCGGAGGCACCGCGGCCACCGTTCCCGCCGCGGATTCCTCGGAGCCCCCCAAGCCGCCGGAGCGCTCCGAGCCACGGAGCTCGCCAGACCCCGCGGCCTCGCCCGCACCCCTGGTCCTGGCGGACTCCGGGCCGCCCTCCCCCGCCCGGACCACCAGTGCGGCAGGCGCGCGCTCGCACAGGCCGAGACACGGGCTGGGGTGGCACACGGCACCCTGCAGCGCCTCGCGCGGCGCGCCCGCCACGGCGCACGCGAGATCCGTACAGACATGGGCCACCGTCGCGGGCCGTGGCGTGAGCGCGAACATGCCGTAGAAGGTGGCCACGCCGTAGCCCTCCGCCGGGGGCACCTCCAGTCTGCGGCAGAGATATCCGAGCCCGCCCTCGCTGATCCAGCCGACCCGGTCGTTGAGGGCGTGCAGGCCGGGCAGCAGCAGGTCCCGACGGCCGGCCACCCGGCGGCCGCGCCGGGCCCAGCGCAGATCGCCGCCGGTGCGGTCGGCCGCGCCCTCCCAGGTGGAGGCGGGCGGGCCGAGCAGCGCGTCCACCGCCTCCCGTTCGTCCGCCGATGGCTCGGCGTCGCCGAAGTGCAGGTCCATGGCCGCGCTCAGCTCCTTCCGGCGCTCGCGGCGCCCGCGGCGACCGCCGTCTCGATCCGGATGGCGCTGGCCTTGAACTCGGCCGTGCCCGCGATCGGGCAGTTCGCCTCGATGGTGAGCCGGTTGGTGTCCACCTCGTCGGGGAAGTGCATGGTCATGAAGGCCAGGCCCGGCCGCAGTCCCGTGTCGATCCACACCGGCGCCTCCACCGCGCCGCGCCGGGAGACGACACGCACCAGGTCCCCGGTGGCGACGCCGTAGGACGCGGCGTCCTCGGGGCACAGCTCGACGTACTCGCCGCGCCGCAGGGGTGAGGCGAAGCTGCCGCTCTGCACGCCGGTGTTGTACGAGTCGAGGCGGCGGCCGGTGGTGAGGCGGAGCGGGAAGTCCTCGTCGGTGAGGTCGACGGGCGGATCGTGCCGGACGAGGCCGAACGGGGCGGGCGGGCCGCGCCGGGCCGGGTCCGGGTCCCACAGCCGTCCGTGCAGATAGCCGGGGCCGGTGTCCCGCTCGTCGGGGCAGGGCCACTGCAGGCCCTGGTGCTCCTCCAGCCGCGGGTAGGTCATTCCGTGGTGGTCCGGGGAGAGGTCGCGCAGCTCGTCCCAGACGGCCTCCGCGCCGGCGTATTTCCACTCGTGGCCCAGGCGGGCGGCGAGCGCGCAGAGGATGTCGATGTCCTCGCGGGCGTCGCCGGGTGGCCGGAGAGCCTTGCGGACCCGCTGCACCCGGCGCTCGCTGTTGGTCGTCGTCCCGTCCGTCTCGCACCAGGCGGCGGTGGCCGGCAGCACGACGTCCGCGAGCTCGGCGGTCCTGGTGAGGAAGATGTCCTGGACGACGAGGAAGTCCAGCCGCCGCAGCCGCCGCACGGCCTGCTCCGCATCGGCCTCGGACTGGGCGGGGTTCTCCCCGACGCAGTAGACGGCGCGCAGCTCGCGGGACTCCATGGCCTCGAACATGCCGGTGAGGTTCAGCCCGTGCCGCGGCGCGAGCTCGGCGCCCCATGCCTGCTCGAACTTGTGCCGGACGGCGGGGTCGCGGACGTCCTGGAAGCCGGGGAGGCGGTCCGGGATGGCCCCCATGTCCCCGCCGCCCTGCACGTTGTTCTGCCCGCGGAGCGGCTGGAGGCCCGCGCCGTACCGCCCGACGTGGCCGGTGAGCAGGGCGAGGTTGATCAGGGCGCGGACGTTGTCGGTGCCGTTGTGGTGCTCGGTGACGCCGAGGGTCCAGCACAGCTGGGCGCGCTCGGCCCGCGCGTACGCATGTGCGAGGTCCCGGATCGCGGCGGCCGGCACGCCGGTGACCTTCTCGGCCGCGGTGGGCGTCCAGGGCTCGACCAGCTCGCGGTACGCGTCGAAGCCGGTGGTGGCGCGGGCGATGAACGCCTCGTCGCACAGCCCGGCGTGGATGATCTCGCGGCCGAGGGCGTGGGCGAGCGGAATGTCCGTGCCCACGTTCAGCCCGAGCCAGCTGTCGGCCCAGGCCGCGGTGGAGGTGCGGCGCGGATCCACCGCGAACAGCCGGGCACCGCCGCGCACGCCGCGCAGCACGTGCTGGAAGAAGATCGGATGGGCGAAGCGGGCGTTGGAGCCCCACATGACGATGAGGTCGGTCTCCTCCACCTCGCGATACGAGGAGGTGCCGCCGCCGGAGCCGAAGGCGGCGGAGAGCCCCGCGACGCTGGGCGCGTGGCAGGTGCGGTTGCACGAGTCCACGTTGTGGGTGCCCATGACCACGCGGGCGAACTTCTGCGCCACATAGTTCATCTCGTTGGTGGCGCGGGCGCAGGAGAACATGCCGAACGCGCCGCGCGCGGCGCGGAACCCGGCGGCGGCGCGCTCCAGCGCCTCGTCCCACGAGGCGCTGCGGAAGGGCTCCGCGCGGCTGTCCCGGACCAGCGGGTGCGTCAGCCGGTCGTATGTGCGCTGCTTCCTGTGCTTCATCGCGCAGTCCTCCTCTCCGCCGAGCGGAGCTCCGCAGTCGACGGTAGATTGTCTACAGTATGTGATCGATGTCACCGGGACAAGGGGCTGTGGACAGCCGTGGAGTCCCGCGGTGGTCAGTAATCTGTAGACAAAAGCCAGTCCGTGTTCCGGCAAAAACGCCGGTGCGGCGAGAGTGCGAAGGGGCGTCGGGATGCTGTCAGCGGAACTGCCGCAGGGGGCCGTACCGAAGCTGGAGCGGCCCGGACCGCTGCGGGAGCGGGTCTACGAGGCTCTGCTGGAGCTGATCACGTCCCGGACGCTCCCGCCCGGCCAGCATCTCGTGGAGAGCGAGCTGGCCGGGCAGCTGGGCGTCTCGCGCCAGCCGGTGCGCGAGGCGCTGCAGCGGCTGAGCAACGAGGGCTGGGTCGACCTCCGGCCGGCTCAGGGCGCGTTCGTGCACGCGCCCACCGACGAGGAGGCCGACCAGCTGCTCACCGTGCGCACCCTGCTGGAGGCGGAGGCGGCCCGGCTGGCGGCGGCCAACGCCACCTCCGCCGGCATCCGCGAGCTGGAGGCGCTCTGCGCGGTCGGCGAGGAGGCCGCCCGGCGCGAGGACGTGGAGACCGTGGTGGACACCAACGCCGCGTTCCACAGCAAGGTGATGGAGCTGGCGGGCAACGCGGTGCTGGCCGAGCTGGCGGCCCGGGTCGACCAGCGCGTGCGGTGGTACTACACGCCGGTCGCCCGGCAGCGCGGCGCGCGGTCCTGGCAGGAGCACCGCGAGCTGATCGCCGCCATAACGGACCGCGACGAGCAGCGTGCGACGGGCGTGATGCGCACCCACACGGAGCACACCCGCGCCTCGTACCAGAGCCACAGCTGGGAGGAGGGCCAGGGCTAGGAGGTGTCGGGCGGTTCCCGCGTACGCCTCCCGGGCGCAGAGCACGACCGCGCCCCGCGAGGGACAGCCCCACCCCGGCAGGGCTCACGGTCCACCCCCTCACATCGCCTCGCGGCTGATCGGCATCGGATTCGGGCGGATCTTCCGGGGGCTGGGCCTGCCCGGGGAGCGCAGGAACGTCGCCAGCACCGCCGAACCGAGCCCCACGGATCCGGCGATCACGAACGCCCCCTCGTAGTCCCACAGGTCGACCGCGATCGCGCCGACCCCCGAGCCGACGAGGCCGGAGATGAGCTTGGAGCTGTAGACCATGCCGTAGTTGGTGGCGTTGTGGTTCTCCCCGAAGTAGTCCGCCGTCATGGCGGCGAACAGCGGGAAGATCGCACCGCCGCCGAAACCGGAGACCATCGAGCAGACCAGGAATAACGGCATCACGCCGAGCTTCCCGGACGCCAGCACCCCGTACTGGGCCAGGCCCAGCACCACGCAGACGAATATCAGCGTGTTCCGCCGTCCGTAGCGGTCCGAGATCCAGCCGATCACGCCGCGCCCGGTGCCGTTGACGATGGCCTTCAGGGACATGGCAGTGGCCACGATGCCGCCCGCGAAACCCATGTCCTTGCCGAAGGGCACCTGCATGGCGATGCCGAAGATATTGATCCCGGCGGTGCACAGCAGGCAGAACCACATCATCCACAGCACCGGGGTCCGCGCCGCCTCGCGCGGCGTGTACTGCTTGACCGCGGGCGGGTTCTTCTCCAGGGCCCGGAGTATCCGCGGGTCGTCGGTGCGCTTCAGCGGGTCGACGTCCGCGGGCCACCAGTTCTTCGGCGGGTCCCGGAAGAACCACCCGGAAACCGCCAACCCGGCACAGCACAGGGCCCCGACGAACACGAACACGCCCTGGTAGTTGTGCAGATCCAGATAGGAGGTGAACAGGAAGACGAACGGCACGGCGCCGTAGGCGAAGCCGCCGTTCACCAGCCCGGTCTTGCCGCCTTTGCGCTCCGGATACCACTTGCCGACCATGTTCACGCACGTCGCGTAGACCAGTCCGGCGCCGATACCGCTGAACATGCCGTAGCCGAAGTAGGCCACGATCACATGCGGGGCATAGGCGAGTGAGAAGTAGCCCAGCAGCGTGCCCAGTGCGCCGAGCATCATCGCGTTCCGCGCGGGCAGCCGGCCGCTCTCCCGCAGCTGCCCCGCGGGGAAGGCGACTGCCGCCTGGAAGAAGACCCACACCCCCATCAGCCAGAAGATGTTGCCGCTCGACCAGGCGTGCGCGTCGTGCAGAGTGTCCTCGGCGGAGGTGAACGCGTACTCCGAGGAACTGATGGCCATCATGCCGATCCAGGGGAACAGCACCATGGTCCAGCGGGGCCGGCCCATCACGTCGCGGTCGGTCTCGCCGATGCGGTAGATCCTGCCGTTGCGGTCCTGCACCTCCCGGTAGGGACAGGCGGAGGGCAGATCGGTTGTCGTCATCGGGTTGTCGCACTCCTTGCCTAGCGGAGATCCGGTCAGCGCCCCCTGAGCCGTTCTCACCGTGCGAGTGCATGGGCCTGTCCGCCCGGGTCGGTCACCTCCCCAGCAGTCCCGCCGCCCGTGCCCAGCGGTACTTGGCGCCGAGGACGGCCACCGGCCGCTCCGTGGTGTACGGATAGGCGACGACGCCGCGCGCGAACAGCTGGGCGCAGGCGTCCTCCACCTCCACATCACCCGCGAGTGATGCGACCACGGGCTTGTCGTTCCCCCTCTCCCGCTCCTCCGCGACGATGCGCGCGGTCAGCTCGGCGAACACCATCGGCGGGGTGACGATGGTGTGCCAGTAGCCCAGCACGAGCGCGTGGATGCGCGGGTCGCGCAGGCCGAGCCGGATCGTCGCCTCATAGGTGGACGGCGGCTCGCCGCCCGTGATGTCCACCGGATTGCCCGCGGCGCCGAACGGCGGAATGTACGACCGGAAGGCGGCGTCCAGATCGTCGGGGATCTCCATCAGCCGCAGGCCGTTGTCGACGACGGCGTCCGACAGCAGCACGCCCGAGCCGCCCGCGCCCGTGATGATGACGATGTTGTCGCCCCGGGGCGTCGGCAGCACGGGCAGCGCCCGTGCGTACTCCAGCATGTCGTACAGCCCGGGCGCGCGGATCACGCCGGACTGCCGCAGGATGTCGTCGTACACCGCGTCGTCGCCCGCGAGCGCTCCCGTGTGCGATCCGGCCGCGCGCGCCCCGGCCGCGGTGCGGCCCGCCTTGAGGACGACGACCGGCTTGCGCCGCACGGTCTCCCGGGCCGCCTCGACGAACGCACGGCCGTCCTTGAGGTCCTCCAGGTGCATGGCGACGCACTCGGTGTGCTCGTCCTCGGCGAACCAGGTCAGCAGGTCGTCCTCGTCCAGGTCCGACTTGTTGCCCAGCCCGACGATGGCCGAGACGCCCGTACGGGTGGTGCGGGCGAAGCCCAGGATGGCCATACCGATGCCGCCGGACTGGGAAGTGAGCGCCACTCCGCCCTTGACGTCGTAGGGAGTGCAGAAGGTGGCGCACAGGTCCTGCCAGGTGGCGTAGTAGCCGTAGATGTTCGGTCCGAGGAGGCGGACGCCGTGCCGCTCGGCTGTGCGGACGACCTCGTCCTGGAGCGCCTGTTCGCCGGTCTCGGCGAAGCCGGAGGGGATGAGCACGGCGTTCGGCACGCCCTTGCGGCCCACCTCGTCCAGCGCGGCGGACACGAACTTCGCCGGGATGGCGAAGACCGCCACATCCACCTCTCCGGGCACGTCCGCCACGCTCTGGTACGCCTTCCGGCCGAGGATGTCATCGGCCTTGGGGTTCACCGGATGGATATCGCCCCGGAAACCGCCGTCGATGAGGTTGCGCATCACCGAGTGGCCGATCTTGCCCTCCTCGTTGGAGGCACCGATGACGGCGACGGAGCGGGGCCGCATCAGGCGGCGCATGGTGGTGAGGATCTCCGCCCTCGTATAGCGACGGCGTTCGCGGGGCGGCTCGGCGGCCAGCAGGATGCGCACATCGGGTGCACAGGTGCCGTCCGGTGTAGCGATCACCGGGTTGAGGTCCACCTCGGCGATCTCGGGGAAGTCGTCCACCAGTTGGGAAACCCGGCGCAGCTGCCCGGCCAGCGCCGCCCGGTCCGCCCCCGGCGCGCCACGCACACCGCGCAGCACCTCGGCGGCGCGCAGCGAGTCGAGCATGGACTCCGCCTCCGCCTCCGTGACGGGCGCAAGGCGGAAGGTGACGTCCTTGAGCACCTCCACCAGCGTGCCGCCCAGCCCGAAGGCCACCACCTTGCCGAACGTGGGGTCGGTGACCGCACCGACGATGACCTCGTGGCCCGCCGGCAGCAGCCGCTGCACCTGCACGCCGTCGATACGGGCTCCGGGCTCGTACGCGCGGGCGTTGCCGACCACCCGGTGGAAGGCCGCGCGCACCGCGTCCGCGCCCTCGACGCCGACGGCCACTCCCCCGGCATCGCTCTTATGGGTGATGTCCGGGGAGACGATCTTCAGTACGACGGGGCCCGCGAGGTCCGCTGCGGCGGCCACCGCCGCGTCCACGTCCCGCGCCAGCGCCTCGGCCGGAACGGCGATGCCGTACGCCTCGGCGACCTGCCGACCCTCCGGCGCGGTCAGGGTGGTGCGCCCCTCGGCACACACGGCGTCCAGTATCCCCCGCACCCGCGCGCGGTCGCCCTCGTACGCTCCGGCCGCCACTCAGATCACCCCTTCCTCGTGCAGTCGGCGCAGCTCACCGGATTCGAGGCCGAGTTCTCCGGAGAAGATCTCGGCGTTGTGCTCGCCCAGCAGCGGGGAGCTGGTGACGTCGACGGGCGAGTCGGAGAGCTTCAGCGGGGAGCCGACCGTGGTGAAGGCGCCGCGCTCGGGGTGCTCGACCTCGACGATCATCCCGTTCTCGGCGAGCGAGCCGTCCTCGATGAGCTCCCTGGTGGACAGCACCGGGCCGCAGGGGATGTCGTGCGCGGTGAGCTGGTCCAGCACCTCCCACTTGGGGAGGGTCTCCGTCCACTCCTCGATGAGCTGGAACATCTTGCCGAGCCGGGGCAGCCGCGCCTCGGGCGTGGCCCACTCCGGGTCCTCGGCCAGCTCGGGCCGGCCCATCAGCTCGGTGAGCGGCTTCCAGCCGGCGGGCTGGACGATGACGTAGACGAAGTCGTTGGGCCCGCCGGGGGCGCACCTGACGGCCCAGCCGGGCTGTCCGCCGCCGGAGGCGTTGCCGGAGCGGGGCACCTCGTCGCCGAAGTGGTCGTTCGGATACTCGCCCAGCGGGCCGTGCGCGAGCCGCTGGTGGTCGCGCAGCTTGACCCGGCACAGATTGAGCACCGCGTGCTGCATCGCCACGGTCACCCGCTGGCCGCGGCCGGTGCGCTCGCGCTGGAACAGGGCGGCGAGGATGCCGGACACCAGATGGATCCCGGTGCCGGAGTCGCCGATCTGGGCGCCCGTGGCGAGGGGCGGCCCGTCCTCGAACCCGGTGGTGGACATCGAGCCGCCCATCGCCTGGGCGACCACTTCGTACGCCTTGAACCGGGTGTACGGCCCCTCGCCGAAGCCCTTGACGCTGGCGTAGACGAGACGGGGGTTGATCTCCTGGATGCGCTCCCAGGTGAAGCCCATCCGGTCGACGGCGCCGGGGCCGAAGTTCTCCACCATCACATCGCTGCCGCGGATCAGCTCGGTGAGCAGCTCCTTACCGCGCTCCGACTTGGTGTTGAGGGTGATGCTGCGCTTGTTGCAGTTGAGCATGGTGAAGTAGAGCGAGTCCACGTCGGGCTGGTCGCGCAGCTGGCGGCGGGTGATGTCGCCGGTGGGGGCCTCCAGCTTGACGACGTCGGCGCCGAGCCAGGCGAGCACCTGGGTGGCCGAGGGGCCGGACTGGACGTGGGTCATGTCGAGGACGCGTACGCCCTCCAGTGCCTTGGCGGTCATGGTCGCGGCCACCTCACTTGTACATGGTCTGGTTCATGGTTCCGGGGGCGTACGCGTCCGGGTCGATCCACACGTTGATGAGCGAGGGCTTCCCGGACTCCCGGGCCCGCTCCAGCGCGGGCCGTATCTGGTCCGGCTCCCTGACCTCCTCGCCATGGCCGCCGAGCATCCGCGCGAACTGGTCGTACGGCACGTCGCCCAGCGTGTTGCCGATCCGCTCGCGCTGCACGCCGTACTTGGCGCGCTGGCCGTAGCGGATCTGGTTCATCGAGGAGTTGTTGCCGACGATGCCGACGAAGGGCAGGCCGAAGCGGACGAGCGTCTCGAAGTCCCAGCCGGTCAGCGAGAAGGCACCATCACCGAAAAGAGTGACGATCTCCTTGTCGGGGCGGGCCTGCTTGGCGGCCATCGCGAACGGGACGCCGACGCCGAGCGTGCCGAGCGGCCCGGGGTCCATCCAGTGGCCGGGCGCCTTGGGCTGCACGACCTGTCCGGAGAAGGTGACGATGTCGCCCCCGTCGCCGATGTAGATCGAATCCTCGGTGAGAAACTCGTTGATCTCGCTCACCAGCCGGTACGGATGGATGGGCGAGGCGTCGGAGCGCAGCTGCGGCAGCCGCTTGTCCAGCGCGGTCTGCTCGGCGGTGCGCAGCTCGGCCAGCCACGCCTTGCGCTTGTCCGCAGCCCCGCCGAGGCGCCCGGACGCCGCCTCGGTGACGGCCCGCAGCACCGCGTCCGCGGAGCCGACGATGCCCAGGTCGACGTCCCGGTTCTTGCCGACGGTGCGGTAGTCCAGGTCGATCTGGACGACCGTGGCCTGCGCGGACAGCCGCTTCCCGTACCCCATCCGGAAGTCGAACGGCGTGCCGACGACCACGATCACATCGGCGTTCGCGAACGCGTACCGGCGGGAGAGCTGGAAATGGTGCGGGCCCCCGGGCGGCAGCGTGCCCCGCCCCGCGCCGTTCATATACGCCGGGACGTCCAGCGCCCGCACCAGCTCGACCGCCGCGTCCGTCGCCCGCGTCGTCCAGGTCTGGCTGCCCAGCAGAATGGCCGGGCGTTCGGCGTGCACCAGCAGATCGGCCAGCCGCTCCACGTCCTCCGGATCCCCGGCCTGCCGGGTGGAGGCGCGGTACTTCCCGGGCTCCGGGACACGCGCCCGCTCCCGCGGGACCCTCGCGTCCAGCACGTCCCGCGGGATCTCCAGGAACGACGGCCCCGGCGCTCCATGGTAGCACTCGCGAAAGGCCATGGAGACCATGTCGGCCGCGCGCGCGGTGTCCGGCACCGTGGCGGCGAACTTGGTGATCGGCGCCATCATGTCGACGTGCGGGAGGTCCTGCAGCGAGCCCATCTTGTGCTGGCTGTGCGCGCCCTGACCGCCGATCAGCACCAGCGGCGACTCGGCACGGAAGGCGTTGGCGACCCCGGTGACGGCGTCGGTCGTGCCGGGCCCCGCGGTGACCACGGCGCACCCCGGCTTCCCGGTGATCCGGGCGTACCCGTCGGCGGCGTGCGCGGCCACCTGCTCGTGCCGTACGTCGATCACGTCGATGCCCTGGTCGGCACAGCCGTCGTAGATGTCGATGATGTGGCCGCCGCAGAGCGTGTAGATGACCTCGACGCCCTCGGCCTTGAGTGCCTGCGCGACCAGATGCCCGCCGGAGATCAGATCCGGGGATTCGGTGCCGCCGGTGTCGTTGCTTCCCTCAGACATGCCGCTTCACGTCCCTTCACGGGAGAGTTCGATGCGGTCGACCGTAGATTGCATACAGTCCACGAATACTGTAGACCCTCCCCTCCCCACGTCAACCGGGCCGAAGCCCGCTCACCCCGCCACCCGTAACCAACATTCGCCACCAAATGCCCACCAACCGGACACAACCCCGGAAAACCCTGGTGAGGAGCACTCCCAACCCTTGGTATCGTGGTCCCCGTCGCCGCGACCCCCAGCCGGGCCAGCAGGCGACGACCCAAGTCCGGGTGGCGGAATGGCAGACGCGCTAGCTTGAGGTGCTAGTGCCCTTTATCGGGCGTGGGGGTTCAAGTCCCCCCTCGGACACGAACAGTACGCCCACCGGCGGTGCTGGCCGGGCTTCGGCCAGCACCGTTTGCGTGTTCTCGTCGTAGGTCAGCCGCAGCCCGAGCTGCCGGTAGACCTCGGCCTTGTCCTCGGGATCCGCCTCACGAAGGACGCTGAGCAGTCCGCCAAGGGCGTCCACGAGGTCACGGATCTCCTGTCGGCTCAACCGTCGGGCGGGTCCGTCCTCTCCTCGGGGGAGCCGGGCCTGGGCTGCGGCGCGCTCAGCCTGTACCTCTG
This sequence comes from Streptomyces boncukensis, assembly GCF_011045075.1. Taxonomy (GTDB): domain Bacteria; phylum Actinomycetota; class Actinomycetes; order Streptomycetales; family Streptomycetaceae; genus Streptomyces; species Streptomyces boncukensis. The sequence continues at coordinate 16,126 of NZ_JAAKZZ010000028.1, forward strand.
TGCTCCACTGCGCCACGAGCCGGGGGTCCGCCCCGGCTTCCAGCGCCGCCCGATGCTGAGCGAGCTTCCGGTCACACTCCGCGAGCGTCTGCCGGATGGCCAGCGTTCGGGGATCGGACGCCGGGTCCGGCTGGCTCCCCTCCAGCGCGCTCAGCGACCGCTCGATCTCAGGCGGAGCGAAAGCCCCCGCGAGCCAGGCATCCAGCGGGTCGAGGACGTCGACCTCGCGCAGATACACGTTCAGGCCGTGCTCCACATGATTGGCCAGCGCGTACTCCTTGGGGAACCGGCACCGGTAGTAAGCCTCACCGTGCGCCCAGTTCCCCTGCATCCGCCGGTGACAGGACTCGTGGTGCAGCAGCCCCTTGAACACGTAAGGGTGCCGCGTGCGCACTCCCTGCCGGGGCCGGGATGTCGGCCCCCGGGAGGCCAGGCGCTCCTGCGCGGCCCGGAAGGTGTCCTCGCTGATCAAGGTCGGGTGGACGGGAGCCTCCGAGAAGATCCAGGCATCCTGGGTGTTCCAGGTCCTGTGCGCGATAGGCGGGATGTCACTTGTCCACACGTCGCTCGTCGTAGTGGCAGCGGGCGGTTTCGACCGCGTCGAGGTGATCGACGGCCCATTCCAGCATGGCGTGCACAGGGGACCGAAGGGTCCGGCCCAGGGGGGTGATGCGGTATTCGATCGCCACCGGTTCCGTGGACACGACCGCTCGCTCGACCATGCCGTTGCGCTCCAGTCGCCGCAGGCATGTGGTCAGGGACTTCGGGGTGACAGCGGGCATGTGTTGCCGGAGTTCGTTGAAGCGCCGGGGACGGTCGCACAATGCGGCCAGTACCAGCAAGGACCACTTGTCGAAGAGTTGGTCGAGTAGATTCCGGCCGTCGCCATTGAGCTCCACTTCGGGCACGTCGGTCTCCCTCGCAATACCTGATTTCGTTGAAGTGTATCCGTACTACTAGGTATACCTCGGATACCCAGTAGCCGGACGCGAAGACGGGAATCATGACTGACGCATACCCGACCCTCAAGACCTCTCTCACCAGCGGCGTGGCGCACGTCGTGATCGACAACCCTCCCATCAACCTGCTCGACGCCGCCCTGATGACGGACCTGGACCGGTTCGCGGACGCCATGTCCGACGACCACGACGTCCGGGTGATCGTTTTCGACAGTGCGGACCCGGACTTCTTCGTCGCGCACGGCGACATGACGACCGCCGACGACCCCGCGACATTCGTTGCCCTCCCCACGGCACCCGAACAAGACCAGTCCCTCAACCCGATGATGCGGCTCCACGAACGCATCCGGTCGCTGCCGCAGATCACCATCGCCAAGCTGCGCGGACTGGCACGCGGCGGCGGTGCGGAACTGGCGTCCGCGATGGACATGCGGTTCGCATCGCTCAAGCGCGCCGGAATGGCCCAGATGGAGTGCCGACTGGGAATCATCCCGGGCGCGGGAGGCACTGCACACCTGCCCGGTCTCGTGGGTCGCGCACGCACCCTGGAGATCATCCTTGGCGGGCAGCTGATCGATGCCGCGACCGCGGAACGGATCGGATGGGTGAACCGGGCCGTGCCGGACACCGAGCTCGACCACGTCGTCGACACCCTCGCCGCCCGCATCGCCGCTCTGCCGCCCGGCGTCGCCCGCGCCGCGACCGAAGCAGTCGACACCGCGATCGAGTCGACCACTCACGGCCTGCAAAAGGCCAACGAACTCCTCAACGGACTGTTCAGTGAGCCCGCTGCAGCCCGTCTTGCCAAGGCTGCACTGGCCGCCGGCGCGCACACCCGCGACGGAGAGCGCCACCTTGAGGCTCTTGTCGACGACATCACCTGAGAACTCCTACCGGGATGCCTTCAGGCGTCGCCAGCAGATGAGTGCGCATCCGAGGGTGAGGAAGGCTACGTGGATGTCGTCACGTATCTCCCGGCGGATCCGCAGGCGACGGAACCAGTGCAGGTGGGCGAGCGCGCGCACCACGACCCAGCGTTGGGCGCCCAGGCCGAAGCCGTGCTCGGTGCCGCGGCGGGCGATCAGTGGTTTTACGCCGAGGTCCCAGACCAGGCGGCGGTACTTGTCGTGGTCGTAGCCGCGGTCGGCCAGCACCACGTCGGGGCGGCGCCGGGGCCGGCCGCGCTTGCCACGCACGGGCGGCACGGCCTGGAGGAGTGGGACGAGTTGCGTGACGTCGTTACGGTTGCCGCCGGTCAAGGTGGCCGCGAGCGGGATGCCCGTGGCGTCCCTAATCAGGTGATGCCTGCTGCCCGTCCTGCCCCGGTCAACGAGGCTTCGTCCGGCCTTGGAGCCCCCTCGAACACACGGATGCGGGAGCCGTCGACCGCAGCACGGGAGAAGTCCAGCGCGTTCACGCCGCGGAGCTTGACAAGGAGGACTTCGTGGAACCGGGGCCACACGCCGGCCTCGGTCCACTCGGCCAGGCGGCGCCAGCAGGTCATGCCCGAGCCGAAGCCGAGTTCCTGCGGCAGATGTTCCCAGGCGATCCCGGTGTGCAGCACAAACAGGACGCCCTGGAACACCAGCCGGTCCGGATGCCGCTTACGTCCCGGATGACGGGCCCGACGCTCACTCCGGGGCAACAGCGGCTCGACCACCACCCGCAGCCCACGCCGAAACAGCAAGGGACGGTCCCTGCCCAGGCGGCCCGATTAACGGAAGCTTCACCCGAATGTATTGACCTTTATTCAGTCACTCTCCAAGCTGAATGGATCCATGCAGCAGTGGGGCAAGTGAAAGAAGGTGCAGGTATGGCCGGTGTGGTGGAGCGGCGATCGATCGATGTCGTCCCCGACTCCGAGCGGTACGGCACGGCGTTCAGCCAGTTCACACTGTGGCTGGGCGCCAACCTCCAGATCACCGCAGTTGTCACCGGCGCCCTCGCCGTCGTCTTCGGCTCCGGCGCCTTCTGGGCGGTCATCGGCCTGCTGCTCGGCAACTTGCTGGGCGGGGCCGTGATGGCCCTGCACTCGGCGCAGGGGCCTCGCCTCGGACTACCGCAGATGATCTCCAGCCGCGCTCAGTTCGGCGTCCGGGGCGCGGCGGTGCCCCTCGCCCTCGTCATCGTCATGTACATCGGCTTCTTCGCCAGCGGCAGCGTGCTGGCCGGACAAGCCGTGGGCGAGCTGACGCATCTCGGCGACACCCCGGGCATCGTCCTCTTCGCCCTGGTCACCGCGGTGGCGGCGGCCATCGGCTATCGCGTGATCCACGCCCTCGGCCGCGTCGCAGGGCTCGTGTGTGCGGTCACCTTCGTCTACCTCGGTGCCCGGCTGCTGCAGCGCGCGGAGCTGTCCGAACTGCTGGCCGACCGCGCCTTCTCGCTGCCCCTGTTTCTGCTGGCGATATCCCTCGCCGCGTCCTGGCAGCTGGCGTTCGGCCCCTACGTCGCGGACTACTCCCGCTATCTGCCGCGCTCCACCTCGGCGCGGGCCACGTTCTGGTGGACCCTGAGCGGCTCGGCCCTCGGCTCGCAGTGGTCGATGACCTTCGGCGCGCTGGCCGCCGCCGCAGCCGGCCCGGCGTTCACCGGACACGAGGTGAACTACATCGTCGGCCTGGGCGGCGCCGGTGTCATGGCCTCGTTCCTCTACTTCGTCATCGCGCTCGGGAAGCTGACCATCAACGTCCTGAACACCTACGGCGGCTTCATGTCGATGGTCACCGGCATCAGCGGCTTCCGGGGACAGCGCTTGCTGGGACCGCGCGCCCGAGCCGCCTATATCGCCGGAATCATGGTGGCCGGCACAGCGGTCGCACTGATCGGCAAGGACAGCTTCCTGACCTCGTTCAAAGACTTCCTGCTCTTCCTGCTGACGGCCTTCACCCCGTGGTCGGCCATCAACCTGGTCGACTACTACCTCATCGCCAAGGAGCGCTACGACCTGCCCGCGCTCAGCGACCCGAACGGCCGCTACGGCGCCTGGCGCTGGAAGGCCCTCTCCGTCTACGCCGTGGGCCTGGCAGCTCAGCTCCCCTTCCTGGCCACCCACTTCTATACCGGCCCGCTGGTGGATCCGCTGGGCGGCGCGGACATCTCCTGGCTCGTCGGCCTGGCCGTCCCCGCACTCCTGTACTGGCTCCTGGCCCGGGACGACGACACGGCTCCGGAACACACGATCCTGACGGCCGAGCGGACCCCGGAGCCCCGGCCCCAAACGCAGGACACAGCCTGACGCAAGGCCGCCTCGGACCTGGACAGGGAACGCCGGCCACTTCACCGACGGTCAGCGTCAAGCGGGCGGTGTGCCGCCGGGGCCAGCCGAGACGCCGTGCTCGACGGCATCGAATAACAGTTACGTGGAATCTGACCGCAGCGGAGATCATCTCCCTGCTGTACGACCACGGACTGAGGAGATGTGTTGGGCACGGCAGTGCTGGAGGAGAAGTGGCCGGTGCTCGGCCGGCACGAACGAGCGGCCGAGTGGCTGCAGGCGTGGACCGACTTGGGCAGGGCGCCCCGGACGATCGACGCCTACGCCCGGGGGCTGGCCGAGTACTTGGTGATGTGCGGGCGGGAGAACGTCGACCCGCTGACCGCCGGTCGAGCACATGTTGCCGTCTACGTACGGGAGTTGACCTCACGTCCCAGCCATCGCGGTGCGAACGTGGTCTCGATCGACTCGGGCTCAGGTCTGGCCAACGCCACCATTCAGCAGCGCCTGGTGCCGGTCCGGCTGTTCTACGACTTCCTCATGGAGGACGGGCAGCGCGACTCCAACCCGGTCGGCCGTGGCCGCTACACGCCCGGCCGCCAACGCGGCGGACACGAGCGTGGCCTCGTGCCGAGGCTGACGAAACTGCCCTGGATACCCACCGAACAGCAGTGGATGGATGTCCTCGCGGTCGCCGCCGAGGAGCCGATCCGCAACCGCGTGATGCTCGCCCTCGCCTACGACGCCGCACTACGTCGCGAAGAGCTTTGCTCCCTGCGCACCGACAACCTCGACCCGGCTCACCGAACCCTGCGAGTCCGGGCGGAGACGACTAAGAACCGGCTGGAGCGCGTTGTCCCGTACTCCGCGCCGACCGGCGTCCTGCTGTCGGGCTACCTCGCTCACCGGGCCAAGATCAGCCGGGCGCGTGGACCGCTGTTCCTGTCGGAATCCCGGCGCAACCACGCCCAGCCGCTGAGCTTGTGGACCTGGTCGAAAGTAGTCCGCGGATCGGGCTGACCGCCGATGTCCCGCGGTTCTCCACGCACTCCACGAGGCACCTGTGCTTGACCGACCTGGCCCGGATGGGCTGGGAACTGCACGCCATTGCCACCTTCGCCGGCCATCGCCACACCGACTCCACGCTCACCTACATCCATCTCCTGCCCCAGGAGCTGGGGCGTACGGCGCAGATCCGCCTTCCATGACGTGGTGTCGCGCCATGGAAGCCCGGGAGGGCCGCGGGTGACTTGCACAGCCTGCTACGGATCAGGTTAGCCTTACCTCACTAAACCGGGAGGGAAGGTCATGTCGGCTTGGAATGCGGGCGTTGCGGGCTCGACGGCTCTCGTCACTGGGGCGGCCCGCGGGATCGGTGCAGCTGTGGTCGACGGGCTGGTCCGCGAAGGCGCCACCGTCGCCGCCGTCGACACCGACACGGACGGCCTGGCGGAGCTGGCGGATCGCTCGCACGGGCGGGTCGTGCCGTGCACCGCCGATGTGGCGGACGCCGCCGCCGTCGCCGACGTCGTCGAGAAGACCGAGCGCGACATCGGGCCGATCCATATCGGGGTGCCGGTGGCGGGCATCCTGCGGCCGGGACCGCTGTGCGAAACCACCGACGAGGACTGGGCGGACACCTTCTCCGTCAACACCACGGGAGTGTTCGTCGTCCTGCGCGAGCTGGCCCGCCGGATGACACCCCGCGGGCGCGGGGCACTGGTGACCGTCGCGTCCAACGCCGCGGGCGTGCCGCGTACGGGCATGGGTGCGTACGCCGCCTCCAAGGCCGCGGCCACCATGCTCACCCGCTGTCTGGGGCTGGAGGTGGCCCGCTACGGCATCCGCTGCAACGTGGTCGCGCCCGGTTCGACCGACACGCCGATGCAGCGTCAGCTCTGGACGGACGAGGACGACCTCGCGCGGGTGATCGCGGGTACTCCCGAGGAGTTCCGGGTGGGCATCCCGCTGGGCCGCATCGCCGACCCCGCCGACATCGCCGACGCCGTGCTGTTCCTGGTCTCCGACCGCGCCCGGCACATCACCATGCAGAGCCTGTTCGTCGACGGCGGCGCCACGCTGCGCGCTTGAGGAAGGAATCGCAGACATGTCCATATCCGCACTGGAGCGCCCCAGACCTGTGCACCGGGCGGCCGATCTGCTGGCCGCCTACCTGCCCGGCTCGTTCTACTTCTCCTCGGCACGCGGCGCGCTGCTCGCCGACGGCGAGCACGCCCGGGTCCGGGCAGGGAACGGTGCGCACGCCCTTGCCGCCGCCGACGCCCTCGACGCGGCCGCGGCGGCGGGGATACCCGAGCCCGTCGTCGCCGGCGCCGTCGGATTCCACCCGGCAGCCCAGGCCGCCCTGCTGGTGCCTTCCGTGGTACGGCGCGCGGATGCCCCCACGGACGTACGGGCGCCGGGAGCCGAGTCGGGGACGGTGCGGACGGTGACCCCGCGCCCCGGGACCGCACAGTACACCGACGGCGTCCGCCGGGCGCTGGAGCGGATCGGCCGCGGCGACCTGAGCAAGGTCGTGCTGGCCCGCTGTCTGGAGCTCACCGCCGAGGCGCCGGTGTGGGTGCCCGCGCTGCTGGCCCGTCTGGTGGGGGCGGACCCGGCCGCCTACGCGTTCGCCGCCGATGTCACCGCGCCCGGCGATCCCGCCCCGCGCACGCTGGTCGGGGCGAGCCCCGAACTGCTGGTGTCCCGGCGCGGCGCGACGGTGGTGGCCAACCCGCTGGCCGGCTCGGCCCCCCGGTCGGGTGACGAGGCGCTCGACCGCGAACGGATCGCGCGGCTGCGGGAGTCGGCGAAGGACCTCGCCGAACACGCCTACACCACCGCACAGGTGGCCGAGGTACTCGGCCGGTTCTGTGTCGACCTGGACGTGCCCGCGCAGCCCGAGGTGATCGGCACGCCCACGATGTGGCACCTGTCCACCCGGATCACCGGGCGGCTGGCGGCTCCGGCCGACCCGGCCTGCTCGGCGCTGGGACTGGCCGAGGCGCTGCACCCGACCCCCGCCGTGTGCGGTGCGCCCGGGACCGGGGCGCTCGCGGCCATCGCGGACCTGGAACCGGAGGACCGCGGCTACTACGCGGGCATGGTCGGCTGGACCGGGCTCGACGGGGACGGCGAGTGGGCGGTGACGATCCGCAGCGCCGAGGTGTGCGACCGGACGGTCCGGCTGTTCGCCGGGGCCGGCATCGTCGCGGACTCGGACCCCGCGGCCGAACTGGCCGAGACCTGCGCGAAGTTCCGTACGCTGCTGCGTGCCCTCGGCGCGGAGGATGTGGCGTGACCCGGGACCACGTGCCCTGGCCGCCGGCGGTCGCCGCGCGTTACCGGGCCGCGGGCCACTGGCGCGGACAGACCTTCGGGGCGCTGCTGACGTCGCTGGCCACCGCGTACGGCGACCGGACAGCCGTCGTCGGCGGGGACAGCCGGTGGAGCTTCACCGAACTGGACGAGCGGGCCCACCGGATCGCGGCGGGCCTGGCCGGGAGCGGGTTGGCCCCCGGCGACCGGGTCGTCCTGCAGCTGCCCAACATTCCGGAGTTCCTGCCGGTGGTGTTCGGGATGTGGCGCGCGGGCGTGCTGCCGGTGTTCGCGCTGCCCGCGCACCGGCACGGCGAGCTGCGGCACTTCGCCGCGCAGAGCGAGGCCGCCGCCGTCCTCACCGTCGGCGAGCACGAGCGGCACGACCACGCCGCGACAGCCCGCGCCGTCGCCTCCGAGGTGGACTCCGTGCGACGCGTGCTGGTGGTCGGATCGGAGGAGTTCGCCGACCTGGCCGCGACGGCACCGCGCGAGCTGCCCGACCCCGATCCGGAGGGCGTGGCGTTCCTGCAGCTCTCCGGCGGGAGCACCGGGCTGCCGAAGCTGATCCCGCGCACCCACGACGACTACCTCTACAGCGTCCGCGAGAGCGCCCGGATCTGCGCGCTGCGCCCGGAGAGCGTCTACCTGGCCGCGCTGCCGGTGTCGCACAACTACCCGCTGAGCTCTCCCGGGGTGCTGGGCGCGCTGCACGCGGGCGCGGCCACGGTCATGGCGCCGCGGCCGGACGCGGACACCGCCTTCCGGCTGATCGAGGCGGAACGGGTCACGATCACCGGGGTGGTGCCGCCGCTGGCCGCCGCGTGGGTGCAGGCCGCGGCCCGCACCGACCGCGACCTGTCCTCGCTGGAGGTGCTGCTGGTCGGCGGGGCCAAGTGCGGGCGGGAGCTGGCGGAGCGGATCGGCCCCGCCCTGGGCTGCCGGCTGCAGCAGGTGTTCGGGATGGCCGAGGGGCTGGTCTGCTACACCCGCCTGGACGACCCCGAGGAGACCGTGCTCGGCACCCAGGGCCGCCCCATCTCCCCCGACGACGAGATCCGCGTCGTCGACCCGGACACCGGCGCCGACGTGGCGCCGGGAGCGCCGGGCGCCCTGCTGACCCGCGGTCCCTACACGATCCGCGGCTACTACCGGGCCGAGGAGCACAACGCCACCGCGTTCACCCCGGAGGGCTTCTACCGGACCGGCGACCTGGTGCGCCGCACGCCCTCCGGGCAGATCGAGGTCGTCGGCCGGGTCAAGGAGCAGATCAACCGGGGCGGGGAGAAGGTCGCGGCCGAGGAGGTCGAGAACCACCTGATGGCGCACCCGGGCGTGCTCGACGCCGCCGTCGTCGCGGTGCCCGACCCGTACCTCGGCGAGCGGACCTGTGCCTACGTCGTGCCCGCCGCGGGCGCGTCGCCGACCGCATCGGAGCTGCGCGCGTTCGTACGCGGGCGCAGGGTGGCCGCGTTCAAGGTGCCGGACCTGGTGCAGGTCGTCGAGGAGTTCCCGGTGACCGGCGTCGGCAAGACCAGCAAGCGCGAGCTGAGGGCGGCACTGGCCGCGCTCGCACGCGAGGAGTGAAGCGAGAAGTGAAGGGAGTGATCCGTGTGTCCCTGCCGGAGATCCCGCCCTATCCCCTGCCCGCCCCCGGCGAGTTGCCCGCGGCGCGTGTGGGGTGGCGGCCCGATCCGGCCCGTGCGGCGCTGCTGATCCACGACATGCAGCGCTATTTCCTCGCCCCGTACGCCGGGGCCCCGGTGCCGGAGGTGACGGAGAACATCGCGCGGCTGGCCGGGGTCGCCCGTGAACGGGGGGTTCCGGTGTTCTACACCGCGCAGCCGGGCAGGCAGGACGCCGCGGACCGCGGGCTGCTCACCGAGTTCTGGGGCGAGGGCATCGGCGCGGTGATCGACTCCGACCCGGGAGCCGCGGACATCGTCGCCGCGCTCGCCCCGGCCGGGGCCGACACCGTGCTGGCCAAGTGGCGCTACAGCGCCTTCCAGCGCAGCACGTTCGCCGAGCAGCTGGCCGCCCTGGGCCGGGACCAGCTGCTGATCACCGGTGTGTACGCGCACATCGGCTGCCAGGCCACCGCCGTCGAGGCGTTCATGCGCGACGTCCAGCCGTTCCTGATGGCCGACGCGGTCGCCGACTTCTCGCGCGAACGCCACAGCCAGGCGTGCGCGTACGTCGCGCAGCGCTGCGGCGTCGTCACCACCACCGTCGACGCGCTGACCGCGCTGTCGGCGCCCGTCCCCGCAGGAGCCACGAGATGAGCCAGACCCTGTCGCCCGAGCGTGTCCGCGCCGACGTCGCGGAGCTGCTGGGCTGCGACCCCGACGAGATCGCGCCCGAGGAGAACCTGATGGACCGCGGACTGGACTCGGTGCGCCTCATGACGCTGGTCGAGCGCTGGCGCGCCTCAGGAGCCACCGCACTGGAGTTCCCCGACCTGGCCGAGCGGCCCGAACTGGCGCACTGGACGGCGCTGCTGACCGGTGAGGCCGCGTGACCCGGGCCGACCACCGGCACCGGCACCTGGACCGGATCGCGGAGGTCCGGGCGGGCCGCCGCGCCGAGAAGGTGGGCTACCCGGTCCGCGTCCGGGAGACCGAGGTCGTGCGCACCGCCATGGTCGGCGACGGCCTGCTGCGGGTGACCCTGGGCGGGGCGGGCACCCAGGGGTTCGAGGCCCACTCGCCGGACGAGCATGTGAAGCTGATCTTCCCGGACCCGGACGGTGCGCTGCGGCTGCCCGAGCCGAGCGGGGCGATGCTGCGCTGGCCGCGGCCGTCGCCCACCACGCGGCAGTACACCGTGCGCCGCTACGACCCGGCCGCGGGCGAGATCGACATCGATATCGTGCCGCACGACGGCGGCTTGGCGTCGGACTGGGCACGTGCGGCCCGGCCCGGCGCCACCGTCCACGTCGCGGGGCCGCCCGGCGGGCTGATCGTCCCGCACTCCTACGACCGCTATCTGCTCGCGGGCGACATCACGGCGCTGCCCGCGATCGCGCGCTGGCTGGAGGAGCTGCCCAGGACCGCGCGGGGCTGGGCGTTCGTCGAAGTCGCCGACGCGGCCCAGGAGATCGAGCTGTCCGCGCCCGAGGGCGTCGAGGTGCGCTGGCTGCACCGCGGCGACCGGCCGCCGGGCACCGGTGACGCGCTGGCGCGGGCCGTGACCGCGGTGGCGGTGCCCGGGGGCGAGCGGGTGTACGTGTGGGCCGCGGGCGAGGCGGGGCAGCTCAAGCCGCTGCGCCGCTGGGTCCGCGACGTGCTGCGGCTGGAGCGGGCCGACCACGACATCACCGGCTACTGGAAGCGCGGCGTCGCCGACTTCGACGAAGACGGCCACTGACCACCCGGCCCACCTCTACCTGAGCAACAAGGAGCATGCACATGTCCATACGCAGATCGTCGGCCCTGGCCGGCGCCCTCGCCGGTGCCCTGGCCCTGGCCCTTGCCCTGACCGGGTGCGGGTCATCCGACGACGGGACGGACTCGGCCGGGAAGGGCAAGACCCGCGTCTTCGCCGCCGACAACGGCAAGATCAAGATCCCGGCCGCGCCGAAGCGCGTCGTGGCCACCGGCTACGCCGTGCCCGCCCTGATCGAGGCCGACGCGCCGCTGGTCGGCATCTCGTCGTGGAAGCGCGGGGAGCCGATGATGGGCAAGAAGGACCTGGCCGCCTACAAGAAGCTCCCCAAGGTGGCGGGCGAGCAGGCGTCCGAGACCAACTACGAGGCCGTCGCCGAGGCCAAGCCCGACCTGATCGTCATCGGCGTGCCCGCCCCGGTGCTCGGCGACATCGACGTCAAGCGGCTGGAGTCCATCGCCCCGGTCGTGGCGATCGGCCCGACCAAGCCGTCCGCGTGGCGCACCCTCTCCCGCAAGCAGGCCGACGCCGCCGGAGCGCTCGAGCAGTTCGGCGCCGTGAAGGCCACGTACGAGGCCAGGGCCGCCGAGCTGAAGAAGAAGTACAAGGACGTGCTGCCGCAGCTCAAGCTGGGCCATGTCGGCGCCTTCGGCGAGGTCTCCAAGGGCACCTTCCAGCGCGAGTTCGGCGGTTCGTGGGGCACCAACGTCGCCGAGGACATCGGCGCGCACTACTACGGCAAGGTCAAGAAGGCCGGCAAGGGTTCGCGCGCGGTCAGCGAGTACCCGTCCGTCGAGGAGCTGCCGTCCTCGCTGGGCAAGGCCGACGCCCTCACCTACTCGGTCGAGGCCGACGGCAGCGTCCCCGAGTCGGTGAAGTACGTCATGGACTCGAAGCTGTGGAAGAACCTCCCCGCCGTCAAGGCCGGGAAGACCTTCCCGATCCGCTACACCGAGGCCGCCACCTACGGGCAGGCCATGCAGACCCTGGACGCGGTCGACAAGGCGTTCGCGCCGCTGCTGGACTCGTGACCGCCGCAGGCCGCACGCCCCGGGGAGCGGGAGCCGGACGGGCCGTCCCGAGGACCGGCCTGCTCGCCGGCGGACTGGTGCTGCTGGCGGCGGTCGCCGTGCTCAGCATCGGCATCGGCGCCCACGCCGTGCCGCCCTCCGAGGTGGTGCGGGCGCTGCTGGACTACCGGGGCACCGACGACCAGGTGATCGTCCGGGACGTCCGGGCGCCCCGCGCGCTGCTGGCCGTCGCGGTCGGCGCCGCGCTGGGGGTGGCGGGTGCGCTCATCCAGACGCTGGCCCGCAACCCGCTGGCCGAGCCCGGCATCCTCGGGGTCACCGCGGGCGCCGGGTTCGCCATCACCGTCGGCTCGGCGCTCGGCCTGGCCGCCGGGCAGGCCGGTCAGTTGGGCTTCGCGCTCATCGGCTCGGTGCTCGCGGCGCTGCTGGTCGCCGCGGTCGGGCGGCGCTCGCCGCTGCGCCTGGTGCTCACCGGCGTGGCCCTGACCGCCGTGCTGAGCGGCGTCGCGCTGGGCCTGCGGCTGATGCTCCCCGACGTCTTCGACGTGTACCGGTTCTGGTCGGTCGGATCGCTGGCGGCCCGGGAACAGGCGCCGCTGGCCCTGCCGCTGGCCGCGATCGGGGTGTCCCTGCTCGGCGCGCTGCTGCTGAGCCGGTCGCTCAACGCCCTGTCGCTGGGTGAGACCGTGGCCCACACGCTGGGCGCGGGTGTGGCGCGGGCGCGGGCCGCAGCGCTGGTGCTGATCACCGTGCTCAGCGGGGCGGCGACGGCGGTGGCCGGGCCGATCCTGTTCGTCGGGCTGATCGTGCCGCACCTCGCCCGCAAGCCCGCGGCGGGCTCGGTGCCGTGGCTGATCCTCTACACGATGGTGCTGGGGCCGATCCTGCTGCTGGTCGCCGACATCGGGTCGCGGGTGCTGCTGTCGACCGGCGAGGTGCCCGTGGCCATCGTGACCGCGTTCCTCGGCGGCCCGATGCTGATCTGGGCCGTCCGCCGCTACGGGGCGGGGGCGCTGTGAGCACGCTGGGACTCCCGTTCGGACTGCGGGCCGCACGCCGCACGGTGGTGCTCGCGGCGGTGCTGGCCGCGCTGATGCTGGGCCTGGCGCTGCTCGGCCTGTGCTACGGCGCGTCCTGGTCCAGCCCCGTCGAGGTGTTCGCCGCCCTGACCGGCGCCGAGCCCTCCGTGGTGATCCTGGAGTGGCGCCTGCCGCGGGTGCTGGCCGGCCTGGTCTTCGGCGCCGCGCTCGGCGTCGCCGGGGCGGTGTTCCAGAGCCTCACCCGCAACCCGATGGGCAGCCCGGACGTGATCGGCCTCGACGCGGGCGCCTACACCGGCGCCCTGGTCGCCCTCACCGTGCTCTCGGGCACGTCCGCGCAGCTCGCCACCGGCTCGGTGCTGGGCGGGCTGCTCGTCGCGGCCGTGATCTACCTGCTGGCGTCCGACCGGGGCTTCTCCGGGCTGCGGCTGGTGGTGATCGGAATCGCGGTCAACGCGATGGTGACCGCGCTCAACTCGTGGATCGTGCTGCGCGCCGACCTGGATGTGGCGATCGCCGCGGTCGGCTGGAGCGCGGGCTCGCTCAACGGCGTGGGCTGGGACGACCTGTGGATTCCGTTCGCGGTGATCGCCGTCCTGCTGGCGCTGCTGGCCACGCGGGCGCACGCGATGCAGCAGGCCGCGCTCGGCGACGCGATCGCGGTGGCCACGGGGGTCGGGCTGGGCCGGCTGCGGCTGCTGATGGTGCTGGTCGGCGTCGGCTGCTCGGCCACGGTGACCGCGGTGGCCGGGCCGATCGCGTTCATCGCGCTGGCCGCACCACAGATCGGCCGCAGGCTCGCGGGCACCGCCGGGGTGACGCTGCTCCCGGCCGCACTCACCGGGGCCGTGCTGCTGCAGGGGGCCGACCTCGTCGCCCAGTTGCTGCTGGCGCCGGACTCGCTGCCGGTCGGCGTGGTGAGTACGGCGATCGGCGGCTGCTATCTGATCTGGCTGCTGACCAAGGAGGTGGGGCGCGCGTGACCGCACGCCTGACCGCACGGGAGATCACCCTGCGCTACGGAGACCGGGTGGTGTCCACACGGCTGAGCCTCGACGTCCCCGACGGCGCGTTCACCGCCATCGTGGGCCCCAACGCCTGCGGGAAGTCGACCCTGCTGCGCGCGTTCGTCCGGCTGCTGCACCCCGACACCGGGCATGTGCGGCTCGACGGCCGCGAGGTCACCGGCTACCCGACCAAGGCACTGGCCAAGCTGCTCGGCTTCCTGCCGCAGGACCCGCTGGCCCCCGACGACATGAAGGTCCGTCAGCTCGTGGGCCGGGGACGGTTCCCGCACCAGTCGCTGCTGGCGACGTGGTCGGCCCGCGACGAGGAGGCCGTCACCGGGGCGATGGACGCGGCCGGTGTCGCCGACCTGGCCGACAGGCCGGTGCAGGAGCTGTCCGGCGGACAGCGGCAGCGGGTGTGGATGGCCATGGTGCTCGCCCAGGAGACGCCCTACCTGCTGCTCGACGAGCCGACGTCGTTCCTGGACATCACCCACCAGTACCAGCTCCTCGGCCTGCTGACCCGGCTGCGCAACCAGGGCCGCACGGTGATCGCCGTCCTGCACGACATCAACCAGGCGTGCCGGTTCGCCGACCACCTGGTCGCCATGAAGGACGGCCGGGTGGTCGCCGAGGGCGACCCCGCGGGCGTCGTGGACGCCGCACTGATCAAGGACGTGTTCGACCTGCCCAGCGTCATCGTCCCCGACCCCGTGACGGACACGCCGATGGTCGTCCCCACACTGCAAGGAG
>NZ_JAAKZZ010000290.1 GCF_011045075.1 Streptomyces boncukensis
CTCGGGAACCTCCCCCCCCGGCGAAGGACCACCCCGCGGCGGCAACAAGCAGCTCAAACGGGCCCTGTTCCTGGCCTCGTTCGCCTCGCTGAGTACCCCGGAATCCAGGGTCTATTACGACAAGAAACGCGCCGAACACAAACGCCACAACGCCGCCCTCACCTGCCTCACCCACCGCCGCGTCAACGTCCTGCACGCCATGCTCAAGCACCGCACCCCCTACCAACCCCGGCACGAACACACCGCCGAACAGAGAGAAAAGGCCCCCAGGCGGCGGTGGTCCGGGGACCGGAGGGGGCGAGGATGCCGTTGATGACGGCTCCGGTCTCCGGCTGCATTCCACATCGAGCCGTCGGCACACGGCCCGGAGCTGTTCGATTGCCTGGTACACCCCCTTGCGGTTGGAGGCGGCCTCCTCGATGGGCATCCAGCCCTGGTAGAGGACGTCGGCGGTGTCGTCGACGGCGAGGCCGGCCGTCACGGCTTGCAGCCGGGGCCTGGCGCTGCCGGGTGGCGATCGTGTGGGCGACGTCGATGATGCGGACCAGCATCGTCTGCACGAGCGGGAGTGCCCAGGGCAGCTCTGCTCCGGAGAACCCGGTCGGGGGCCGTCCCCGCACCAGCGCGAGCGCGGCCTCCAGGTCGGGCAGCCCGGCGGGCGCGCCGCGGGCCAGGCCCCGCTTGGCCAGAAGTACGATCTCAAGCCTGCGGACCTCCTCTTTCCGGGGGAGAGGGGCGGCATGCTGGCGGGCTCGGTGTTCCGGCGCGTCTGGGCGAAGGCCATCTACGCATGTGTGCTGGGGCGGTCCCGAGTCCACCGATTCTGTGGGACGCATGTGGGACGGCACCCGTAGCAGCCCGGTTTTGCCCGGTGTCAGCCGGACCCTCCCGAAGGGAGGGCGGGTCGGAGCGCCCCCGGCAGGACTCGAACCTGCGGCCAGGTGCTTAGAAGAGAGTGATCTCCTTCAGGGCACTCATGCGTGTGACCTGCTGCGGAGCGGCTGGCGGGATTGCCGACCTGGGCAACGTCACCGCATATTCACCGGAGGGTGGTTCCGCTTCGCTATCTGCTGTCGTCCTGCCGAGGGCTGGGAAGAGTGAACCTGGGCGTGGCACGGTTGAGAACGTGGGAGAGAATCATGGGGCGAACTTCCGCACCTCCGCTCGGTGGGAGAGCTGATGTTGACGAGCTGGGCCCACTCACTGTCCGAGTCAATGTTGTCCAAGCCGCTCCCGCGTCGCTGGTCGCACTCACTGGGTGTGGCCGGCCGGGCCCGGGAGTTGCGTCCGATCCTGGGGCAGGACGCGGACCTTATGGAGGCCGCGGCGGTACTGCATGACGTCGGCTACTCCCCATCGATCGCGACCACGGGGTTCCATCCGCTCGACGGGGCCCGGTTCCTGCGGGACCAGGAGAATGCCGACGAACGCGTCGTCCGACTCGTAGCACACCACTCCTTTGCGCTTCTGGAAGCAGAGGAACGCGGGCTCCGTGAGGAGCTGGAGGCTGAGTTCGAGCAGGAGCGTCCCGACCTCGTCGACGCTCTCGTGATGTGCGATATGACCACGACGCCAGCTGGCGGGCACACAACGACGCCGGAGCGGGTCGACGAGATCGTGGGCCGGTACGGCTCAGACACCGTGGTCGGGCGCTTCATCCAGCGAGCTGCACCCGAGATCCACGCAGCCGCGTATCGGGTCCGTCGGCGATTGGACGCTGCGCAGTCCATACAGAGTTGTAAGGACGGGTGAATTGCGAGGTCACCAGGACCAGATGAGGAGGCCCGCCGACTGCCCACCCGCCGGATCGATTCGGAAGCAATCATTGCATTCATGACTGAGGGGCGCCTCCGGCAGAGGCGCCCCCTAGGACCCTCGCGTGACTACTGCTTGATGTTGGCCCACTCTGGCTGAAGGAGCGAGTACAGAACGCTGTCGCGCCACGCTCCATTCGTGAATACGTGATCGCGTAGGGTGCCTTCTTTCGTGAATCCCAACTTCTCCACAACCCGTTGGGAAGCCGTGTTGTCAGGGCCGATAGCAGCACTGATGCGGTGGAGTCCGAGTTTCCGAAATCCGAGGTCCACCATGGTTCGAGCGGTGTCTGTCGCGTACCCCTTGCCCCAATCGTCATAGGCAATAGCGTAACCAAGCTTTCCAGCCTCGATGCCACTCAGACCGATTCGGCAGAAGCCGATAACGCGGTCACTGGGGGGCGCAACAACCGCGAGTGAGTAGTCAGTGCGTGGCTCTTCTGCCGCCATTGCCGTAATTCGCTCGACCATGGCTCGTGTTTCTTCCTTGCCGCGGCTGTCGTGCGAGAGCCATCGGGTTACGCGGTCGTCGCCAACGACACGCCTCACGTCTTCAACATCGCTCTGCGCAAACTCCCGAATAGCGATAAGGTCCCCGACGGTGCGGATCGTACTGGGCATGAATCCCCCTGAAGCTGTGCGAGCTGGCCGGCACCGCCGAAATGAGCCCCGCTCGCCCTACCGGACCTCGTACAACCGCGCCGCCTCCACAACAGCGCCATCGGTCCCGTCCGAGACATCCCAGTGTCCGAGCAACACGCGCCTCGCAGGGTCGTCGTGGTCTAGTACGTCGTCAACATGGAAGAACCGCCCGTCGATGCGCACGGCATCTCCGTGCTTCAGCTTCCTGCCGAGCTTCTTGCCCACCTGGCGATTGATCTTGAGGTGAAACGGCTCAGCCCACTTCCGCCCCTTCGCGTCTCGCTTCACTCTTCGTCTTCTTCCTGCTGCTCGTCCTCGTCGGGCTTGGAGACGACCTCGTTGTCGTAGAGGTTGTACCCGTTGATCTCGTCTGGTCCGCGCACTGCACCCTCCTCAGCCGGGATCACTTCGAGAGTCAAGACAGAGCGCCAGAACGTCAAGGCGTCTGTGAGGTTCACATGACCTGCATGAATCGAGAGGAGCTCTATTTACCAGCCCTGCATCAGGTGCCGTTCCCCTCCCGCTACGCTGGCACATACCAGTCGATGAACCGGGGGGGCTCTCCGAACATGGGACCGCAGTCCATGGAGGCGTACCACACGATCCGGCAGTGGATCGACTCCGGAGAGCTGAAGCCCGGGGAGAAGATCCCCAGTGAACGCAAGCTGGAGGAGATGCTGCCCGTGCGCCGTACAGCGCTGCGGCAGGTTCTCGCACGCCTCGTGTCAGAGGGGCTGCTGGAGGTCTTCGGTCGCAGCTCATACCGCGTCGCTGGTGGTGTCAGTGTCGAACGTCCGACCGGGGTGGAGCCGTGGAAGATCCATGGTGAGCGGAGCCTGTACGAGAACCGCTGGGTGAACCTCAACCTCGTGGACGTAGGCCCTCCAGGCGTCGAGCGGTTCGAACATCACGTCGTTCGGCTCCACCACGTCGCTATCGCGGCTGTAGTCGATGACCAGGATCGCGCGCTCATGCTGTGGCGCTACCGCTTCGTGCCGGAGACGTTCGGCTGAGAACTTCCCGGCGGCATCGTTGACCCGGATGAAGACCCGATGGAGACCGCGGCTCGCGAAGTCTGAGCTTGCTCCGGTTTGACGGACATTCGAGATCAGGGGCGTCGCCCCGGAAGGATGTCCACCATGGAGAGCATGGGGAAGAAGAAGCCACGTCCTCGTCGCTCGTTCACGCCGGAGTTCAAGGCCGGGATCGTTGAGCTGTGCCAGCGGGGCGACCGCTCGATCGGTCAGATCGCCAAGGACTTCGACCTGACGGAGACCGCGGTGCGGCCGTGGTTCCACCAGGCCGAGACCGACGCGGGACAGCGGCCCGGGCTGACCAGCGACGAGAAGGAGGAACTCACTCGCCTGCGCCGGGAGAACCAGCGTCTTCGCGAAGACGTCGAGGTCCTCAAGCGAGCCACCGCTTTCTTCGCGACGGAGACCCGGTGAACGTGCACCCGTTCATCGAGGCGGAGAAACAGGCAGGCCACAGCGTCAAACGCGCCTGTGAGCTGCTGAAGGTCTCCCGAGCCGCCTTCTACGCCCGCCGTACCGGCACCCCAGGCCCCCGGGCGGTCCGCGACGCGGAGCTGACCGGGAGGATCAGCGAAGTCCGCCAGTCATCCCGCGGCACCTACGGTGCCCCGCGCATCCACGCCGCCCTCCGCGGCGAGGGCACCGCCTGCGGGCGTCGACGCGTCGTCCGGCTGATAAGAGCTGCCGGCCTCACCGGCCGCCACCGCCCGCCCCGGCACCGCACCACGGTCCCCGATCCGGCCGCACTCATCCGGCCCGATCTGGTCGCACGCGACTTCCAGCCGGACCCGACCGCCGCCGACAACCGCTGGTGCGGTGACATCACCTACGTTCCCACCGAGGAGGGCTGGCTCTACCTGGCCACCGTCATCGACATCGCCACCCGCCGCGTCGTGGGCTGGGCCACCGCCGATCACCTGCGCACCAGCCTGGTCGCCGATGCCCTGCGCGCGGCCTGTCATCAGCGCCGCCCACCCGCCCGTGTGATCTTCCACTCCGACCGCGGATGCCAGTACACCAGTCGTGAATTCGCCGCACTCGCCCAAGGGTTCGGCATCCGGCTTTCCGTCGGCCGCACCGGCCAGTGCTGGGACAACGCGCTCGCCGAGTCGTTCTTCGCCACCCTCAAGCGGGAGCTTCCCTGCGACCGGCCCTGGCCCAGCCGGGCCACCGCACGCACCGCGATCTTCGAGTGGATCGAGAGCTGGTACAACCTCAAACGGCTCCACAGCAGCCTCGGGTTGGCCTGCCCGCTCTGCTGCGGCCGGCGGCAGGAACAGATCCGCAAGCTGGAACAGGACCTGGACGGCGAGCTCCTGGTCCGCGGCGGAGTCAAACACCCCATGCAGCTCACCAGCCTCGGCAAGAAGGTCGTGGCCGCCGCGGCGCCGTATACCGACCAGAGCGGTGATCTCCACGGACCACGCCACAAGCCGAAGGCCCTCGCCGCGCCCGAGCCGCGACAGCCCGCGGGCATGAGCAACGGTGAATCTGGGCCATTCCTCCTGCGCGGGCCGCGAGGAATCTGGATCATGGGAGGGGGTGTTCTTCGCCCGCGTCGAGGAGCTCGGTCACGAGCCGACGGGCGTACGCGGCGTCGAGTCCGGCCGGGCGGAAGAGGATGCGGTACATCATGGGGGCGACCACGCGGTCCATCGCCGTCTCGACGCCGGGAGTGTTCTCCTCGCGGCCGATCGCGCGGGCGAGCATGACGTCGACCTGTTCGGCCGCGTAGGCCGAGCACTGACCGGCGTAGCTGCCGTCCGGGTCGCCGAGCAGAGCGTCACGGATGTAGGCGCGGCCGGAGGGGGACGACATCTCGTCGAGGAACTGTTCGGCCCAGGCCGTCAGGTCGGACAGCAGGTCACCGTGGTCCTCCGGCGCAGTGTCGGGCCGCAGGCGCTCCACGGCGACGTCCGACAGCAGCTCCTGAAGGTCGCCCCAGCGGCGGTAGATCGTCGAGGGGGTGACTCCGGCGCGCTGGGCGACCAGCGGGACGGTCACTGCGTCGCGGCCCCGCTCCGACAGGATTTCGCGGACAGCGGTGTGCACCGAAGCCTGGACCCGTGCACTGCGCCCGCCGGGGCGCACCATCGGCTTACGACTCATGGGCTCACCTTAAAGCATAGTTCTTGCGTTTAGAGGAAGCGTGCCGGCTCGACGGCCGTGCCAGAGCCCTCTCGCTGCGGGCATCCGGTCCTGATCCGAACGGAGCCGAACGGCATAGGGGCCGGTCTGGAACCGTCCGGCCCGCACGTCGCTCTCAGGCGGCCGGCGCGAGCGATCGGGCGGGCTGCGTCCGCTCGTAGGCGTGGCCCACCCGCAGCAGCTGCCGCTCGCCGAAGGGTCGCCCGAGCAGCTGCATGCCGATCGGCATGCCTGCCGTGTCGTGGCCCACCGGGACGGACAGGGCGGGCACTCCGGTGATGTTGGCCGGGGAGGACAGACGCACGTAGGCGTCAGAGACGGCCTCGGTCGAGCCGTCGGACCAGGTGACGCTCTCCTGGCCGGTCTTCACCGCGGTCATCGGGACCGCCGGGGCGGCGATCACGTCGACCTTCTCCAGAATGCGGGACCATTCTTCCTGCATGAGCGTCCGGGAGCGCTGGGCACGCAGATAGTCGCCCGCGCCCATCAGCTCACCGGCCTCCAGGAGGATGCGGACGTCCGCCTGGTACAGCTCGGGGACGGTACGCAGCGT
Organism: Streptomyces boncukensis; assembly: GCF_011045075.1. Lineage (GTDB taxonomy): Bacteria > Actinomycetota > Actinomycetes > Streptomycetales > Streptomycetaceae > Streptomyces > Streptomyces boncukensis. The sequence continues at coordinate 6,192 of NZ_JAAKZZ010000290.1, forward strand.
GCCCTCGTGGTAGGCGGTGGCCTCCGGCACCATCAGCCCCCACTGGGTGGCCTGGATGTACCGGGTCATCGGGATGTCGATCTCGACGAGATGGGCGCCGAGCGTCTCCAGCTGCGCGATGCCCCGGCGGACGGCGGTCTCCACCTCCGCGTCGACATGGTCGAAGTAGTAATTGCGCGGTACCCCGACGCGCACGCCCGTCAGGTCCGGCTCCCGTTCCGGCCGGTGGTCGACGGCGGGGGTGTCCAGCGAGGCGGGGTCACGCGGGTCGTGCCCGGCGAGGACGGTCAGGACCAGGGCCGCGTCCTTGACGGTGCGGGTGACCGGGCCGACGTGGTCCAGCGACCAGGACAGCGATGTGATGCCGTGGCGCGGCACCAGCCCGTAGGTCGGCTTGCAGCCGACGACCCCGTTCAGCGCGGCGGGAACCCGGATCGACCCGCCGGTGTCGGTGCCGAGGGCGAAGGTCGCCGCCCCGGCCGCCACCGCGACGGCGGACCCGCCGCTGGAGCCTCCCGCGACCCGGCCGCGGTCCCAGGCGTTGGCGGTCTGCGGGGTGGTCAGGCCGTAGGCGAATTCGTGGGTGTGGGTCTTGCCGACCAGGACGGAGCCTGCGGCCCGCAGCCGGGCGGCGACCGTGCTGTCGGCGGCCGCGCGGTGGCCGGCCCGGACCCGGGAACTGGCGCTGGTGGGCGAGCCGGCGACGTCGATCAGGTCCTTGAGCCCGGCCGGGACGCCGTGCAGCGATCCCCGGAACACGCCGCGGGCCGCTTCCTGCTCGGCCTCCCGCGCCGCGCCGCGGGCCTGCTCGGCGGTGACCGCGACGTACGCCTCGACGTGCGGGTCCACCTGGTCGATGCGGTCGAGGACCGAGTCCACCAGCGCGACGGGGGACAGCCGGCGGGCCCGGATCTGCTGCGCGGCGTCGGCGAGGGTCAGCTCATGCGGCTGCATCGTGCTTCTCCTTTCCCGCGCGGTAGGCGCCGGCGGGCGGGGTGTCCCCGAAGTCCAGCTCACGCAGGACCGCGACGACGGAGTGGATGTGGTTGGCGGTGGCGGCGACCGCGGTGTGGCGGTCATCGGGCAGTGGAAGTCCGGCACGGGTGGCCCAGCGGGCGGCCTCGGGCGGCGTGAGTTCAACGGAGGGCACGGGTTTCTCCTGATCAGGGGGCGTGGCAACGAAGCGCCCCACACTAAAAGCCAACGGTTTGCGTTAACCCGACCGTAGGTCCTACGGTCGGGTTAACGCAAATTCATTGCCTTTACGGAAGGGGTCCCATGCCCGGCGTCATGCCCGGCGTCATGTCCGACGCACCCGCGTACGTCGCCCATCGGTCCGCCCGCGCCCCTACGAAGAGGCGCACGGCTTCTTTCGCCCTCGACGTGTCGATACTCGCGGCCCTCCTGGCCGCGTCCAGCGCTCCGACCCCGCTCTACCCGCTCTACCAGGACCGGTGGGGCCTCTCCGCGCTCGCCGTCACCGTGGTCTTCAGCGCGTACGCCCTGGCCCTGTTGCTGGCCCTGCTCACCACCGGAGCGCTCTCCGACCACCTGGGACGACGCCCCGTCCTGGCAGGCGCCCTGCTCATGGCGGCCGCCTCCATGGTCCTCCTGGCCTCAGCGGACGGCGCGGGCTCCCTGACCATCGCCCGGGTCCTGCAAGGAGCGGCCACCGGCGCGGCCACCAGCGCCGCGGGCGCGGCGCTTCTCGACCTGGAAAGCCCCCGGCGCCCGGGCCGGTCCGCCCTGGCCAACAGCGTCACCCCGGTCGCCGGCATGGCCACCGGCGTGCTCGTCTCCACCCTGCTCGTCCGTTTCGCCCCCGCCCCCACCGTCACCGTCTACGTACTGCTGGCGGCGTTGTTCCTTGCCCAGGCGATCGCGGCCACCTTCACCACGGAGACGGCCCACCGCCGCGCGGGAGCGCTGCGGTCGCTGCGCCCGCGGGCCGGCGTCCCGCCCCCGGTCCGCCGCACCCTGCCGGCCGCGGGCGCCGCTGTCGGCACCGTCTGGGCGCTGGGCGGCTTCTACGCCTCCCTCGGCCCGGCCCTCGTACGCCTGGTGGCCCCCGACGCCCCGCAAGCAGCCCGCGGCATGGTCTTCTTCACCCTCAGCGCCACCGCCGCGCTCACCGTATGGGCGCTGCGGAGCAGGCCGCCCCGCGCCACGGCGATCGGCGGCTGCCTGTCCGTCCTGCCCGCCGCGGCCCTGACCCTGAGCGGTCTGCACGGCGCCGGGCTGCCCGCCGTCTACGGCGGCGCGGTGCTGGCTGGCATCGCCTTCGGCGCCGTTTCCCAGGGGGCGCTGCGTATGCTCCTCGCCTCGCTCGACGAGCGGGACCGCGCCGCGACACTGGCCGCCTACTACATCCTCAGCTACCTCTCCATGAGCCTGCCCGCCGTCGCCGCGGGCGCCGCCACCCAGCACTACGGACTGGGGACCACCTCACACGCCTACGCCATCACCGCCGCTCTCCTGGCTCTGGCGGCCCTGGCGACACTCACCGCGTCACGACGCGGGGCGCCCCGCCCCGAAGCCGACCGCTCTCACTGAAGAGAACAACCGACCGCTTCCGCTGAAGAGAACAAAGGAAACGACACACCATGCACACCTCCCCCGGCGCCACTCCCATCCCCTCCTGGGCCGTGGGCGGCGTCACAGTCCACCGCATCGACGAAGTCGCCCTGCCGCCCGCGACCGGACCCTGGCTGCTGCCCGACGCCACCCCTGAGGTGGTGACCGCCCAGGACTGGCTGCACCCCCACTTCGCCGGCCATGACGGGATTCTGCACCTCGACAGCCACAGCTTCGCGTTCGTCGTGAACGGGCTGCGCGTTCTCGTCGACACCGGCATCGGCAACGGCAAGGAGCGGGCCAACCCGGCCTGGCACAACCTGCGGACCGACTTCCTGGAGCGCCTCACCGCCGCCGGTTTCCCCCCGGACTCCGTCGACCTGGTGATCCTCACCCACCTGCACGCCGATCACGTCGGCTGGAACACACGGCAGGTGAACGGCGAATGGGTCCCCACCTTCCCCAACGCCCGCTACCTCACCTCCCGCGCCGAGCGGGAGTTCTGGGCCACGTACGACATGGAGGAGGCACGCGAACAGATGTTTCGCGACTCCGTGATCCCGGTCGAACATGCGGGTCTGCTGAGCACGGTCGACGTCCCGCACAAGGGGGCCGAGATCGCCCCCGGCCTGCGCTTGATCCCAACACCCGGCCACACCCCCGGCCACGTCGCCGTGGAACTGACCAGCCAGGGGGAGACGGCGCTGATCTCCGGCGACTGCGTCCACCAC
>NZ_JAAKZZ010000291.1 GCF_011045075.1 Streptomyces boncukensis
CCGCACCCTCCTCGACGCGCTGGGCGTCTCCCCGCGGGACATCCCCGCGCCCCTCGACGCGCGGGCCGCCCTCTACCGCAGCCTGCTCGCCGGCCGCCGGATGCTGGTGCTCCTGGACGACGCCCGCGACTCCGCACAGGTGCGCCCCCTGCTGCCCGGCTCCGCGCACTGCCGGGTCATCGTCACCGGCCGCAGCCGGCTGACCGGTCTGATCGCGGGCGGGGGAGCCCGCCCGCTGACGCTGGGCCCGCTGGCCCCCGCCGAGGCACACGACTTCCTGGCGCGCCGCCTGGGCGCCGCACGGGTGGCGGCGGAGCCCTGGCCGGCGCACGAGATCGCCGAGCGCTGCGGGCGGCTGCCCCTGGCCCTCGCCGTCGTCGCCGCCCGCGTCGCGACCCACCCCGGGTTCTCGCTCGGCACCGTCGCCGGGGAACTGCGCGAGGCCCGAGGCGGCCTCGACGCGTTCACCGGCGGCGAGCCCAGCACGGACGTGCGTACCGCGTTCTCCTGGTCCTACCAGGCCCTGTCCGCCCCCGCCGCGCGGCTGTTCCGCCTGCTGGGGCTGCACGGCGGGCCCGACATCTCCGCCGACGCCGCGGCAGCCCTCGCCGGGCTGCCCCTGGGCGAGGCCCGCGGCCTGCTCGCGGAGGCCGCCCGGGGCCATCTCCTGACCGAGCACGCACCCGGCCGCTACACCCCGCACGACCTGCTGCGGGTCTACGCCGCCGAACGCGTCGCCGCCCAGGAGCCGCCACCGGAGCGGGAGCGGGCCGTGCAGCGGCTGCTGTCCTGGTATCTGCACGCGGTGGACGTCGGCTGCGCCCGCCTCGCCCCGCTCCGCCGCCCGGGGTGCGACGGGGCGGAGTTCACCTCGCGCGATCAGGCCCTGCGGTGGTTCGAGGACGAACGCCCCAACATCGTCGCCGCGGCGCACCAGGCCGCCGCGTCCCGCAGGCCCGATCTCGCGTGGCGGCTGACCACCGCCCTGTGGTGGCTCTCCTGCCTCCGCGGCCACCCGCACCACTGGCTCAGCGCCGCCCGGACCGCCCTGCTGGGCGCCCACGAGGCGCTGGAGGCGTCCCGGGGCGGCCGGACGCCGGACGGCAGCCTTGGAGCGGCCGTCCGGCCATCGGTCCCGGTCCCGGTTCCGGTCCGCGGCCGTCCCGCGCCGGCGCCGAGGTGGGCCTGGGGACGTCCATGGCGAGACGGAGCGCACGAATCGCGTGGTGCACCCGCGACTTGACGGTGCCCGTCGGGACGCCGAGCACCTGCCCCGCCTCGCGCATCGTCCGGTCGGAGAAGAACGTCTCGTACAGCGCTTCCCTGTGGTCCGTCGACAGGTGCTGGAACGCCTCCCTGAGCGCCATGGAGGAGAGCAGCGCGTCCGCGTGGTCCGGGCTCGTCAGCAGGTCCGCCAGCCATTCGGTGCCGTCGACCTCCCGGGGGCGGGCCTTGCGCGACCGGTAGTCGTCGACGACCAGGTTGCGCGCCACGGTGAACAGCCACGGCTGCAGCCGCCGCTCGGAGGCCAGGTCCTGGGTGCGCCAGCAGCGCAGCAGCGCCTCCTGCACCACGTCCTCGGCCCGGTACCGGTCACCTCCCAGCAGCCGCACGACGTAGGAGTACAGCGGGCCCACCTGCTCTTCGTAGAGCGCGCGCACGCCGCGTTCCGGATCACTCGTCGCTCCGGAGGAGGAGCCCAGCACGGTCCAGTTCACGATCACAATCCCTCGTTGCCCAGCTGATCTCGCGTATCCGGCGCAGGTGCGCCCCGGCAGGGGCGCGGGGCTCGTGTCCACTGCGGCTTCGCTCGAACAGGGGGCGCCCCCGGCCCGGCACGGTCCGCCGGACCCGGCCTGGGAAGAGTCTCGCGGGCGGAGTTCCACGTCGTATTGACACGGGCTTGACGGACGCGGGGGCAGATGTACCGCTACGGAACCGAGTCGGGCCTCACGGCTGGAGGTTCGCCAGGTCGTCCAGCAGCCGCGGCTGCTTCGGCTCCCAGCCGAGCGCCCGCCGGGTGTCGGCGCTGGACGAAGGCTGGTCGGTCGCGAGGAGCGCGCCGAGCGGGCCGTAGGTCTGCGACGGCACCGACTCGACCGGCAGGCCCAGCCGCCGGCCGATGACCGCGGCGATGTCCCGCACCGCGTCCCCCTCGTCGGCCACGGCGTGCCAGGAGCTGCCGCCCGGCGCCTGCTCCAGGGCGAGCCGGAGGAGGACCGCCGCGTCGAGCGCGTGCACGGCCGGCCAGCGCTGGGTGCCGTCGCCCGGGTAGCCGGATACTCCGGTCTGGCGCGCGGTGCCGGCCAGTACCTCGGCGAACCCGCCCCTGCCCTGGTTGTGCACCGTGCGCGGCAGGCGTACGGCCGTGCTGCGGACCCCGCGCGAGGCCAGCTCCAGCACCGCCGCGACCGCGAGGCTGCGGCCGCCCATCATCCCCTCGGTCGACAGCGGGTCGGCCTCGGTGGAGGGGCGGCCCGGCGTCTGGGGCGTACCCGCGACGGCGACGAGGGGGCGGTCGCTGCCTGCCAGCTCCTCGCCGAGGGCCGCGAGCGCGGCGGTCTCCTCGGCGACCGCCGCCGTGATGGCCTCGGAGCTGCTGAAGTCGTGGCTGAACGCCAGGTGGATCACCCCGTCGGCGCGGGCGGCGCCGGCGCGCAGGACGTCCGGATCGGCGAGACCTCCGCGGAGCGGCTCGGCACCGGCCGTGCGGACGGCCGCGGCGGAAGCGTCGGAGCGGGCGAGTGCGAGGACGGAGTGACCGCTGCCGAGCAGCTCGGCGACGGCGGCGGAACCGATCAGACCGGTACCGCCGGTGACAAAGACACGCATGGAAACTCTCCGCACAGTGATGGGACTCTTGTCCCGTCACCGTAGCAGAGTGATGGGACAAGAGTCCCATCGCTTATGATGGCTCCATGGGTCGGTGGGAACCAGGTGCACGTGAACGCCTCGTCGTGGCTGCGGTCGATCTGTTCACCGAGCAGGGGTACGACGCCACGACGGTCACGCAGATCGCCGAGCGCGCCGGAGTCACCAAGAGCACCTTCTTCCGGCACTTCCCCGACAAGCGCGAGCTGCTGGTGGCCGGACAGGAGACGCTGAGCCGGCTGCTGACCGAGGGGATCGCCGAGGCGCCCGAGAGCGCCGGTCCGCTGGACGCGGTCGCCGCCGGGCTGAAGCGCGCCTCCGGCGCGCTGGGCCCCGAGAACCGCGAGCTCGCCCCCAGGGTGAAGGCGGCCGTCGCCGCCAGCGCCGAGCTGCAGGAGCGCGACGCGCTCAAGAGCGTCAGCCTGGCGGCCGCGATGACCACGGCCCTGGCCGCCCGCGGTGTACCCGACCCGGCCGCGGCGGTCGCGGGCGAGCTGGGCCTCCTCGCCTTCAAGCGCGCCTACACCGCGTGGTCGGAGGGCGAGCCCGGCGCCGGGGACGAGCTCGCCGAGTACGTTCAGACGGCCCTGGACGAACTGCGCGCGGCCAGCGCGTCCCTGGGCTGAAGGGGACGGTGCGGGCGATGCCCCTTCGGGTTTCCGGGCAGGGACGCAAATGAGACACCGCGTCTTCTCGGTGAATCGTCACCGCCCTGCGCCGGTGGCGGCGGGGACGGCTTGGACAACGGTATGTGTGTGCTGAATGTATCCTGTCGGCTCCGCAGGCGGCCGACAGGGGGCCTCATGCGTCCGGAAGCCGGATGCCCCGCCCGCTTCGCGCCGGGACCGAAAGTCAAGACCAATGGGCCGAGTCTCGTCACGGCCGCGAGAATCTCCATCTCTCCGGAGAGAAGGGAAACAGTTGGTGCCCGCCCCGGGGGTGTTCTGTAAGGGGTGGCGGGACCACCGCGTCCGGTAATCGAGGCGCAGCCCAGGCCACCAGGGGCCGGGAGCAGGAAACGGAATGTGTCCCACCGTCGGCGCTCCGCTTCCCGAATCGTGCGGTCGGCGCGCTCCGTCGGGCTGCGATGCGCCTCCGCCGGCGCTCCGGCGCAGCCCTCCGCTCTCCCGCGCGCCGCCGCCCGGACCCGTCTTCACACGGGTCACCCAGCGGATTCCGGCAGGCGAACGGCCGGGTGCCGGCGTCGGCGGCACCCCGGCCCGGGGTGGCGCGGAATGGACGCCACTGGCTTGGCCGTTAGTGGACCAGCAAGGAATTGTGCTCCGATCGGTGGAGAGTTCCCGCCGTGGATCGTTGTGGGTATCCCCTCAGGAGTACCGCGCTGACTTGGACCGTTACGCCGTCGCGCGGGGGATTTGGCACGGTGTCGCGGCGGCGTAAGGGGTAGGAATTCGGCCACGCCGCATCCACCACACGGGCACCACTCCGCAACGGGGGATGCGATGGGAGCGCGCGCGGGCGCGAGTTGCCCGGCAACCGGCTGACGCAAACCTGGCTTGGCGAGTGGCCAAGAAACACAGTTGACTCACCCAAAGTACGTTTGAGTGAATTACTGGGCGAACGGACTGATCGCACTTAAGCCAAAGCGCGTCGCCATAGGGAACCGGCAACTAGCCGATGAGGTATATGGTCGGGCTGCGCAGGCACCAGACCATCTCGGCGCTGCCTCCTGAGGGGCATGACCAGCGCACACTGGATTCGACGAAGTACACCGTTGTGTCACTCGAACCGACGGGGGTAAAACGTGCGATATGAAATCATGGGCCCGCTCCGGGTGATCGACGGAGAGCGCCAGGCGTCCATTGGGGCGCGGAAAATCGAGGTTCTGCTCGCCGTCCTGCTCGTCCGCTCCAACCAAGTCGTCACCGTCGACCAGTTGATCAGAGAGATCTGGGGGGAGGAGCCGCCGCGCCGGGTCACCGCGGGGCTCCATGTGTACGTGTCGCAGACCAGGAAATTCCTCAGCCGCCCCGAACGCAGCGAGAGCCCCGTGCTCACCCGCCCGCCCGGCTACATGCTGAACCTGGGCAGCGACAGGCTCGACTGCCGCTGCTTCGACCAACTCGTCAGCCAGGGCCGGGACCACTTCCGCGACCGGCGCTACGAGGACGCCATCCACAGCTTCGAAGAGGCCCTCAGCCTCTGGCGGGGCCCGCCGCTGGACGACGTGTGCCGGGGGCCGATACTCCAGGGGTTCCAGACCTGGCTGAACGAAGCGAGGCTGGAGTGCATCGAGATGCTGATGGACTCCCGGATGTCCCTGGGGCGACACCGTGAGCTCGTCAGCGACCTGTTCATGCTCAGTACGGAACACCCGCTCCGCGAGGCGCTGTACCGGATGCTGATGCTGGCGCTCTACCGCAGCGGCCGCCGCGCGGACGCCCTCCAGGTCTACCAGCGGGCTCGCCGCACGCTCAACGACGAGCTGGGCCTCGAACCCGGCCGGGCGCTCCAGGACATCCATCAGGCCATACTCACCGCGGACGACCGCCTGGAGCTCCCCACCTTCGCCCACCATCCGTGAGCGACGCCGCCCGCCCCACCGGCAACAGGCCCCCGAAGCGCCGGGCGCAAAGCACTACACACCCTCGGAAAGTTCGCACTGTCGGCCGTTTGGCGTGACTTTAGATCCGCCGCCCACCATGAGGCGCGGCGAGTGGCCGCTCCGAAGCCGAGCCGGAGCGGCCGCTCGGACCGACACCAGTGCCGTGACCAGCCACGTCCGGCAGGCGGGCACCAGCCGAACATTCCCCCGACATGGGCATGAGGTGTGATGGCCAGCAACTCCATCGCGATCGTAGGACTGGCGTGCCGACTGCCGGGCGCACCCGGCCCGGCCGCCTTCTGGCGGCTCCTGCGGAACGGCGAGAGCGCCATCGTCCCCATGCCGGAGAGCCGCCGCCGCAACCGGCGGCCCGGGGACGGGACGCGGCCCGAACTCCCGCCCCACGGGGGCTTCCTGGAGGAGATCGGCGCCTTCGACGCCGGCTTCTTCGGTATCCCGCCGCGCGAGGCCGTGGCGATGGACCCGCAGCAGCGGCTCATGCTCGAACTGGGCTGGGAGGCACTGGAAGACGCGGGAGTACTCCCGCGGACCCTGGCAGGCAGCAGCACCGGCGTCTTCGTGGGCACCATGGGGGACGACTACGCGGCCCTGCTGCGCGCCGCAGGACCGGAGGCCGACAACCGGCACGCCATGACCGGGCTGCACCGCGGCATCATCGCCAACCGCCTCTCCTACACCCTCGGTCTGCGCGGGCCGAGCCTGGCCGTCGACACCGCCCAGTCCTCCTCGCTGGTCGCCGTGCACATGGCCTGCGAGAGCCTGCGGCACGGCGAGTGCGAACTGGCCCTGGCGGGCGGCGTCAACCTGATCCTCAGCGAGGACAGCATGGACACCGCGGCCCGGTTCGGGGGACTCTCCCCCGACGGGCGCTGCTACACGTTCGACGCCCGCGCCAACGGCTTCGTCCGGGGCGAAGGCGGCGCCGCCGTGCTGCTCAAGCCGCTGGACGCGGCCCTGCGCGACGGCGACCCGGTCTACTGCGAACTGAAGGCAGGCGCGGTCAACAACGACGGCCTGACGGACGGGCTGACGGTGCCCAGCGCACCGGCCCAGGAGTCGGTGCTGCGCCTGGCCCTCCAGCGGGCCGGAGTCCCGCCCGCCGACGTGCAGTACGTCGAACTCCACGGCACCGGCACCCGGGTCGGCGACCCGGTCGAGGCCACCGCGCTCGGCGCGGCGCTGGGCTCCGCGCGCGGCGCCGGGGAACCCCTCCTGGTCGGTTCCGCCAAGACCAACGTGGGGCACCTGGAGGGCGCGGCGGGCATCGTCGGACTGCTCAAGGCCGCGCTGAGCGCGGCGTACGGACAGCTCCCGCCCAGCCTCAACTTCAGCACCCCGAACCCGCGGATCCCGCTGCCGGAACTCGGGCTGGCTGTGCAGGACGCGCTGACCGGCTGGCCGCGCCCCGACCGGCCGCTGATCGCCGGTGTCAGCTCGTTCGGCATGGGCGGCACCAACTGCCATGTGGTGCTGGCCGGCCCCGGCCGGGACCGCGCGCCGGTACGGGACGCCCGCACCGGTCCGGCCGCCGCGACCGCCCGGCGCACCCCCGCGCCGGAGACACCGCCGCTCGTGCCCTGGCCCGTGTCCGGGGCCTGCCGGGCGGGGCTGCGGGCCCAGGCCGGACGGCTGCGCGCGCACCTGGCGGCCGCGGAGGCCCCGGGGGGCTCGGCGGCCCCGGGGGACTCGACGGACCCCGTGGACAGGCCCGGCCCGAGCGCGGTGGACACCGGATACTCCCTGGCCACCACGCGCACCGCCTTCCGGCACCGCGCGGTCGTCCTCGGCACCGGGACCGCGGAGCTGCTGGACGGACTGGAGGCGCTGGAGCACGGCGTGGAGGCCCCGGCCGTGGTCAGCGGCGAGGTCGTCGAGGGCGGCACCGCCTTCCTCTTCAGCGGACAGGGCAGCCAGCGCCTGAACATGGGGCGCGAACTGTACGGCACCCAGCCGGTGTTCGCCGCCGCGCTGGACCAGGCATGGGCGGAGCTCGACCCGCATCTGGACCGGCCGCTGCGCGACGTGGTGTTCGCCGAGGGCGGGGACGACGCGTCGCCGCTGCACCAGACGGCCTACGCCCAGCCGGCGCTGTTCGCCATCGAAGTCGCCCTGTTCCACCTGGTCGACTCCTGGGGGCTGCGGGCCGGATATCTGATGGGGCACTCGGTCGGCGAGATCGCCGCCGCGCACGTCGCCGGCGCCCTGTCGCTGACCGACGCGTGCGCCCTGGTGGCCGCCCGGGGCCGGCTGATGCAGTCGGTCGCGGAGCCGGGGGCGATGGCGGCGCTGCAGGGCAGCGCCGACGACGTCGCCGAGCTGCTCGCCGGCCGCGCGGACGACGTCGGCATCGCCGCCGTCAACAGCCCCTCCTCAGTGGTGATATCCGGCAACCGGGACGCCGTGCACGAGACGGCTGCCGCCTGGCGTGACCGGGGCCGCAAGGCCGGCACCCTGCGTACCAGCCACGCGTTCCACTCCCCGCACATGGACGGTGTGCTCGACGAGCTGCGGGCCGTCGCCGCCGGACTGTCCTTCGCCGAACCCCGGATCCCCGTCGTCTCCAATGTGACAGGCGCACCCGTCGGCGCCGCACAGCTGGGCTCCGCCGGCTACTGGGCCGAACACGCCCGCAACCCGGTGCGGTTCATGGCCGGAGTGCACCATCTGCGCGACGCGGGAGCGGCCACGTTCGTCGAACTCGGCCCCGACGCGCTGCTGACCGCCATGGCGCGCGAGTGCCTGGCAGACCGTCCCCGCGACGACCGCCCGCGCCCCGCCGCACTGGCGGTGCTGCGGCGCGGCCGCCCCGAGGCCGAGTCCCTGCTCTCCGCCATGGCCCGCGCCCATGTGCGCGGAGCCGAACTGGACTGGGACCGGGCCGTCTTCGCCGGACACCCGCGCAGGCGCGTCACCCTCCCCACCTACGCGTTCCAGCGCGAGACCCACTGGCCGGGCGCGAGGGCACAGCCCACGGCGCGCGGGCCCGTCGAGGGCGAGCCGGAGCGCGACCTGCTGGACACCGTACGGACCCAGACAGCGCTCGTCCTCGGGCACGCCACAGCGGACGCCGTCGACCCCTCGCTCACCTTCAAGAAGCTCGGCTTCGACTCGCTGGCCGCCACGGAGCTCAGCGAGCGGCTGAGCACCGCCACCGGGCTGCCCCTGACCGCCACCGTCACCTTCGACCACCCGACCCCCGGCGCCGTCGCACGGCATCTGCGCGAGCGGACCGGCGCAGCGCCGGCCGCCGCACCGCACACCCCGGAGACCGCCACCGCACGGGACGCCGACGGCGAACCGCTGGCCGTCGTCGCCATGAGCTGCCGCTACCCGGGCGGAGTGACGTCCCCTCAGGAGCTGTGGGAGCTGGTCGCCGAAGAGGTCGACGCGGTGGGGGAGTTCCCACGGGACCGGGGCTGGGACCTCGCCGGGCTGTTCCGCGACGACTCGGACACCTCCGGTACGAGCTACACCCGCGCGGGCGGATTCCTCGACGAGGCGGGCCATTTCGACCCCGAGTTCTTCGGCATCAGCCCCCGTGAGGCCCTGGCCATGGACCCACAGCAGCGGCTGCTGCTGGAGACGGCATGGGAAGCCTTCGAACGCGCGGACATCGGCACCGACGCGCTGAAGAACAGCCCGACCGGGGTGTACGTCGGTGCGACCCACCAGGACTACGGCCCCCGGCTGCACGAGGCGACCGGCAACCTCGACGGGCAACTGCTGACCGGCACGACCCCCAGCGTGGCAGCCGGGCGGGTGGCGTTCACCTTCGGCTTGGAGGGCCCGGCGGTGACGGTGGACACCGCCTGCTCCTCGTCCCTGGTGGCCATCCATCTGGCCGCTCAGGCGCTGCGGCAGGGCGAGTGCTCCCTGGCCCTGGCGGGCGGGGCGACGGTGCTCGCGTCACCGGGCATGTTCACCGAGTTCTCGCGGCAGCGGGGGCTGGCCCCGGACGGGCGGTGCAAGCCGTTCGCGGCGGCTGCGGACGGTACGGGGT
>NZ_JAAKZZ010000292.1 GCF_011045075.1 Streptomyces boncukensis
CGCCTGTTACTGACAGGCAGGAACGGCCGCAGCCGTTCCCACTCGGCATCACTCAGATCACCCCGCCCCATGTCCGCATCAACGACCCGGACGCGAGGCAGTCACATGATCGACCGGACAAGTCCTAAGTCCGTACCTGTCCGACACGCACAACGTACGCGCGCCGCGGGCGGTCTGTCAGGTGATGATCTGAAGCGCGTAGCCGATGGCGGCGCCCAGCGCGGTCGCGACGCCGGACGCGGCCCACACCCGCTGTTCCAGCGCCGCCACCCGCTCCCCGAGCCGGGCCAGCTCGCCCTCGGTCTGCTCAGTGCGCTGGAGCGCGAGGTCCAGGCGGCCGTCGAGCCGGGCGAAACCCGCCTCAACGGTCCCCCGCAGCTTCTCCAGTTCCAGCGCGACATCCCGTTGCTCCGGTGGGGTCACGGCCGCGCCCGCTCGCGCACGGCCTCGGTCACCCCTGGACCGTCGCCCCCGGTACCGGATGTCGCCACGGCGGTCAGCAGCGCCAGCACCGCGGACCCGCCCGCCAGCGACAGCGCATCCCCCCACGGCGCGTCCACCAGCCCGGCCTCGTCCAGGCCGAGCGCGGCGATGAGGGCCTGAGCGAACGTCCTGATCATCCGCTCGAAGGTCGCGGTCCAGAATGCTGCGGTCGTCATGATCACTTCTCCTCCGTGATGAGCGCGTCGCCGAGCCGGTCGAGCGCTGCCTGCGCGCCGGCCTCCGCAGCCGCGCGGATCTCCTCCGCGGTCAGTCCGCCGCCCTCGGCGAGCTTGGAGAGCACTGCATCCCGAGCCGCGCCCTTCGCCGCGAGCTCGGCCACCGCGCCCTCCAGCGCCTTGACCCGGCCGCGGGTCTCCCGGGCGACCTCGCCGACGTGGATGAGTACGCTCTTCGGCTTCCACGTCGGGTTCGTCTCGCTGCCCCAGGGCACGGCCATCTCGCCGTCCAGCTCCCAGGCGCCCCGGTACAGCTCTTCCTGTGTGGGCACGTCGTCCTCCGGTGTCGTCTTGGTGGCCCAGGCGCGCAGCGCGGCCTGGGAGGGGAAGGCGCCGAGATTCGTGTCGATCGGCGTGCTGGTGTACTGGTGGAACAGCCAGGGGTGCCGGATGTTGGGCTTGCCGGGGCGGCCGTTGTACTGGGCGATCCACAGCGCGTCGCCTGCGTTCGACGTGGTGTCGCGGTTGAGCCAGTAGTCGACGTTGCAGTACAGGCCCACGCGGTGCGTCTTGCCGCGTAGCCGCTTGACCTCTGCCAGGAACGCGTCCTTGTCGGCGCAGCTGACTCCCGGGTCTTCCCAGTCGGCCCACAGCGGGTCGCCGTGCCGACTGGCGCACTTCTCCACGAAGTACCGGGCCTGCGCGGTCATCGATCCGGGGCGCAGGAAGTGGTAGAAGCCCACGACCAGCCCGGCATCGCGTGCGTGTGCGGCCTGCGCCCACATCTTGGGGTTGATGTAGCTGGTGCCCTCGGTGGCCTTCACGAACACGAAGTCGATGCCCTTCGTGCTGTACCGCTCTGGCTGGTACGAGGCGACATCGATCCCTTTCACGGCCACGGCTGCCCTCTCTCAATTGCTCGGCAGGTAGGTGATGTTGCGGAATTTCCCCGCGAAGCGATTCGCGGGCCGCCCGTAGAACGTCTCCTCTTTCTCGATCCAGAAATACGGGCCCCGGTACTGGCTGTCGCCGGTCGTCACCGAGTACTGCGTGCCGTCGGTCAACGTGCGCGTGAACGTGATCTGATCCGGGGCCACCACCAGCTCATACGAGTTGTAGAAACCCGCCGCGACGCTCGGGGACGACGCGGTGGCCAGGTACTCGATCGACGCACCTGGGGCGGGCCATTTCGCCAGCCCGATCTCGCCGGACTGCCTCTGGAATGCGCGATACAGCGTGACCTGCCCGGTAGGGAATCCGGACGGATTCACCTCCGGGTCATCGGGCCACGCATACGGGCCGGCATCGGTTTCCGCTCCGAAGAGGAGTCCCATTTTCGCGCGGGCCGACGAGTCCTCGGCGAGCGTGTTCCACTTCATGTCCCACGTGATGGTGTACGAGTCCGGGTTCGTCAGCGGGCACTCCCAGCCGACCAGTACGCTCGCGCGGCCGATGTCCGCCCCGAACCCGGCCGGCAGGATGAGCCCTTGCTCGCTCTCCTCTGTCCGTCCGCGCACGTAGCCGCCGGACGAGAGGACGTTCCCCTGGTCGGTGCGGTGCGTGAGCTGCCCCGTGCCGACCCGGCGGTGCTCCCAGGGGTCGTACTCCGTGCGGTATCCGTACCGCGAGCCGCCCGGGATCCCGCCGCGGTAGTAGAGCGGGTCCAAGCCGTACCCGCCCCGCAGCCCCAGCGCCTCCGCGCGGGCCCTGGTGACGTGCCGGGAGTCGCCCCACAGCAGAACGGTGATCCCGGCATCCCGGTAGGCCGCGTGCACCGTGTCGTCGTACCGGTGGCTCAGGATGATCCACTCCACCCCGGCGCCGGTCAGATCGGCCACCGGATACGGCAACCCCGTCTCACCCCACGACTCGGGGCGAAGGGGCATCATCACCGGAGTGATCCCGGCCCCGGCCACCGACTGCGCGGACTCCAGCTCGCGCACCCCGATCATCGCCCACGACTGCGCGCAGTACTGGAGCACGGCCCGGATCGCGCCGATGATCGCGGTCGCCTCCGGGTAGGACGCCAGATCCGGGTCGGGAGCGCACTCCAGCAGCGCCACGCTCTTGCCGTCGATCCGGTCCAGGAACTCGGCGACAAGCGGCTGGTAGTACCGGGGCGCCAGCCAGCCCCACCAGCCGCCCCGCCGGTCGCCGCGGTCCACGTTGCCGTCGCCCTGGTTGTAGGAGACCGGATCGTCGGTGTCTCCGGCGTAGTTGTAGACCGACTTGATGGTGGACGTGTTCATCTGCCGGATGTCCTGCGTCACGTACAGGCTCGTGCGGCCGGTGGTGATCCGGTGGGACCAGTAGTCCGCGACCACCCCGACGTCGTCCGAGGAGGTGGCCACCTTGAAGCCGATGATGTCGAACTGATGGGCCAGGCAGTACTCCAGCTGCTGCGGCGAGGAGTACGGCCCGTGCAGCCCCGCCAGCGCCTCCGCCGCCACCACCCCGGTCTCCGGCAGCGACTCGATCGGACGGGCGCACACCTCCGGCACCGGGGTGTCCCCGCCGGGCGCGTACAGGCAGCCGTCCGCGCCGAAGCGGAGCGAGTTACCCGTGTCGCGGCTCAGACATACGTTCAGCTTCTCCAGCGACTTGTCCCAGCGCAGGCCCATCCCCGCCGCATCGCTCAGCAGGCCGCCCAGGTCGACCCCGAGCCTCCACGGTGACGCCACCGTGCCGTTCCCGTCCTTGGTCAGCGGCGGGTCCACCTCCAGCACACAGCTGCACGTCCCGCCGCACCCGCATCTACCGGCCACCGCTTGGCTCCTCTCCGCCGCCGAGTTCGTAGGGCACCAGCCGCTCCTGGCCCTCCTCGTCCACCACCTGCCGCATCCACCGGCCGGCCACGTTGAGGATCAGCACGCTGGACGACGCGCTGCTGTCGTGCAGCGCCCGGCCGAGCGTGCGCTGCACGGACACCGCGGCCCGCATCGGCCGCTGCGCCGCCCGCTGACCCGGTAGCGCGGTCATGTGCTCAGCTCCTCGTCCACGTCTCCGAGCGGGATCAGCCCGACCTGGACCCGCTCTCCGCCCCTCTGCCAGGTCACGTCGACGTCGGAGATCGCGAAGCCCTGCCGGAGCGGCAGACATAGGTTGTGGGCGAATACGTCCAGGCGCTCCCCGGGCACCAGCTGGCGGATGGTCACCGGGGCGTCCGGGGTGAGCTGCGCGTTGGCCGGTACGTTGATCGCCGTCGGCACCGGGTAGCGTCCGGCGAGGTCATCGCGCGCGGCCTCGCGCAGGTCGGCGTCCGCCGCGTCCTCCTCCTGGAGGCGCACCAGGGTGTCCAGCCGGCCGTAAGTCGTCCTGGTGCGGCCGGTGCCGAGGGTCTTGCCGTCGCTGATGTCCTGGCCCTGCTGAGAGGTGGCGAACGCGTAGGCGGCCCCGCTGAGACCGTCCTTGATGACCTCCACGTCCCCGGAGATGTGGTCCAGGGTGAGGGTCGCCGTCGCGCGGGTGTCGCTGGTCGGGCGCCCGCGCAGCAGCAGGGAGCGGCCTACCGTGGTCCAGGTCAGCCCGCGCTTGGTCCACTCGCGGAGGATGTCGCCGAGGTACTCGGTCCACACGCTGCGGTTCGAGCTGCCGTCCTTCTCGACCTTGATGCGGGGAAGCCCTGTGTCCCGGCGGACGAGGTACGGCAGGATGCCGCACCAGTCCGGCGGATCGCTCAGGCTGCTCTCGGCGAGGTTCAGGCGGATGTGGTTCTCCGCGATGTACGTGATCGGTGCCCGCATCCGGCCCCGCGCGTCCGCCGTCGAGCTGGTGTAGGTGACGCGGAAGGTGTTCACCACATGGTCGAACCACCCCGTCACGTCCTGCGCCCCAATCACGACAGCGTCCCGCCGGAACCGCGGGCGCACCACCGGCCCCTGCCAGACGAGGTCGCCGTCCCGGTAGATCGTCAGCTCGTGCACCCACGGCTCGACCCGGCCGAGCGCCTCGCAGTACTCCGGACCCGCGTCCGCCACCGCGACGGTCACAGACGCCTCGCTGATGTCGTTGATCGTGCGGCCCCACTCCACCGCGCTGATCCGCTCCAGCGCGAGGTACTGCCGGCCGCCGCCCCGCCAGTGGATCACCGCCCGGTACTCCGACGCGCAGCCCAGGATGTTGTCCTGGTCACCGACGGGGCCGCCTCCGCCACCGCCGCAACCGCCCTCCGGGGTGTAGGTGACCCGGTTGGACGTCGAGACCTCAGAGACCCCCGAGGTGCGCTGGACCACCAGCCGGTACGTCACCGGCACACACGCCGGCGGCGCCGGGTCCAGCCACGTCGAGCCCGTCGGCAGCGTCTCCCCAGAAAGGATCAGCTGATCCATGCCAGCAACGGTGCGGTGGATCGTCCAGCTCTGAATCCCCGTGGTGTCCGCCAGCGCCACCGACAGCTCGATGCCAGGCTCCGGGCTGGTGACCGCCGAGGCGGTCAGCGTCACGTCCGGGTCCACACTGGAGCTGACCGAGTAGAGGTTCATCCGGCGGGCACCGATCCCGCCGGTGGCGAACCCGAACACCAACTGCGGCGCACCATCCGGGGCCCAGACCGAGATGGACTCCGGCTCACGAGCATCCAAGGTCAACGCGTGCAAGTTGTGCACCCGCTGCTGAACGGCCCCGTTCCGGATGTCGATGACCGTGAAGTACGCATCCCCGTTGCCCTCCGGTGGCTCGGGGTTGCCATCTCCGTAGCCGGTGCCGTGGGTCTGGTAGATGTACCGGCCGTACAGCGTCCAGGACTGGAGCGCGGGGAACGACGGCCGCGCGAACTCGTACACCGGGGCGGAGAAGTCCTTCGCGCGGAAGTCCTCCAGCTCATAGATCCGGTACCGCACCCCGCTACCGGTGTTGACCGCGATGGCCATCCGGCTGTGCTCCGCGTCCAGGGACGCCGTGACCCCGCGCACGGTCTCTACGGGCTCCACCGGGGTGTAGACGTCCAGGCCCGGCGCCCCGACGTCCACGATCGCGCCGTCCTCGAACGGCATGCGCACGAGCCTGCGGCCGTGGGCATTAGTTCCGATCGGCTGCATCACGGCGTCGTACGCCAGCCACAGGTACGCCGCGCCGGCCGCGTTCTCGACGGCCAGGCCCGCGCCGTGATCGAAGCCCCGCGCGTACATCACGCCGGTGACCTCGCCGTCGAGCGTCACGCGGTTGATAGCCAAGTCCCCGCGCGAGTCCCGTACCCCGGTCGCCGGCGGCTCGTCTTCGTCCGGCAGCGTCACGCCGTTCGCGATGACCTGCGTCGTGTACACCAGGCCGCCGACAGCATCGAGCGCTACCTGCTGGTGCACACGGGTCTGGTCCAGCTCGACGGCGCCGCCGAGCATCGGCGTGGTGGACCCGTTGAGGTTGAAGAGTATGTCGGCCACCAGTCACCCCACATCCGAGCGGGGCACCAGCAGCACCCGCGCCGTCGCGTCCGGAGCGGTGTAGCCGTCCTGCGACCACACCTCGATGCACAGCCCCGTCGGGCAGGAGAAGACGGGCCACTCGTACAGGCCGCCGCGGGGCCCGTAGATCGTCGGCGTCGACGTGGCGGTGCCGATCGGGATCTGCGGGCACTCCACCACCGACCGGCGCACCCGCCCGTCGACGCGCAGCACAGCCCTGCGGGGCAGATAGCTCACGTTGATGTCCGTGCAGGCGGCGCACGGATCCAGGTCGCCCTGGCACTCCCCGCCCTGGGGGTTCTGCCAGAACCTGACGATCAACCGGCGCATGTCGGTGCTGCCGGCCCGCACCTCCAGCACCGGTACCGTCTCCAGCCACTGCGGCTGGTCCAGCGGCGACACCGAGATCAGCGACCGCCGGAACGTCCCCAGGCCCCGCGCGTAGCACGGCGACGCCGGGGCCGGCGGCGCCGGAGGCAGAGGCGGAAGCGGGCACAGCGGATCCACCGCGCACGGAGCCGGCTCCAGACACCGCTCGTACACCTGATCCGGATCGACCGGGCCCACCAGTTCCCCGCCGCCGAGCGGCACCCAGCCGTCGTCCTGCTGGCCGGTAGCGAGCGGCTCCCGGTAGATCCACGGCGTGCCGGCCGCGAGGCTGAAAGTCACCGTGGCCAGCACGGCACCGCTGCCGAGGTACTGCGTGTCGGTCACCTCGGGGCCGTCGAGCACGCCCACGTCGTACAGGTGCCGCAGCTCCCGCTCCCCGTCCACGGGGCAGCAGGAGAAGACACACATCTCATCGCCCGCGCACGACGCACAGGCGGAGCCCTGGAGCGCGGAGGCCAGCCACTCCAGCCCGTACCCGAGCGCGCACTCGTCCGCCGCGATCAGCAGCACCGTGTACGCCAGCTCACGGTGCTGCCGCCGGGCCGCGCCGATCACGGCGCCATCCCCGACGAGCTGAGTCGGATCCCGGGAGATCGGCGACGAGTCGAAACCCGCGACCCCGAGACCGAGCACACCGAGCACGCCCGCCGACTCCGGCACCGCCGGGTCCCACCACGGCGCCTCATCGGTGACCGGGTCCACGTAGGGCATGTCGCCGAGTGCGGCCGGCAGGTCCGGGCACGGGTCGCACTCGACCGGGATGCCGCGGGCCCGCGCATACACCGCCGCGCGGGCGGAGTTGACGATCTCGACTCCGGCGAGGTCCATGTAGTCCGCGAGCACCCGCTACACCCCCGCCGCGACCGCGATGCGGCCCTGGAGGTGCTGGGCGAGCACCATGGGATCGCTCATGCGGCTGCTGATGTTCCAGTTGTTCGTGATCTGCGTCCCGCCGCCCGCGCCCTGGCGGGCCAGCAGCTCCAGCAGCCCGGACTGCTCGGCCAGCTGGGCGGCACGGCGCGGCTTCGTGAGGGGGATGACGACCTCGGGCCGGTTGCCCTCGGCCACCTCCACGATCTGGTTGCGGGTGACGATCGCGCCGTTGGCCAGACCGGGGACGAATCGACGCAGGCCGCCAGGGATCTTGGATTTGATCGCGCTTCCGATGTCGCCGATCTTCCCGGCGATCGCGGACGCGAGCCCGGAGAAGGCGGAGGCGATGCTGGAGATCAACGACTTCGCGGCCCCCACCGCAGCGGACGTGGCATCGGAGATCTTCCCGGCGATCCGGGACCCGAGTCCCGATACCGCCGACGCGGCCCGGCCCGGCAGCCCCGCGAAGGTGCTCACCACAGAGCTGACTCCCGACGACACCAGCCGCCGCGCGGTGCTCATCGCGGAGCTGAAAACCCGCGAGACCACGCCGATCAGAGCCGAGATGCCGCCGCTGACACGACCCGGGAGGCCGGAGAAGAGACCGACGACCCGAGAAGCGAAGCCGGCGACAGCGCCGATCACCCGCGCCAGGACGCCCACGATGCCGTTGACCACCGCGACCACGGCCCGGATGAGCGGGATGACCACGTAGATCGCCTGCCAGGACAAGAACGCCGCCGCGAACCGGAGGATGAGCCCGATCACCGGGGCGATCACGACCGTGAGGCGGGCGATCTGCATCCCCAGGTTGATCAGCGGCGGCAGCAGCGGCAGTACTGCCTGGAGGAGCTGGAGAAAGACCGGTGCGAGCTGCATCAGCGCGGGCAGGAGCTGCTGCGCGTTCTGTACGAGGACTGCCATCGCCTGCTGCGCCAGGGCCGTGAGCTGCGGGATGAGCGGCTCGACCGCAGCGAGCAACTGCAGCCAGAACGCGGACATCTGCGGCAGCAGCGGCATCAGCGCCTGCAACGCCTGGGCCAGCAGCTGCCCGATCACCACCGCGATCTGCGTGAGGATCGGCGCGCCCTGCTGGATGACCGGCATCAGGCTGGCGGACCACAGCTGTACGAACTGCTGCAGAGTGGGCAGAAGGGCCTGGATGCCTGCTGCGAGCGCGCTGACGATGACGGCCGCGATCTGCGTGATGACCGGCAGCAGCGGCGCCAGCGCCCCCAGCAGCCCGCCGAGTGTGGCGCCGAGCTGCTGGATGGCCGAGGTGACCGCCGGGTTCGCGAACGCTTTCGAGAGCTGCTGTGCGACCTGTGTCAGCCCGGGGCCCAGCGCGCGCAGTCCAGCGCCCAGCGCGGTGATGACGGCCTGCAGGCCGGGCCCGAGTGCGGTGGCGATGTTCGCGATCGGCCCGGCGAGTGACCCCAGCTGGCGGATGACGTTCCCGATGATCGGCGCCAGCGTCGCGAATACCCGGTTCAGCGCGGTGAAGACCTGCACGAGTGCCCGCTGACCGGCCACGCTGTTCATCTGCTGCGCGAGCGTGGTCAGTAGGGTTCCCAGCGCTCCGAGCGCGTTGCCGCCTGCCTCGGCTGCTGCCGTGAACACCGCGCGGAGAATCTGGCCTGCCGCCTGGATGACCTGCCCCAGCTGGCGGAAGACCGCGACAGCATCGCGCACCCACTGCACGGCCTGGTCGCCCCGGGAGATCTGCGACAGCCAGTTCCCGAACCGCGTGATCAAGTTCCCGATGCTGGCGCCGACCTGCTGCCCGAACGCCTGCGAGATCG
This sequence comes from Streptomyces boncukensis, assembly GCF_011045075.1. GTDB lineage: Bacteria > Actinomycetota > Actinomycetes > Streptomycetales > Streptomycetaceae > Streptomyces > Streptomyces boncukensis. The sequence goes on from NZ_JAAKZZ010000292.1 coordinate 9,124, forward strand.
TTGCGGCCAGCCGCAGGAACCCGGCGATCAGCGGACGCAGCCCACTGGTGATACCCGAGAGCGCCTGCTGCGCCCCGTCCAGGATCCCGTCCACCGCGCGGATACCCTGCGCGGAGCCGACCCACCGCAGCGTCGCGGCCACGTTCTCCGCCATCGCTTCAGCGATGCCGTCCAGCCCCGTGCGCAGCGTGCCGAACACGGGCACCAGCGATCTGAAAGCGGGCGTCAGCTCGCGTGCCCACGTCGCGGACAGCGTCTCCCGCAGCCGCTCGACCTGCGGCTCCAGCACCTTCGCGGACCTGCTGATGCCGTCCATGCCGAGCTTGAC
>NZ_JAAKZZ010000293.1 GCF_011045075.1 Streptomyces boncukensis
GGGGGAGACCGCGGCAGTCACGGTGGCCGACGGGGAGGGGGAGGCGCCGTACCGCGGGCTGGCCCGCTTCGAACCCGGCGACCGGGCGCGGTTCTTCGGCCGTACGGAGCTGACCGCGCGCCTGGTGGGACTGGTGGGCCGGGAGCGGGTCACCGCCGTACTCGGACCCTCCGGCAGCGGGAAGTCCTCCCTGCTGCGGGCCGGGCTCATCCCCTCGCTGTGCGCACCGGAGCAGGACGAGGGGCCGCTGGGGCGTCCGGCAGCCGCGCGCATCCTCACGCCGGGCGAGCGTCCTGCCCGGACCCACCGGGCGGCACTGGCCGCCGCGGAGGGCCCCGGGGACACCTGGGTGCTGGTCGACCAGTTCGAGGAGCTCTTCACGCTGTGCCAGGACCCCGCGGAGCGCTCACGCTTCCTTGAGATGCTGCTGGCCGCCCAGGACCCCGCCCGCCGTCTGCGGGTGGTACTGGCGGTCCGCGCGGACTTCTACGGCCGCTGCGCCGAGCACGCCGGACTGGTGGAGGTGCTGAACGACGCCAGCCTCACGGTGGGGCCCATGAGTTCGGCACAGCTGCGCCAGGCGATCGTGGGCCCGGCCGCAGCGGAGGGCCTGGTGGTCGAGCGCGCGCTGACCGCGCGGCTGCTGGCGGATGTCGAGGGCCGGCCGGGCTGTCTGCCGCTGCTCTCGCACGCACTGCTGGAGACCTGGCGCCGGCGCCGCGCCCGCACCCTGACCCTGGAGGCGTACGAGGCGGTCGGCGGGGTGCACGGCGCCATCGCCCAGACCGCCGAGCAGGCGTACACCAGGTTGTCCGCACAGCAGGCGGTCCTGGTGCGGCATGTGCTGCTGCGGTTGATCACACCGGGTGAGGCGGCGCAGGACGCCGGACGGCCGGTGGTCCGCGCGGAACTGGAGGCGCTCGGCCTGGGCGAGGTCGGCCCGGTGCTGGAGCATCTGGTGGGGGTGCGGCTGCTGACCTCGGACGAGAGCCGGGTCGAACTGGCCCACGAGGCGCTGATCACCGCATGGCCGAGGCTGCGCCGGTGGATCGAGGAGAACCGCGAGCAGCTGCGTGTGCACCGGCATCTGACGGAGGCCGCCCGGTCGTGGGAGGAACTCGGCCGCGACCCGGGAGCCCTCTACCGGGGCAGCCGCCTGCTGATCGCCGTCGAGCACTTCGCCCCGGACGGGGCAGCCGCCGCGGGCGGCGAGGGCGCAGGAGCGGATGAGCGGAACGGCGAGCTGACAGCGCGCGAGCGGGACTTCCTGGCCGCCAGCTGCCGGGCGCGCACCCGCGAGCGGAGACGCATCCAGGCGGTCCTGGGCTCCCTTGCCGCCCTCCTCGTCCTCGCCCTGATCGCCACCGGCATCGCGGTCCACCAGCAGCGTGCCGCCGTCTCCGCGCAGCATGAAGCGCAGTCCCGGAGACTGGCCGCACTGTCCGCCACCGTGGCGGGCGACCATCCGGACCTCGCCTCACTGCTCGCCGTCAAGGCGTGGAAGACCAGCCGCACCACAGAAGCCGCCGCAGCCCTCCACACGGCCCCGGCGGCACCCCTGCGCCACCGCCTCGGCAGCCGTTCTTACGTCTTGGACGCGCCGGTGGCGTTCAGCCCCGATGGCAAGACGCTGGCCACAGGCGGGGCGGACGGCACCGCGCGGCTGTGGGACGTGCGGTCGGGCAGGACCCGCACCACCCTGACCGGCCACAAGGGCGGCGTGACATCGGTGGCGTTCAGCCCGGACGGGGAGACCCTGGCCAGCGGCAGCCGCGACGGCACCGTGCGGCTGTGGGACGTGGAGTCCGGCAAGACCCGCGCCACCCTCACCGGGTACAAGGGCGGGGTGGGGTCGGTGGCGTTCAGCCCGGACGGCAGATCCCTCGCGACCGGCGGCGACGACGACACCGCACGCATATGGGAGCCGGACCTGCGCGGCGCGGAGGGGATCAGCCGGTCGATCTGCACCGCCCTCCATCGCGATGTCACCGCGGCAGAGCGATCCAAGTACCTGCGCGGCCACGACTCCGCCCCCGTGTGCCCGTAGTGACCGGAACGCGCGGCGGGTCTTCTCAGTGGCCGCCGGTGAGCTGTCCGGCCAGCTTGTCGTGCATCTCGGCGCTGGGCTGGTTCAGCCCGATGATGGTGACCTTCTTGCCGCGCGCCGCGTACTTGGTCTCGATCGCGTCCAGCGCGGCGACGGACGAGGCGTCCCAGATGTGCGCGTCGGACAGGTCGATGACGACGTCGTCCGGGTCGTCCTTGTAGTCGAACTGGTAGACGAGGTCGTTGGAGGAGGCGAAGAACAGCTCTCCGGTGACCGCGTAGACGACCTGGTTGCCCTCCGGGTCGACGACGCCGGAGACGTTGGCGAGGTGGGCGACGCGCTTGGCGAAGATGACCATGGCGGTCAGGGAGCCGACGACGACGCCGATCGCGAGGTTGTGCGTGGCCACCACGCAGGCCACCGTGACGACCATGACGACGGTCTCGCCCACCGGCATCCGCTTGAGGGTCCTGGGCTGGATGGAGTGCCAGTCGAAGGTGCCGACGGAGACCAGGACCATCACGGCGACCAGCGCGGCCATCGGGATGTCGGAGACGACCGGGCCGAAGGCGATGCACAGCACCATGAGGAAGGAGCCCGCCAGGAAGGTGGACAGCCGGGTGCGGGCTCCGGAGGTCTTCACGTTGATCATCGTCTGGCCGATCATGGCGCAGCCGCCCATGCCGCCGAAGAAGCCGGTGACGATGTTGGCGATGCCCTGGCCGATCGACTCGCGGGTCTTGCCGGAGTGGGTGTCGGTGATGTCGTCGACCAGCTTGGCCGTCATCAGCGACTCCATCAGCCCCACCAGTGCGAACGCGAAGGCGTAGGGGGCGATGGTGGTGAGCGTGTCCAGGGTGAAGGGCACGTCGGGCAGGCCCGGCACGGGCAGCGAGGAGGGCAGCTCGCCCTTGTCGCCGACGGTCGGGACGGCGATCCCGGCCGCGAGGGTGATCACGGTGAGGATGACGATGGACACCAGCGGCGCCGGGATCACCTTGGTGATCTTCGGGAAGAGCACCATCAGCGCCAGGCCGCCGACGATCAGCGGGTAGACGGGCCAGGGCACGTCGTGCATCTCCGGCACCTGGGCCATGAAGATCAGGACGGCCAGCGCGTTGACGAAGCCGACCATCACGCTGCGGGGCACGAACCGCATGAGCTTCGCGACGCCGAGGGCGCCGAGCGCGACCTGGATCAGGCCGCCGAGGATGACGGCGGCGATCAGGTAGCCGAGCCCGTACTCATGGTTGAGGGGGGCGATGACCAGGGCCATCGCGCCGGTCGCCGCGGAGATCATCGCCTTGCGGCCGCCGACGAGGGAGATGACGACGGCCATGGTGAACGAGGCGAACAGCCCGACGCTGGGGTCGACCCCGGCGATGATCGAGAAGGAGATCGCCTCGGGTATGAGCGCCAGCGCGACGACGAGCCCGGCCAGTACCTCGGTACGGAAGACCCTCGGGGACGCCAGCCAGTCCGGCTTGGACAGGCGCGGCTTGGGGACAGCGGACAGCGGAGAGGACATGCAACCATTTCTGCTCAGGCGCACGCGTCCACACCACTGGACACACACGCGTCGTACCGATTCCAGGTGCTGGAGATCACCCAGCGGCCCAGCCGCCCTCGGCGGGGGCCTGGCCGGACAGGGGACGGCAACTCTCGGTTGCCGGTCGGGCATCATTGCCCGGAAGCCATCGGGTGCGGCAGGGGCCCGGTCGGGACCGTTGCTGTGGTCTGACCGGCCCTACCGTGTACTGCACGGCGGGGCGAGCACACGGAGACTCTACCCTGACGTGAGGGCAGAGTGCGAGTCGTGGCTTGTGAAGCGTAGGTAAACAGCCGTCATGGGCCTGGGACTGAAGCAGCCGGACATCAGAGGGAGAAGGCGCGGCGATGAGTGAGCGGCAGATGCAGATCGGCGAGGTCGCCGAGAGGACCGGCTTGTCGCTGCGTACCATCCGCCACTACGAAGACGTGGGCCTCGTGATTCCCTCGGCCCGCAGCAAGGGCGGCTTCCGGCTGTACACCGAGGCCGACGTCCAGCGGCTGATGGTGATCCGCCGGATGAAGCCGCTGGACTTCTCCCTCGACGAGATGCGCGACCTGCTGGAGATCACCGACCGGATCGGTGAGACCGAGACGCCGCCCGCCGGGGAGGAGCGCGAGCGGCTGCGCGAGCGGCTCGACTCCTACCGCAAGGTCGCCGAAGCGCGCTGCGAGACGCTGCGCGCCCGGCTGGAGATGGCCGAGGAGTTCGCCGCCACCCTGCGGCGCCGACTGGACTCCCGGGCCTGAGCGGGCTCGGCCCGTCCGGGAACCGGAGCGGCGTCACTCGTGGGCGGCGAGGAGGAGATCGAGGCGGGCCTGGGGGAACTCGCGCTCGAAGGAGCTGACCTGCCAGCGGTTGGGGAACAGCGCGAGCTGGGCCTTGTCCCGGACCCGGGTCAGCGCCTCGCCCTTGACCAGGCGGGAGCGGTTGAGCGCTTCGGCTCCGGCCGCGTCCGTGGCGCGGGCCAGCTGGTAGGGCAGCGGCTCCAGCCTCAGCGGCGCGGAGAACTCCCCGGCCATCCGCGCCGCGACGACGTCGAACTGCATGGGCCCGACCGCGGCGAGCACCGGGGCCTGGTCCCCGCGCACGTCCGAGACCAGGACCTGGACCACGCCCTCCTCGTCCAGCTGCGCGATACCGCGGCGGAACTGCTTGGAGCGGCTGATGTCGGCCGGGCGGGCCACGGCGAAGCGCTCGGGCGCGAAGGTGGGCATGGGCGGGAAGACCGCCGCCGTGTCCGTGAACAGGGTGTCGCCGACGCGCAGCGCGGTGGCGTTGACGAGGCCGACCACATCGCCGGGGTAGGCGACGTCGACCATGGAGCGGTCCTGGCCGAAGACGCTGTGCGCGTACTTGGTGGCGAACGGTTTGCCGGACGCGGCCCGGGTCACGGTGGCGCCGCGTTCGAAGATCCCGGAGCACACGCGCAGGAACGCGATGCGGTCGCGGTGCGCGGGATCCATGTTGGCCTGCACCTTGAAGACCAGCCCGGAGAACGGTGCCTCCAGCGCGCGGGTCCCCCCGCCCTCCAGCACACGCGGGCCCGGGGCCGGGGCGAGGTCGACGAGGGCGTCCAGCAGCAGCCGTACGCCGATGTTGGAGATCGCCGCGCCGAAGAACACCGGAGTCGTCCGGCCCGCCAGGAACGCCTCCTGATCGTGCACGGCCCCATCGGCGGCCAGCAGCTCCAGCTCCTCGGCCGCCTGCGCCCACTCCGCGCCCTCCTCCAAGGCCGCTTGCGCCGCTGAGAGCTCGTCCTCGGTCGCCTCATGGGCGCCCCCGGGGGTGCGGGTGTAGCGCAGCATCCGCTCCGGAGAGCGGACATCGACCAGCCCGCGCAGATGCCCGGCATCGCCGACCGGCCAGGTCACCGGGGTGGGCCGGAGCCGGAACTCCCGCTCGATCTCGTCCAGCAGCTCCAGGGCCTCGCGGCCGGGGCGGTCCCACTTGTTGATGAAGGTGATCACCGGGATGTTCCGGTGCCGGCAGACGTCGAAGAGCTTGCGGGTCTGCTCCTCCAGGCCCTTGGCCGCGTCGATGAGCATCACCGCGCAGTCCACCGCCGCCAGCACCCGGTAGGTGTCCTCGGAGAAGTCCGCGTGCCCGGGGGTGTCCAGCAGGTTCAGCACGCACTCGCGGTGCGCGAACTGCAGCACCGCCGACGTCACCGAGATCCCGCGGGCCTTCTCCATCTCCATCCAGTCCGAGGACACCCCGCGCCGCCCGGACTTCCCGTGCACCGCGCCCGCCTCGGTGATCGCACGGGCGTGCAGCGCGAGCGCCTCGGTGAGCGTGGACTTGCCCGCGTCCGGGTGGCTGATCACCGCGAAGGTCCGCCGCCGGGCCGCCTCGGACGCCGCCCATGCGCCACTGCCGACGGCCGTCACCGAGGGGTCTCCGGCCCCGGCGCGGCCGCGTCCAGCAGGCGGGCCAGGTGCCCGTGCAGGGCCCCGGCGAACTCCTCGGCGCGGCCCAGCTCGCGGCGCAGATCCTCGCACCGCTGATCCGCTTCCACCCAGTACGTGCGCAACCTCGCCACCAGCTCCTCGCGTGCTTCCTCATCGGTCTCGGGCAGACCGCCGCCACCCTCGGGCAGCTGGTCCAGGATGTCCAGCAGACCGCGGACGTCCTCCAGGCAGAACCCGAGGGGCCGCATCCGGCGCGCCAGCGCCAAGCGTCGCACCTCGGCCTCGGTATAGAGCCGGAAGCCGCCCGTACTGCGTTCGCTGGGGGCCACCACGCCCACGTCCTCGTAGTGCCGGATCGTGCGCAGGGACAGCCCCGTGCGCTCGGACACCTCGCCGATCTGCATCAGCCTCCCGGCCACGGCTCCACCACCTCGTGTCGCATGCTCGGCCCCCCCCCGCGAATCTAGCCTGACGTGAAGGCAGATTCGCAAGTCCCGGTACCGGCGGGGCGAACTGGGCCGCGTACAGCCGCGTACAGCCGCGCGCTGGCCGCGCTACCGGGTGGGCGGCGGGACGTCGCGGCCGAGCCGGTGGACATAGCGGCGCAGCCGGGGGGCGGAGAGCGGCTCGGGCGCGCGGTCGGGCGCTGACCGGAGCGAGCGCTTGATCAGCCGGAGGGCCTCGGCGGTGCCGCTGCAGGCCCGGCACGCGGTGAGGTGCTCGGCGACCCGGGCCCGGCGCACCCCGGTCAACTCGCCGTCGACATAGGCTTCGACGCTGCCGCGCAGCCGTAGGTGCCGCAGCCGCTCCCGGTATCCGGCCCCGGTCCTGCCCAGCCAGGTCCCACCGCCCCGCGCCCTGCCTGCGGGGGCGCTCCTGCCGCGCTCACCCGTGCCCGCCATGGGAGGGGAACCCGGTGAGGCCCGGTGCGGCTTCCGCGGAATGGGACGATGGGCGCAGAGGGTTTCCCCGGGGTGGAGGAACGAGTGCCGCAGGCGGGGCCGGAGCGGGACAAGGCGTTCGCGGAGTACGTGCTGCCCGAGGTGGAGGTGTTGCTGCGGGTGGCGATGACGCTGACATCGCAGGCGGCGGACGCCGAGGACCTGGTGCAGGACACGCTGCTGCGGGCATATCGCTCGGTGGACCGGTTCGACGGGCGGCATCCCCGGGCCTGGCTGTTGACGATCATGCGGCGGACGGAGATCAACCGGCATCGGCGGCGCAGACCGCAGCTGCTGGACGACCCCGACGCGGATCTCGACCGGCTGGCGCACAGCCCGGCGGGGCCCACGGCGACGCCGGAGGAGATCGTGGTGGGGGAGTCCTTCGATGCGGTGGTGGACGCGGCGCTGGCCGCGCTGCCGGTCAAGCATCGGCAGGTGGTGCGCCTGGTGGATGTGGACGGGCTGTCGTATGCCGAGGCGGCAGAGCTGTTGGGGGTGCCGGAGGGAACGGTGATGAGCAGGCTTCATCGGGCCAGGAAGCGGATACGGGCGCGGCTGGCCGCGGCGGGACTGGCGCCGAAGCGGGGTGTGCTGTGAACGGCTGGCTGAGGAGAGCGCGGGGGAAGCGCGCGGGGGCCGAGCGCCGGATGAGCTGTATGCAGGTGGCCCGGGTGCTCCAGTCGTATCTGGACGGGGAGACGGACGAGAGCACCGCGCGGCGGGTGGCCCGGCATGTGGAGGACTGTCGCCGCTGCGGGCTGGAAGCGCGGACCTTTCGGGAGATCAAGCACTCCCTGGCACGCGGCGAGGCGCCGGATGCGGAGGCCGTCGCCCGGCTGCGCAGCTACGGGGACGCGCTGGCCGAGGGCGGGAAGCAGGAGCCCGGGGCCTAGATGTGCTGTTCCGGCACGTTGGTGACAGCCCGTCACGGCACCGATCTGCCAGGGGGAGGCCATGACGCCGCAGATGCCCGTACACGAGGTACACCGCGGAATGGATCTGCTGCCGACTCCTGCTGCTCCTCGTGGAGCAGGGAGCTGTACGTGAGGCCCTCCCCTGATGCCGGTGCCCGGCCGCTGGGTTCCGGTACACCTGTGATCACGATAGGAAGGTCCTCGGTACTGTCGCCCGTTCCCCGTGAAACCCATCCTGCTGGTGACTGTGCGTGGTCCCCGGAGGCGTACTTCTGTATGGATTTTCAGTGATGGGCAGCGGGTCGCGCGTTGCCGGGCGGAGGGGGCCTGAATGCTTTCGGGTGTGCAAGATCCTTTCGAGTGGGCCGCATTCGGCTATCCGCACCGTTCCCGTCAGTACCGGTCAGGGCCGACCTGGATGAGGAGGTGTGCGACGGTGTGGTGGCGGCTGTGGGGGCGCAGGAGTTGGCGCATGGTGCTCAACCGACGGGTGGCGCGGACGGAGTGGAGGAGGGAGTAGGTGTCGAGGAATGCCTGCCAATGGGGGGTGGCCGCTTCGAGGTGGCCGTGGGCGAGGAGGGTTTCAGAGAGGCGGGCGCGGGTGAGCGCGGTGGCGAGGCGTTCGGTGGGGGTGCGGTGCCGCAGTGAAGCGGACAGGGCGGCGATGGCTCCTTGCCGGTCACCGAGTGTGCTGAGGGTTTGGGCACGCTGATAGTGCAGGGTGCCGAGGGGGTAGGCAGTGAAGGGACCCGGGGCGGCCTGAACTCTGCCGTAGAGGCGCTCTGCCGTGGTCAGCGCAGCCAGGGCAGAGCGTCGGTCGTCATGGGCCTGCATGACGGCGAAGTGGGCCTGGGTGTAGGTGCGCACGGCCGGAGATGTGTGGCGGGTGGCGTCGACTGCGCGTTCGGCGAGGTGGTGGACAGCCCGGGCGTGGTGCCCGAGTTCGTGGGCGTGAGCGGACATGGCGCGCAGGGTGATGGCGAACGTGACCGTGTCATCGGCGTCGGCGGCCAGATGGGCGGCGGTGCGGTACCAGTGCTGAGCGAGGCCGTCGGCTCCGCTGTCGGCGCTCATCAAGCCGAGGAGCGTCGCCAGCTGGGCGGCTGATACCAGCAGTTCGCGGTGGATCGCGTCGCTTGCCGGGGCGTGCAGCCAGCCAGTGACAGTGCGGTGGAGGTAATCAGTCAGAGTGGGGTGTACGTGACCGGCGCCGTGCTTCTCGCTGGCCTGGGCGAACAGACGGGTCATGGTCTGCGTGTGCTCGACCTCCGCGCGCCCCACGCGGCTGCCACGTCCGTCGTCTGAGACGGGTGGGTTGCGGGCTACATCTCGTCCGGGGCGGGCGAGGGCGGCCACGTCCGGGACGGTAAGGGCGGTGAGGGTGAAGGCGCCGACGGTGAGCGGGTGGCGACGATCGGCGTCGGTGTGCGTGTCGGCAAGAACGGCGAGTTACGCAACGGGTCAGCCTCCCAGGACAGGTCGCTCACGGCGGCGTTGGCCGGGGTGGAGGTCAGACCTGCGTCGTACGCGGTAACAGGCTTGCCCAGCCTTCTCGCCAGCGCCTCGAGCAGGAG
>NZ_JAAKZZ010000294.1 GCF_011045075.1 Streptomyces boncukensis
CCCCGACACCCCCCACCGGTCCCACGCGCCCCGGCGCCGCCGGCCGCTGCTCGCCCTGGCAGCGCTGACCGGGATGCTGGCCGTGCTGGCCGTGCTCCTCCCCGCCTCCGCCGCGTCCGCGCTGCCCGCCAAGGCCGGCGCAGCGCCCGCCTGCGCCGCCGCCTGGACCTCCGGCGCCACCTACACCCAGGGCGACACCGTCTCGCACGGCGGCCACAACTGGCGCGCCAAGTGGTGGACCCAGGGCGAGACGCCCGGCGCCACGGGGCAGTGGGGCGTGTGGGAGGACCAGGGCGCCTGCGGCTCCGACGGCGGCGACCCGGACCCCTCGGACTTCCTGGTGAGCCAGGCGCAGTTCGACCAGATGTTCCCGAACCGGCAGCCCTTCTACACCTACCAGGGCCTGGTCGACGCGCTGGACGCCTACCCGGACTTCACCACCACCGGCAGCGAGACCGTGCAGAAGCGGGAGGCCGCCGCGTTCCTCGCCAACATCAGCCACGAGACCGGCGGGCTCGTCCACATCGTCGAGCAGAACGAGGACAACTACCCGCACTACTGCGACGACCAGCAGCCGTACGGCTGCCCCGCGGGCAACGCCGCCTACTACGGGCGCGGCCCCATCCAGCTCAGCTGGAACTTCAACTACAAGGCCGCCGGGGACGCGCTCGGCATCGACCTGCTCAACAACCCCTGGCTGGTGGAGCGGGACCCGGCCGTCTCCTGGAAGACCGCGCTGTGGTACTGGAACACCCAGACCGGCCCCGGCACCGTGACCGGCCACCAGGCCATCGTCGACGGGCACGGCTTCGGCGAGTCGATCCGCAGCATCAACGGCGCCCTGGAGTGCGACGGCGGCAACCCGTCCCAGGTGCAGAGCCGCATCGACCGCTACCAGCAGTTCGTGCAGATCCTCGGCACGACTCCGGGCGACAACCTGCGCTGCTGACCTGATCCTGTCCGGCGGACCGGCGCCGGAAGGGGGCCGCCCCCCGAGGTGCGCCGCGGGGGGCGGTGGGACGATGAGGCCGTGATGATCCCTCGTCGCCTCGGCGCGCCCGCCGGTGCCCTCGCAGCCCTGCTCGCCGCGCTCACCGCGTGCGGCGGCTCCGGGGAGCCGGACCAGCGCGCTTCCCGCTCCCCCTCGCCGGCCGTCAGCACGCCCGCCGAGAGCCGCGCCCCGGCGCCCGGCAAGGGTGCCAAGGACCCGGACGACCTCAACGGCGACGGGTACCGCGACCTCGTCGTGCCGGTCGGCACCGGGGACCCGGGCAACGGGGGCGAGCAGCCCGAGGAGCGGCTCGGCGTGGTGTACGGCTCGGCCAAGGGCCCCGACCCCGTCACCCGCACCGTCCACGACCGGGACGGCCTCGGGCTGCCGGAGAGCCTGCGCCGGGCCGGGCAGTCCGGCGACTTCTCCGCCGACCGCGCGCTCACCGCCGACCTGGACGGCGACGGCTTCGCCGACGTCGTCACCCCGGTGGCGCGGGAGGAGGCGAAGGACAGCCGCGTCGCCACGGCCCGCCGGGTCCCGTACGTCACCTGGGGCGGCCCGCGCGGGCCGCGGACCGGCACCGCGGCGAAGGCGACCCCGGTGCGGCTGCCGGCCGGGACCGGGGCGCTGGGCGTGGAGTCCCTGGTGCGGGGCGACTTCGACGGCGACGGCCACCACGACCTGGCAGGACTCGCGCAGAACCACTCGTCCGTCGTGCTGCTCTACGGACCGTTCAGCCGCGCGGGCGCGCCGGCCCGCACCGACACCAGCCTGCCGTGGCGGGACGGCACCCTCCACGCGGACGCCATCGACCCGTCCGGCGCGCCGCGCGCGACCTCGCTGCTGGTGCACCTGGTCAGCGACGGCGAGCAGTCCGGCAACCTGCTCTTCAGGGCCCGCCGGGGAGCGGGCCCCGGGCCGTCCGGCACCGAGCTGCGGCGCGGAAACGCCCACGCCTTCGGCGACTTCGACGGCGACGGGCGGCGCGATGTGGCCATCGGCGACGACGGCAGCCGCAACGACGAGCCGGGCCACGAGACGGAGTCCCCCGACATCGGCGGCTCGCTCACCGTCTACCCCGGCAAGGGCGGCGAGCCCGCCACCCGCCGGCTCCCCCGGGCGGCGCGCAAGGGCGACAGCGACTACGGCCCCGGCGGCTTCGCGGCCGCCGACCCGGACGGCGACGGCCGCGACGGCATCCTGGTCGCCACCTACGAGGGGGCCACCCTCCTGGACGGCGACCGGCGCACCGAGGTGCTGCGCGAGGGCCCGGCGCGCGCGAACAGCCGCAAGACGCCCGCGAAATGGCGGCACGCCCGGCCCGCCGGAGCCGCCGACTTCGACGGCGACGGCAAGGACGAGCTGATCCTGCACTGGGGGGCCGGGACGCTGTTCGGGCTGTACGGCGAGCACCCCACGCACTGGTGGATCACCGAGGGGACCACCTCCCGCGACCGGGCCGCGTTCGCCACCACCCGGTTCGCGGACCGGTCGTGAAGGGCCCCGGGACGCGTCAGCCCTTGCGTGCGACGGCGCCGTACATCGCGATGTCCCGGTCGTCCACCCGCTCGTCGTCCGGGCCGGGCCGCCAGTGGTGCACCTGCACCACCCCGGGCTCCACCAGGTCCAGGCCGTCGAAGAACGCGGCCGCCTCCGCCTGGGTGCGCAGGCACATCGGCATCCCGGACCGCTCGTACTCCTCGGCCACCTGCCCGACCGCCTCCGGGGCGAAGTCGGCCGTGCCGATGGTCGCGGCGAGGTAGCTGCCCGCGGGCAGCGGATCCAGCAGCCTGCGCACCAGCCCGTGGTCGTCGTCGGACGGGTGGATGAAGTGCAGCATGCCGATGACCAGCAGGGCGACCGGCTCGTCCAGGCTCAGCGTCTCCTGGAACGCGGGCGAGGCGAGGACCGCGTCGGGGTCGCGCATGTCGGCGTCGATATAGGTGGTGCGGCCCTGCGGGGTGCTGTGCAGCAGCGCCTGCGCGTAGGTGAGCACGATGGGGTCGTTGTCCACGTAGACGATACGCGCGTCGGGCGCGGCCTCCTGGACCACCTCGTGGAGGTTCGGGCTGGTGGGCAGGCCGGTACCGATGTCCAGGAACTGCCGGATGCCCTTCTCGCGGGCCAGGAAGCGGCCCACGCGGTGCATGAAGGCCCGGTTCGCCCGCATATGGACGGGGAGCGCGGGCCACACCTCCACCATGGCGTCGCCCGCGGCCCGGTCCACCTCGTAGTGGCTCTTGCCGCGCAGAATGTAGTCGTAGATGCGCGCGGAGTGCGCCTCTCCGGTGTTGATCTCCTCGGGCGTGTATCCCGTGTCCCTCATCGCCAACCCCTACGCTCAGTGGATCTCTACCCAACACCCTAGGTGCAACCTGCACTTGTGTCGCGGCGGGGCTGTTACCTGGTGCAGACCTATTGTCGCCGCCCGCCTCCGGGTCCACGCTCGTCAGCAGACCGCCGCACGAGAAAAGGAGTCCGCGATGCGACACGGTGACATCTCCTCCAGCCCGGACACCGTCGGCGTCGCCGTCGTCAACTACAAGATGCCCCGCCTGCACACCACGGAGGAGGTGCGGGCGAACGCCCACCGGATCGCCGAGATGGTGGAGGGCATGAAGACCGGCCTGCCCGGCATGGACCTCGTCGTCTTCCCGGAGTACTCGACGCACGGCATCATGTACGACCCGGACGAGATGCTGGCCACGGCGTCCCGCGTCCCGGGCGAGGAGACCGAGATCTTCGCCGGGGCCTGCCGCCGGGCACGCACCTGGGGCGTCTTCTCGCTCACCGGCGAGCGGCACGAGGACCACCCGCACAAGCCCCCGTACAACACGCTGGTGCTGATCAACGACGCGGGCGAGATCGTCCAGAAGTACCGCAAGATCCTCCCGTGGTGCCCGATCGAGGGCTGGTACCCGGGGGACGCCACGCTGGTGACCGAGGGCCCCAAGGGCATGCAGATCTCGCTGATCATCTGCGACGACGGCAACTATCCGGAGATCTGGCGGGACTGCGCGATGAAGGGCGCCGAGCTGATCGTCCGCTGCCAGGGCTATATGTACCCGGCCAAGGACCAGCAGGTGCTGATGGCCCGCGCGATGGCGTGGGCGAACAACTGCTATGTGGCGGTGGCCAACGCCGCGGGGTTCGACGGCGTGTACTCCTACTTCGGGCACTCCTCGGTCATCGGCTTCGACGGCCGCACGCTGGGCGAGACCGGCGAGGAGGAGTACGGCATCCAGTACGCCCAGCTGTCCGTGTCCGCGATCCGCGACGCACGCGCCCACGACCAGTCCCAGAACCACCTCTACAAGCTGCTGCACCGCGGCTACTCCGGCGTCCGGGACGCCGGGGAGGGGGACGCGGGCGTGGCGGAGTGCCCCTTCGACTTCTACCGGCTGTGGGTAACCGACCCGCAGAAGGCAGCGGAGCGGTCCGAGGAGCTGACGGTCCGGGGCCCCGGCAGCGGCAGCAGCAACGGCGGCAGCGGCAGCGGCACGGGCTGACCGGGTACGCCGCGGCGGGCTGCGCCCCTTGCGGGGCGCGCCCGGGGCGTGGAGGCTGAGGGCCGGCTCCGGAGCGGTACCTGCGAAAGGAACAGTCTGCCGTGATCGTCGTCGCTGGCGAAGCCCTGATCGACCTCGTGCCGCAGCGCGCGGGCGACCCGCTGTCCCCGCTGCGCCCCGTACGCGGCGGCGGCCCGTACAACACCGCGCTGGCGCTCGCCCGGCTCGGGAGCCCGGCGGCGTTCTGCTCCCGGGTCTCCACGGACGCCTTCGGCACCTCGCTGCTGGAGCGGCTGGAGGCGGAGAAGGTCGACACCGACCTGGTGCAGCGAGGGCCGGAGCCGACCACGCTGGCGGTCGCCGCGCCCGGCCCGGACGGCTCCGCCGCCTACTCCTTCTACGCCGAGGGCACCGCGGACCGCCTCTTCGGCCTCCCCGCCCACCTCCCCGCGGACACCCGGGCCCTCTCGCTGGGCACCTGCTCGCTGGTGCTGGAGCCCGGCGCGAGCGCGTACGAGGAACTCATGCGCAGGGGCGCGGCCGAGGGGCTCTTCATCGCCCTCGACCCGAATATCCGGACGGGCATCATCCCCGCGCCGGACGCGTACCGCGCCCGCTTCCTCGGCTGGCTGCCGCACGTCTCGCTGCTGAAGCTCAGCGAGGAGGACGCGGAGTGGCTCGCCGAGGGCGCGGACCGGGTCCCCGCTGCGGTGCGGGACTGGCTCGCCGCCGGGCCGGAGGCCGTCGTCGTGACCCGGGGCGGGGAGGGGCTGACGGTCTTCACGCACCGGGGCGCGCACTCCGTGCCGGGTGAGCGGGTGGAGGTCGTGGACACCATCGGCGCCGGGGACACCGTCAACGCCGCGCTGCTGCACGCGCTCGGCGAGCGGGGCCTGCTGGAGCGCGGGGCGCTGGACGGCGTCGGCGGGGAGGGGTGGCGCGACGTGCTCGGGTTCGCCGCGCGGGCCGCGGCCGTCACCTGTTCCCGCCCCGGCGCGGAACCCCCGCACCTCTCGGAGCTGAGCTGAGAGGTTCCGTACGGCCGCCGGTTGCGGCTTCGCCGCGGGGTGCGCGCAACGCAAGGGCCCCGAAGGGGGCGGGGAACTGCGCGCGCAACCACCGCATACCCGCAGTCTGCGACGCACCCACAGGGGCGCCCCTGAGCAGCGGCGGCGTAGAGGCTGCCCCTGACCGCGCATCGCCGAGTGCGGCTGTTCTACGGCCGGGCGCACAGTTCCCCGCGCCCCTTCGGGGCGCCCTCTCAGGTCCCCCTCAGGTCCCCGCTGTGCCGCGCAGTTCCTCCACGGCCAGCCGGGCCGAGGCGCCGATCACCGCGTCGGCCCGCGGCAGGACGCTGTCGGCGCGCGCCGCCTGGGTGAACACGACGGCGGTGTACGCGCTGCCGTCGGCCAGCTCCACGACCCCGGCCTCGTGGCGCATCGCGCCGAACGTCCCGGTCTTGCCCGACACCTTCACGTCGTCGTACGGGAACCCGGCGGCGAGCCGGTGCCGCCACGGCTGCCGGCCCATGACCTCGCGCATGAAGGCGCAGCTGTCGGGCGAGGCCACCGTGCCCGTCCAGATGGCCCGCAGCAGCCGGGCCATGTCGGCGGGCGAGGCGGACGCCTTGGACACGGGGTCGTAGACGGCCGAGGGCACCGTGGCGTCGTTGTCGGCCATCCGCTCCATCGCGGCGCCCAGCGACTCGGCCCCCGTCTCCTTCACCAGCCGGGCCAGCGTGGTGGCGACGCCGCCGAAGATGTGGGTGTCCCGCATCCCCGTGTCCCGGCACACCGCGTCGACCGCCGGACCGCCGACCCGCTGGAGCACCGCGTCGGCCGCTGTGTTGTCGGAGACGCTCATCATGAGGGCCACCAGGTCGCGCAGCGACACGGTCACGGGGTCGCGGAGGATGGAGATGCCGGTCGGTCCCGGCATCCGGTCCGCTGGGCCCAGCGTCACCGGCCGGCGCGGGTCGAGCGCGCCGGCGTCCACCAGGCGGCAGAACGCGGCCATCACCGGCACCTTGTAGACGGACCCCACGGGGACCGGCTCGGCGGGGTCGAGGGTCACACACGCCTCGGGACGGTGCAGCTCGGCGACGTGCAGCCAGCCGCGCACGCCCGCGTCGGCGAACATCTCCCGCAGCGCGCGCTGCACGCCGCCCTCCCGCCGGGCCCCGCTCATGAGGCCGCCTGCCCGGTGAGGGCTTCCACCAGGGTCTGGGCGGTACGTGCGATGCCGTCGGCGTCGGGGCGCCGCGCGTCCCACACCACGCGCAGCCGCAGCGGCAGCGGCGGATCGGTCGCAGGGGCGCGCTCGACGCCGTCGGCGCTCAGCGCGGCGTCGGCCGTGACCAGCACCGCCTGCCCCGCCGCCACCAGGGCGAGCCCGGCGCGCTCGTCGGAGACGACGACGGTCTCCACCCGGCGGCCCCGGCTGGCCAGCGTGTCCACGAACAGGTCGTACGCCGCGGGCGCCTCCTCGCGCGGGCGCACCGCGACGGGCAGCCGGGGGCTCCCGTGCAGCGCGATGTGCCGCTCGGCGGGCGAGAGGAGCCAGGTCGGAAAGAGCACCACCCGGCCGGCGGCCAGCCCGTGCAGCACCGCGGGGTGCCGGACGACGGCGAGGTCGAGCCGTCCCGCGGCGAGCTCGGACAGCAGGGTGGCGGTCGGCGCGGTCGCCACCCCTATCCGGCCGCCCTCGCCCGCCCGGCCCGGCGCCGCCGCCACCGCGCCCGCGACCGGCGGCGGCACCTCGGGCGCCAAGCCGAGCCGCAGTCTGCGCCCCTCGGCCCGCTCGCGCGCCCCGGCCTCCCGCAGCCCGGTGAGCGCGGCGAGTGCGCGGCGGGCGTGCGGCAGCAGCAGAGCCCCCTCGTCGGTGAGGGTCACCCCACGGCTGCGGTCGAACAGCCGTACCCCGAGCAGCGCCTCCAGCCGCCGCAGCCCCTGCGACAGCGGCGGCTGGGTGATCCCCACCCGCTGGGCCGCGGCGCCGAAGTGCTCCTCCTCGGCCAGCGCGACAAAGATTTCCAGATGCCGTTCGGTCAGCAAGGTCCCCCCTGACATGCACGGATATGGAGAACGAATCACCGCGACGCCGAGAGTGTATTCGACATGCCGACGGGCTGCGGGCTTCACTGACGACGCACCGCGCACCACCAGAGGAGGACGCCGTGTCGCACCCGGAACCGCCGGAACCGCCGGCAGACGCCCCCCGCCCGCTGCTCACCCCCCGGCGCTCGCACAGGCGGCGGACGGCCGGCATCGCGGCCGCCCTGCTCGTACTGGCCGGCGGCGGCTGGGGCGGCTACCAGCTGCTCGCGTCCGACGACGGGCCCGACCCGCAGGTCACCGCCGCGCAGGACCATCTCAAGCTGTTCCTGCGCGGCTGGCAGCAGGGCGACGCGCGAAAGGCCGCCTCGTACACCGACTCCCCGCAGGAGGCCGAGTCGCTCCTGAAATCGGTCACGACGAACCTGAAGCCGTCCTCGACCCGGACCACCGTCGGGGACGGTGAGCGGAAGGACGACCGGAACGTACGCGTCCGCTTCACCGTCCGGATGCGGATACCCGGGGTGGGCGGCTACGGCTGGGACTCCGAGGCGGGGATGCGGAAGCGGTCCGACGGCTGGACCGTGAAGTTCACGACGCCGACCGTGCACCCGAAGCTGCGCCCGGGACAGACCCTCGCGCTCACCACCACCGGTTCCCGGGCGAAGATCCTCGACAAGGACGGCGGCGAGCTGGAGGCCGCCTCGCTCGTCGGCTCCGTGGACAGCGCGAGCGGCAAGGGCACCTCCGGCCTCCAGGCCCGCTACGACAAGCGGCTCTCGGGCGGCAAGGGGCCGCGGAAGGCCGTGGCCGTCACCGACCGCACCACCGGCAAGGCCGTCAAGGCGCTGTCCGCCGTACGGCGCGCCAAGGGGCGCCCGGTGCGCACCACGATCGACCCGCGTGTGCAGCGGGCCGCCGCCGAGGCGCTGTCCGGGGTGAAGAAGAACGCGGCGCTCGTCGCCGTCGACCCGCGCAACGGCCGTATCCTCGCCGCCGCCAACCGCCCCGGCGGTATGAACCGGGCGCTGCAGGGCCGCTATCCGCCGGGCTCCACCTTCAAGGTCGTCACCGCCGCGGCGCTGCTGGACACGGGCCTGAGCCCGTCCGACCCCGCCCCCTGCCCGAAGTTCGCCCGGGTCAACGGCCAGCGGTTCGAGAACCAGGACCAGTTCACGCTGCCGAAGGGGACGGTGTTCAAGGAGTCCTTCGCCGAGTCCTGCAACACCTTCTTCGTCGGCGCCCGCTCCCGGCTCGGCGACTCCGCCCTGCGGAAGACGGCCCAGACGTTCGGCATCGGCGGCGAGTGGGACGTGGGCGCCGCCACCTACGACGGCGCCGTCCCCGACAACACCAGCGACAACGACAAGGCCGCCGCCACCATCGGGCAGGGCCGCGTCCAGGCGTCACCGCTGGTGATGGCGTCCCTCGCCGCCACCGTCAAGAACGGGAGCTTCCAGCAGCCGGTGCTGGTGCCGGACAGTGTGCGCAAGAAGCACCGGGCGCCCCGGAAGCCGGCCGGGAACGTGGTGCGCGACCTGCGCGGCATGATGCGCGCGGTGGTGACCTCGGGCTCCGGCCACGCACTCAAGGGCCTGCCCGGCACGCCGCACGCCAAGACCGGCACCGCCGAGTTCGGCGACGACAATCCGCCGAACACCCACGCCTGGATGATCGGCTACCAGGGCGGCGACAACCTCGCCTGGGCGGTGCTGCTGGAGGACGGCGGCTCCGGAGGCTCGGACGCCGGGCCGGTGGCGGCCCGCTTCCTGAAGAAGCTCGGATGACCCGTACAACCAGGCACCCCGCACCCGAGGAGACGAGGACGACCGTGCAGCACCGCACCACCCGCACCACCCGCGACGCCCC
>NZ_JAAKZZ010000295.1 GCF_011045075.1 Streptomyces boncukensis
GGGTGCCGGTCTTCCGGGGGGCGTAGAGCAGGTCCGGGGGGAACAGGGCTCCGGCCTGCTCCCAGTACTCCGGGCGGCAGGCCACGGCCATGCGGGCGCCCGAGGCGCGGAGCCAGCTCGACGTGCCCACCGTCCACTGCCGCAGTCCGTGCGCCAGCTGGGGCGGCATCTCCTCCGGGGCGTCGAGCAGGACGAGGAAGGGGCGCTTGGCATCCCGGGCGAGCCGGGCGGCCACATCCGGGTTGGCGGCGCAGGGCTCGCCCGCGCGGGGCCCGCTGCCGGGCGCGCGGGAGGCCCGGATGATGCGGGCCGCACCGGAGAGCGCCCGCGCCACGGCCTCCCGTACGCTGCCGTCCCCGGCCCGCAGATCGGCGCCGCGCAGCCAGACGGTGGGCTCCGGCGCCGCGCCGCGCGCCCGGCGTGCCGCGAAGGCCGCCAGCTCGGTCGTACGGCCCGTGCCCGGGTCGCCCACCAGTCCGACCACCGTGGCACCGCTCTCCGTGAACGCCGCGAACTCCTCCGCGATCTCCGGCCGGGCCACCGCGTGCGCGCAGCGTTCGACGGCGGGGCCCACCGAGGTCGCGGTCAGCTGCAGCGTGCCCGCGAGATTGAGATCGGGGCCGAAACCGGGGACGGTGGCGCCGTTCCGGCGCAGCAGCACGCCCAGCGGCCCGGCGGGCGCCAGCACCCCGGCGGCGTAGAGCGGCACGGCGAAGCAGGCGGTGCGGCCCGGGGCGTGCAGCGCGGTACCGAGTACGCCCAGGACAGCGCCGGTGGTGGCGTCCCGCACGGGGGCGCCGGACGCGCGCCTGCTCAGCCGCAGCTGGACGCAGGTGGCCTCCGGCAGGGCCAGCTCCAGCACCTGCTCCAGCGGGTGGTAGCGCTCGGTGGAGGTGTAGGTGGCGGCGACCGTGCCGGTGAGCGCGGCCTCCAGCCTGCCGTCGGCGTCGAAGACCACCCGCGTCCCCGTGTCGCAGGGCCGCTCGGCCCCGATGACCAGGGGGGCCAGTCCGAGCCCCGTGGTGCGGATCAGTGCCAGGTCCCACTCCGGGAGCGGGGTGATGTCGCCGTGCTCCGCCAGGAACGTGCGGTCGCCGGGGGCGTGGACGACGGCGCGGGTCAGTCCGTCCACCGCCTCGTGGCTGGTGATCACAGTGCCGAGGCCGTCGGCCGGGAAGCCGGATCCCCGCGCCCGCCCGGCCAGGTCGCAGATCCGCACCAGCGCGGGCTGACCACGCTCCGCCGACATCGCCGAACCTCCCCGCTGGCACGCCCCGCACTCCCGACCGTAGAGCGGTGGTGATCAGCGGCACAGGCCACGGGCCGAACGCGCCCCCGTCCGCGCCCATGATTCACTCCGAGCGCCTGCCCATTGGGGTGAATGCGAGTCTCTGAATGGATATAGAGACATGGGGGACCCAGGAGGGGGATCGTGGGGCGGGCGCTGACCAGGGCCAGCGCCCGCCCCACGGTGGTCATCCGGCCCGTACCCCGTACCCCGTGCCCCGCGGCAACCGCAGGGGGCAGCCCCGTCCCGGCACGCTCCGCAGGGAAGCCGGGCCCTACGCGAAGACGGCGAGGCTCCTGGCCCGCCCCTGCCGCTGCTCCACCAGCGCCACGAAGCGGTCTCCGGGACCGAAGACCGCCACCGGGCCGCCGGGCCGCTCAGCGGGCATCCGCAGCTGCGCGCCGTTGCCGATCAGCCGGGCCTGCTCCTCGTCGACGTCCCAGCGCGGGAACGCCGCGGCTGCGGCCTCGCCCAGCGGGAGCAGCGGCAGCGGCTCCTCCCGGTCCACACTCTGCTGCAGCTCCTCCAGGGTGTGCGCCCCGTCCAGCCGGTACGGGCCCACCCGGGTGCGCCGCAGCGCCGTCAGATGGCCGCCGGTGCCCAGCCCGGCCCCGAGGTCCCGGGCCAGCGCCCGTACGTACGTACCCGAGGAGCAGGCCACCGAGACCAGCAGGTCGGTCACGGGTGTGCCGTCGTCCGCCGTCTCCTCGCGCACCTCGTGCACCGCGAAGGAGGAGACAGTGACCGGCCGGGCGGCCAGCTCGACCTCCTCGCCCTCCCGGACCCGCGCGTACGCCCGCTTGCCGTCCACCTTGACCGCGCTCACCTTCGAGGGGATCTGCATCAGGTCCCCGGTGAGCCCGGCGACGGCCGCGTCCACCGCCTCGCGGGGCAGGTCCCGGGCGCCGTGCGAGGCCGTGGTCCCGCCCTCGGCGTCGTCCGTGACGGTGTCCTGGCCGAGCCGGACGGTGGCCACGTACTCCTTCTCGGTCAGCGCCAAGTGGCCGAGCAGCCGGGTGGCCTTCCCGGTGCCGATGACCAGGACGCCCGTGGCCATCGGGTCCAGCGTCCCCGCGTGCCCCACGCGCCGGGTCCGCGCCATCCCGCGCAGCTTGGCGACGACGTCGTGCGAGGTGAACCCGGCGGGCTTGTCGACGACGACGAGCCCGCCGGGGGCGTCGTCCTTCTTCCGTGCCACGGGCTCAGCCGTCCTCGCCTTCGGCGTCTCCGGCGTCTCCGGCGTCCCCGGCGTCGTCGGACTCCCCCGGCTTGCGGTACGGGTCGGCCTCCCCGGCGTAGGAGGCGCCGGAGGACGCCTTGCGGACCTCCTCGTCGGCCGCGCGGGCGCGGGCCAGCGCCTCGTCGATGGTCTTGGCGTTCTCCGGCAGCGCGTCCGCCACGAAGGTCAGGCTGGGGGTGTGCTTGACGGCCGCCGCGGCACCGACGGCCGAGCGGAGCACGCCCTTGGCGCTCTCCAGGCCGGCGGCGGCGGCCTTGCGGTCCTCGTCGTCGCCGTAGACCGTGTAGAAGACCGTCGCCTCGCGCAGATCGCCGGTGACCCGGGTGTCCGTGACGGTCACGTGGGTGCCGAGCCGCGGGTCCTTGATGCCCCGGTGCAGCATCGTGGCGACCACCTCGCGGATGAGGTCCGCCAGCTTCTTCGCCCGAGCGTTGTCGGCCACTGGTCCGTCTCCTTGCTGATGCGCGCTGTCGCGCTTACTCGTCGTCATCTGAGTGGATCCGCCGCCGTACGGACAGCAGTTCCACCTCTGGCCGCGCGGCGACAAGGCGCTCGCAGCGGTCCAGCACTCCGGTGAGGTGCCCCGTGTCCCCCGAGACCGCCGCCAGACCGATCCGGGCCCTGCGGTAGAGGTCCTGATCGCCGGTCTCCGCCACGCTCACCGCGTACGTGCGGTGCAGCTCGGCGACGATCGGGCGGACGACGGAGCGCTTCTCCTTGAGCGACCGCACGTCGCCGAGGAGGAGGTCGAAGGACAGCGTCCCTACGTACATATGGTGCGGGTATGGCCACCCGGGGGGCGTGAGATGTACCGGTCAGGGGAACCGTACACGCAACGGCCGGGGCCGATCGACGGAAATATCCTCCGCCGACCGGCCCCGGCTCACGAGGGGCGGATCAGCCGCGCGGCTTCTCCCGCATCTCGTACGTCGCGATGACGTCATCGATCTTGATGTCGTTGAAGGAGCCGAGGTTGATACCGCCCTCGAAGCCCTCGCGGATCTCGGTGACATCGTCCTTGAAGCGGCGCAGGCCCTCGATGTTGAGGTTCTCCGCCACGACCTTGCCGTCGCGCACGACGCGGGCCTTGGTGTTCCGCCGCACCTCGCCGGAGCGGATCAGGACACCGGCGATGTTGCCCAGCTTGGAGGAGCGGAAGATCTCGCGGATCTCGGCGGTGCCGAGCTCCACCTCCTCGTACTCCGGCTTGAGCATGCCCTTCAGCGCCGCCTCGATCTCCTCGATCACCTGGTAGATGACCGAGTAGTAGCGGACGTCGACGCCCTCGCGCTCGGCCATCTGCGTCGCGCGCCCCTCGGCGCGGACGTTGAAGCCGATGACGATCGCGTCGGAGCCGGTCGCCAGGTCGATGTCGGTCTCGGTGACCGCGCCCACGCCCCGGTGCAGGATGCGCAGGTCGACCTCCTCGCCGACGTCGAGCTGGAGCAGCGAGGACTCCAGGGCCTCGACCGAACCGGACGCGTCGCCCTTGATGATGAGGTTGAGCTGCTGCACCTCGCCCGCCTTGAGCACCTTGTCCAGGTCCTCCAGCGAGACCCGGCGGGTGCGCTTGGCGAACGCGGCGTTGCGCTCGCGGGCCGCGCGCTTCTCGGCGATCTGCCGGGCCGTACGGTCCTCGTCGACCACCAGGAAGTTGTCGCCCGCGCCCGGGACGTTGGTGAGGCCGAGCACCAGGACGGGGGTCGAGGGACCCGCCTCCTTGATGCTCTCCCCCTTGTCGTCGAGCATCGCGCGGACCCGGCCGTAGGCGTCGCCCACGACCATGGTCTCGCCGACCTTGAGCGTGCCGCGCTGGACCAGGACGGTCGCCACGGCGCCGCGGCCGCGGTCCAGGTGCGCCTCGATCGCGAGGCCCTGCGCGTCCTGGTCGGGGTTGGCCCGCAGGTCGAGCGTGGCGTCCGCGGTGAGGACCACGGCCTCCAGCACGCCCTCGATGTTGACGCCCTCGCGCGCCGAGATGTCGACGAACATGGTGTCGCCGCCGTACTCCTCGGCGATCAGGCCGTACTCGGTGAGCTGGCCGCGCACCTTGGTCGGGTCGGCACCCTCGACGTCGATCTTGTTGACCGCGACGACGATCGGGACCTCGGCCGCCTTGGCGTGGTTCAGCGCCTCGACGGTCTGCGGCATCACGCCGTCGTTCGCCGCGACCACCAGGATCGCGATGTCCGTCGACTTGGCACCGCGCGCACGCATGGCGGTGAACGCCTCGTGACCGGGGGTGTCGATGAAGGTGATCTTGCGCTCTTCGCCGTTCACCTCGGTCGACGCCTGGTACGCGCCGATGTGCTGGGTGATGCCGCCGGCCTCGCCCTCGATGACGTTGGTCTTGCGGATCGCGTCCAGCAGGCGCGTCTTGCCGTGGTCGACGTGACCCATGACGGTCACCACCGGCGGCCGCGGCATCAGCGCCGTCTCGCCGCCCTCGTCCTCGCCGAACTCGATGTCGAAGGACTCCAGGAGCTCCCGGTCCTCCTCCTCCGGGCTGACGATCTGAACGGTGTAGTTCATCTCGTCACCGAGGAGGTGCAGCGTCTCGTCGGAGACGGACTGGGTCGCGGTGACCATCTCGCCCAGGTTGAACATCACCTGGACCAGCGACGCCGGGTTGGCGTTGATCTTCTCCGCGAAGTCCGTCAGGGAGGCGCCGCGCGACAGCCGGACGGTCTCGCCCTTGCCGCGCGGAAGCATCACGCCGCCGACCGACGGCGCCTGCATCTGCTCGTACTCCTGGCGGCGCTGCCGCTTCGACTTGCGCCCGCGCCGCGCCGGACCGCCGGGGCGGCCGAACGCGCCCTGCGTGCCGCCGCGGCCACCGGGGCCGCCGGGGCGCCCGGCGAAGCCGGGACGGCCGCCGCCGCCACCGCCGCCGGGACGGCCGGCGAAGCCGCCGCCACCGCCACCGGGACGCCCGCCGCCGGGACCGCCGCCCGGACGGCCGCCGAAGCCGCCGCCACCGCCGGGACGGCCGCCGCCGCCCGGACGGCCGCCGCCGCCACCGCCGGGGCCGCCCCGGCCGGGGCCGCCACCGCCGGGCCGCGGGCCCGCTGCCGGGCGCTGCGGCATCATGCCCGGGTTCGGACGGTTGCCGCCGCCACCGCCACCGCCACCGGGGCGCGGGCCGCCGCCCTGCGGGGCCTGCGGACGCGGCATGTTGCCGGGTGTGGCCCGGCCGCCGCCCGGGGCCTGCGGCCGCGG
This sequence comes from Streptomyces boncukensis, assembly GCF_011045075.1. Lineage (GTDB taxonomy): Bacteria > Actinomycetota > Actinomycetes > Streptomycetales > Streptomycetaceae > Streptomyces > Streptomyces boncukensis. The sequence continues at coordinate 5,748 of NZ_JAAKZZ010000295.1, forward strand.
GCCGCCGCCCTGCGCGCCGCCGCCCTGGGCCGGGCCCGGCTTCGGGGCGCCGGGCTTCGGCGCCTGGCCGGGCTTGGGGGCACCGCCGGGACGGGGCGCCTGCGGGCGCGCCATACCGGTGGAGCCGCCGGAGGTGAAGGGATTGTTGCCCGGACGCGGGCCCGAGGACCGCCCGCCCTGCTTCGGGCCGCCCTGGCCCTGCTGGCCCGGCTTGGACCCCTGGCCGCCCTGGGAACGGCCGCCCTGGCCCTGCCCCTGCCCCGGCTTGGGGCCCTGGCCCGGCTTCGGCGCCTGGCCCGGCTTCGGAGCACCGGGCTTCGGCGCGCCGCCGCCGGACGGGGGCGCGGTGAACTCGGGCTTCGCGGGCGCGGCGGGCTGCGCCGGACCCGGCTTCGGGGCCGGACCCGGCTTCGGCCCGCCCTGCTTGGGCGCCTGGGACTCCGGAGCGGCCGGGGCCGCCGGGGCCTCCGGGGCTGTCGGGGCCGCCGGAGAGGCGGCGCCGCCGGACTGGTCGGCGTCGGAGGCGGGTGCCGCCGGAGCCTCGGGGGCCGGCTTGGGAGCCGGACCCGGCTTCGGGGCGCCCGGCTTGGGGGCCGCGCCGGCGCCCGGCTTGGGCGCGGCGGGCTGGGCGGCGGACTTCTTCGGTGCCGCCGGCTTCGCTGCGGACTTCTTTGCGCCGTTGGCGCCGCCCGCGTCGAACGCGTCGGTGAGTTTGCGGACTACCGGCGCCTCGATCGTCGAGGACGCCGAACGGACGAATTCCCCAAGTTCCTGGAGCTTGGCCATGACGACCTTGCTCTCGACTCCAAGCTCCTTGGCGAGCTCGTATACCCGGACCTTAGCCACTTCGCTCCTTACGGCCCGGGGGATCGTCCGCCGGACCTTCGCTACTGATGCATGGGCGTACTCATCGCGTACTCATCGAGTGCTCATCGCAATCTCGACCTACTTCCAACTCGCGAGGTACCTCTCCCGCACGGGGGCCGTGCGGGCTGTCTTACGGTGTTTCCTGCTCGGTCTGTGCCACGTGTCCGCGCAGCTCCGCGATGTCGAACGGCCCAGGGCCCCGGAAGGCCCTGTTGAACGCCCGACGGCGGACGGCCTGCTCCAGGCAGGACCGAGTGGGATGCAGATACGCACCCCGACCAGGCAGCGTACCGCGAAGATCGGGGATACAGCTTCCCCCGATCAGCACCACACGCAACAGACCGCGTTTGTCCGAGCGCTCCCGGCAGCCCACGCAGGTGCGCTCAGGGCATGCCCGGATACGCGTCCGGCCAGACACTTGTAAAGTCTACCTCCCCGAAGCCCCGAACCCCTTGGGGGGTGAGGGCGTCGTTACTCTTCCGAGCCCTGATCCCGCACCGCGCGGGTTCCAGCGCGGGCGGTGTGCGGCCCCGCTCCGGCCCTCCGGTGCCGACCCTCCGCCTCAGCCCTGTTCCGCCGCGCGGTCGGGAGCCTGTCCGGAGTCGGGAGCCTGTCCGGAGTCGGCGCCGGGACCGGGGCCGGCGCCGCCATCCGCCGTGTCCGGCCGGATGTCGATGCGCCAGCCGGTCAGCCGGGCGGCGAGCCGGGCGTTCTGCCCCTCCTTGCCGATGGCGAGCGACAGCTGGTAGTCGGGCACCGTGACCCGGGCCGAGCGCCCGGCCAGGTCGATGATCTCCACCTGGCTCACCCGGGCCGGGGACAGCGCGTTGGCGACCAGCTCCGCCGGGTCCTCGGACCAGTCCACGATGTCGATCTTCTCGCCGTGCAGCTCGGCCATCACGTTCCGCACCCGGCCGCCCATCGGCCCGATGCAGGCGCCCTTGGCGTTCAGCCCGGAGCGGGCCGAGCGTACGGCGATCTTCGTACGGTGCCCGGCCTCGCGCGCGATGGCGGCGATCTCCACCGAGCCGTCCGCGATCTCCGGGACCTCCAGCTCGAAGAGCTTCTTGACGAGGTTCGGGTGGGTGCGCGAGAGGGTCACGGACGGGCCGCGTACCCCCTTGACCACCCGGACCACATAGGTACGCAGGCGGGTGCCATGGCCGTAGTCCTCACCGGGCACCTGCTCCTGCGGGGGCAGGATGGCCTCCAGCTTGCCGATGTCCACGAGCACGCTCTTGGGGTCCTTGCCCTGCTGGACCACGCCCGCGACGACATCCCCCTCCCGGCCCGCGTACTCGCCGAAGGTGACCTCCTCCTCGGCGTCCCGCAGCCGCTGCAGGATGACCTGCTTGGCGGTCGTGGCGGCGATCCGGCCGAACCCGCTGGGCGTGTCGTCGAACTCGCGGGGCTCGGCGCCCTCTTCGAGGTCGTCCGGGCTCTCCTTGGCCCAGACCGTGACATGCCCGGTCTTCTGGTTCAGCTCGACCCGCGCGTCCCGCCTGCTGCCCTCGGTGCGGTGGTACGCGATGAGGAGGGCCGACTCGATCGCCTCGACCAGCAGATCGAGGGAGATCTCCTTCTCCCTCACCAGCCCGCGCAGGGCACTCATGTCGATGTCCACGGCTACGCCTCCTCCTTGCTCTCGTCGTGGGCGGCCGCGGACTTGCGCTGCACCTGCTCAGCGGCCTTGCGGTTGAACTCGATCTCGACGCGCGCCTTCGCGATCCCGTCGAAGGGAAGGCGGCGCGCGGTGGGCCTGCGGCCCTTCACCCCGGGGACCTCCAGGTCCACGCCCGCGTCGTCCACCCCGGTGATCCGGGCCGTGAGCTCGCCGCCACCGGCCTCCTCGGTGAGCTGGGCCCTGATCAGCCGCCCGACGGCGCGGCGGTAGTGCCGCTGCTCGGTCAGCGGGCGGTCGGCACCCGGGGAGGTGACCTCCAGCACATACGGGGAGCCGCCCATGGCGTCCGTCTCGTCCAGCACTCCGGACAGCTCCCGGCTCAGCTCGGCGCAGGCATCGAGCTGGACTCCGTCGTCGGCGTCCACGACGACGCGCAGCACGCGCCGCTTTCCCGCCGGGGTCACCTCGATCTCTTCGAGATCGAACCCCCTCTTGCAGACGAGCGGTTCCAGCAGTCCGCGCAGCCTCTCGCTCTGGGTGGTGCTCATCCGGGTGACTCCTCGGCCGCGTGTGCTGTTGTAGGGGGCCTGTGACAGGGGCGTGTCGCCGCCCAAGCCTAGCGCCTGTCGGGGACTGCGCCGACCCGGCGGGGGAAGCCGGGAGGTGTGGGACGTCCGGGTACGCATGGGGCGCGGCGGGGTGGTCATGGGAACACCGGAACCGGACACCGGTACTCTCACGTGGCGGTGATCACCGCTGCGCGGCGCCCAGCCGAACGCCGGACGATGCCCACAGCAAGGCCAGCGAGGCCAGCCAGGCCCACAGCCAGGGAGTGCACCATGCCCCTCACGCCGAACCGGCACGCGCCGGGCCCGCGCAGGCGCACCCTGCTGGCCGGGGCGCTGGGCACGGCGGGCCTGGGCGGGCTCGGCCTCACCGCCGGCTGCACCTCCGGCGACGGGGACTCCGCCGACGAGGCGCGCAAGGCCGCCGTACGCCGCACCCGGCTGCGGGCCGCACGGGAGAGCGAGGCGCTGCTCGCGCGCTACGACGGAACGGTCGCCGCGCACGCGGCGCTGGCCGGGAAACTGCGCCCGCTGCGGGACGCGGTGGCACGGCACGCGCAGCTGCTCCGCTCGACCTCGCCCGACACCGGCACCCCCTCCCCC
>NZ_JAAKZZ010000296.1 GCF_011045075.1 Streptomyces boncukensis
GCGCCCCCGCAAGGAGGCGGGCAGCAGCGGCCGAACGAACTCCCACTCCGCATCAGACAGTTCATGGCGACGTATCACCCGACCATGATCCACCATCCAAGATCAATTGAAGACACCGCCTAGGGCCTCTCGTCCGGAACCGGTCGCGTCAGCCGTAGGACAGGTCGCTGCACGGGTTGTCGGCGGCGGAGCGCCCCTCCTGCTGCTTGTGCTGCTTCTTGGACTGCGCCGACCCCCCGCCCCCGCCATCGGACTTCTTCGCCCCGTCCGGCTTGTAGTCGGCCCCGAGGGTGACGCTCAGACCGCTGCCGGAGGTCGACTCGGTCGTGGCGCCGGGGAAGAGCCGGGCCAGCGTCTCGGCCCGCGCCTGCTCGCCGGGGCCGTAGGTGACGACGGTGGTGGCGTGGTCCTGCTCGGGGGCGTTGGCCCTGGCGGCGACCGTGTAGTCGTGGGACCGCAGCTCGTCGGCGGCCGAGGCGGCCAGCCCGGGGGTGAGGGTGCCGTTGTAGACGGTGACCTGGACGCCCTTGCCGGTGACGGGCTTCTGCTTGCCGGGGACGCGGTCGGCCCGCAGGTCGGCGAACAGCTCGTCGGCGTCCGGCTGGACGACGGCGACGCGGTTGCCGTCGTAGCGCCAGGGGACCGTGCGGAACCGGGTGTTGTCCAGGTCGACGCTTTTGAGGGACATCGCGAAGTCCATCATCTTCTTCGGGGTGCCCAGCCCCTCGTCGACGGTCATGGACTTGGTGGCCGCGTCGGCCAGCGGCAGCAGGGTGGTGGGGTTGAGGCCCTCGCCCTTCACCTTCTTGATCAGCGATCCGACGAACGCCTGCTGGCGCTTGATCCGGCCGATGTCCGAGCCGTCCCCGATGCCGTGCCGGATGCGGACGTAGTCCAGGGCCCGCTGCCCGGAGACGGTCTGCTCGCCCTTCCGGAAGAGCCGCTTGCCCCGCGCGTCGCGATGCGGGTTGAGGTCGCCCTGGTAGACGTCCTTCGGGACGCAGACGGGCACCCCGCCCACGGCCTTGGTCATCGACGCGAACCCCTCGAAGTCGATCACCACGGTGTGGTCGACGCGCAGACCGGTGAGCTTCTCCACGGTGTTCTGGGTGCAGGCCGGGTTCCCCGTCTTGCTCTGCCCGACGGAGAAGGCGGCGTTGAACATGGTGTCCGGCTGCTCCTGCGTCCAGGTGCCGTCCGGCTTTCTGCAGGGCGGTATGTCGACCAGCGTGTCGCGGGGGATGGACACGGCGACGGCGTGCTTGTCGTCGCCGTAGATGTGCAGCAGGAAGGCGGTGTCCGAGCGCCCGATGTCGTCCTTGTCGCCGCCGCCCAGCTTCTCGTTGCCCCCGGTCCGTGCGTCCGAGCCGATGACCAGCACATTCTGCCCTGCCCCCGGCTGCTTCGGGCGGTGCCGGCTCAGCCCGTCCGTGCTGAACGTGGTGATGTTCCGGTTCAGCTGGAAGTAGCCCCATCCGACCGCGGCGCTGACCAGCACCATGACGGCGAGCGTGATCAGACCGGCGATGCGCGCCTTGCGTCCCTTGCGTGCCCTGTGCCGTGTGCGGCGGCCCCGCGCGGCGGCTCGGCTGTCTGGCATGCGCGCCCTCTCGTCCGTCCTGGTCCGGTTGTATGGTTGCGCAATGTAGCAAGTGTTTAAGAGAGTACCGGAGAGAGGACGGAACCGTGTTTCTGCGCAACGGGCTGGAGCCGTGGCATCTGCTGATCGTCGCCCTGGTCGTGCTGCTGGTCTTCGGCTCGAAGAGGCTGCCGGACACGGCGCGCTCGCTGGGCCGGTCCCTGCGGATCCTCAAGAGCGAGACCAAGGCGATGCGCGAGTCTCCGAGCGCCCCGGAGACAGACCAAGCCCCGTAAGGGGCGCGGGGAACTGCGCGCGCAGGGGAGACGTACCCGCGGCCTGCCGCGAACAGCAAGGGGCAGCCCCTGCTCAGTGGCCGTATCCGGCGCTTGCTGAGCAGGGGCTGCCCCTTGCTGTCCGTCGCAGACTGCGGGCTCGCTCCGGTCGGGCGCGCCCCGCGGCGAAGCCGCTATGAGCCCCGCGGCGAAGCCGCTGTGAGTCCCGCGGCGAAGCCGCTGTGAGCACAGCCCCGCCCCTCCCGGGGTGGGCCCGTATCGCTCAGTCCTCGGCCCAGCCGTGGCCCTTCCCGAACCGCACCAGCTCGCGCCGGATGTCGAGGATCTGCTGGCCCGTCAGCTCCGGCGCGGCCGTGAGCAGCAGCTCGGTGACCGACCTGGTGTAGTCGGACACACTGAGGACGTCGCACATGGGATCGTCCTCGTCCCGCTCGGAGCGGGGGACGCCGGAGGGCACGTAGGGAGCCGCCGGCGCCTTCGCGCCCTCCAGCAGCCGGACGGAGGACGCCTTCAGCCCTCGGTCGCCGTCCTCCAGTTCGAACTCGACCGCCACGCCCGAGTGCACCAGGGACTCCGGCATCATCAGGTCGTTCGCGTGCAGAAAGACGTCTTCCCCGCCGTGGTCGGGCGCGATGAACCCGTAACCGCGCGCACCGTCGAAGCGGATCACTCGACCAGCAACCATGTTCACCCCTGCAACTCAACGATTGGGAGCCCCTTGCTCCCACACCTGGCGCAGACCCTAGCGCTCCGAGGCCGGTCAGCGCTGCCTAGTCGCTCACATGTGCGGCAGAAGAACGGTGGGGGAGCGCGCGGCGCCCGGCATCTGTCCCTCCCGCGCTCTCCGTGCCACTCTGCCCCCACACGTATCGCAGGGAGGCGCAGAGCCATGGAGATGACGCGGAGACACGTGCTGTCCCTCCTGTCCGCGACGGGGCTCGCCGCCGTGCTCCCGTGGGCACCCGCCCACGCCGCGGGCACGGCGGCGGCCCCGGCGGCCCCGGCGGCGCCGGGCGCCACCGACCCGGAGCGGCTGCTGGGCAACGCCGTCGCCGCCCGCGCCGGGACCCGCGCGTCCAACGCGCGCCCCGAGACCGCAGCCCGGCTGGCGGCCGTGGCCAGGGCCGCCCGCGCCCACCTGGAGGCGCTGGACGACGCAGGGGACGGCGAGATGTTCGCCGGGCTCCCGCTCGGCACCAGCGACGGAAACCTCAACACCACCTTCCGGCAGCTGTACGAGATCGCGCTCGCCACCCGCACCCCGGGCGGCGAGCTGGCCGGGGACGCGGGCGTCCAGCGGCGCGTCCTCGACGGCCTCGCGCTGCTCCACGAGCGCTGGTACGGCGACCAGTCGTCCGGCTACTACGGCAACTGGCACCACTGGGAGATCGGCATCTCCACCAGCGCCACCGCGGCCCTCGCCCTCCTGGCGCGCCCGGCCGCCGACCAGCGGCCCGCGCTGACCCGGACCTATGTCGCCTCCATGGACGCCTATCTGCGCAACGGCAAGGACGGCGACGTCGACCTCGACTCCCGCTTCCACACCGGCGCCAACCTCGCCGACATCACCACCAACCGCCTCCTCCAGGGCGCCCTGCTCGGCGGAGCGGCCGGCGAGGCACGGATCCGCAAGGCCCTGGAGGACCAGCTCACCGTCTACGCCACCATCGACCCCTACGACCTGAGGCACGGCGTCACCGACGGCTACTACGCCGACGGCTCCTTCATCCAGCACCACTCCGTCGCCTACACCGGCTCCTACGGCAGGGGCCTGCTCACCCGCGTCGTGCAGACCCTCGCCTACCTCGACGGCACCGGCTACGCGAACCCGGACGCGCTGGTGCCGACCGTCCACCGCTGGGTCGCCGACGGCTTCGCGCCGCTGATCTTCGAGGGCTGGATGACGGAGCCGGTCAAGGGCCGCGCGGCCTCCCGCACGGCGGGCGGCTACGCGGACACCGCCACCGTCGCCGAGGCCGTCACCGACCTGGCGGGACACGCGTCGGGGGAGCGCGCGGCGGCGCTGCGCGGCTACGTCAAGCACCTGCACGCGTCCTCGGCCGCCAAGCCCGACCCCGCCCGCTTCGCCTCGCCGCTGACCATCGTCCGCTACGCCGACCTCCTCGCGGACCCGGACGTCCCGGCCGCCGACCTCAACCCGCCCGCGCGCAGCACCGCCTTCAACGCGATGGACCGCACGGTGCACCGGCGCCCCGGCTTCGCCTTCGTCCTCGCCCGCAGCTCGGAGCGGATCAGCAAGTACGAGTACATGAACGGCGAGAACCTGATGCCCTGGTTCCAGGGCGACGGCGCCCACTACCTCTATCTGTCCGGGCAGGACCAGTCCGAGGCGTACGGCGCGGGCTACTACGCCACCGTGTCCCCCTACGGCCTGGCCGGGGTCACGGCCCCCGTGGAGCGCCGCCGCACCGTGCCCGAGCTGTACGGCAAGCCGTACTACGACAACCCGGACCACCCGCTGCACTTCACCGCGTCCTCCCAGTCCCAGAACACCTACGTCTACTTCCCGCGCGGCACCCGTCCGCACTCCGGCGGCGCCGTCCTGGGCGCCCTGGGCTCGGCCGCCCTGGTGCAGTCCGACGACGTGCCCTACGCCCACCGCGACCGGCTCCCCGACGACTTCGCCGTCCACCGCAACGCCACCGCCACCAAGTCCTGGTTCCTGCTGGACGACGAGATCGTGGTGCTCGCTGCGGACGTCGGCGACGGCGCGGGGCGCGCGGTCACCACCACGGTGGACGCCCGCACCGCCGCGCCGGACCACGAGCTCGCGCTGACCGGCGAGCGCCGCGGCGGGCAGCGCTGGCGGGGCACCGGCACGGCCCGCCTCTCCTGGCTGCGCTACGCCGACACCACGGGGAACACCGCCGTCGGGTACGCCTTCCTCGGCGACGCGCCGCCGGTGACGGTCGGGCTCGACACCGTCACCCGCAGCCTGCGCACCGTCCGGACGGCGAACCCCGACACCCCGGTCACCCGCCAGGTGTTCTCGGCCGCCTTCCGGCAGCGCCCCGCCGCCCGTCCGCTGTCCCTCGCCTACGCGCTGGTCCCGCACGCGAGCGAGGCCGCGCTGCGGGCGTACGGGAAGCGCGGCGCCCTCTCCGTGCTGGCCAACACCCCCCGCCTCCAGGCCGTACGCCACTCCGGGCTGGGCCTGACCGGCGTCAACACCTTCGGGCGGGGCCGCCACCGGGTCGCCGGGATCCACGTGGACGGGCCCGCGTGCGTACTCGTGCGCAAGGACGGCGACCGCGTCGAGGTGGGCGCCGCCGACCCGACGATGCTGCGGAACCGGGTGACCGTGCTGCTGCGCGGGCGGCGGCTGAGGGTGGTCGACGCCGACCCGGGCGTGCGGGTCCGCGCGGCCGCGGGCGGCACCCTGCTGAGTGTCGAGACCCGCCGGGTGTACGGGCGGACCCTGACCGCGACGCTGACCTCGCGCTGACCCGGCGGGCCCGCCGTCCGCCGGACGGGGGACCGGACCGGGGGACCGGGCCGGGGGTCAGCGGTGCAGCGAGCCCTGGTTGTCCAGCAGCGCGGTGCCCAGCGAGGTGACCGCGTGCAGCGTGTGCTGGCCATGGCGGTTGCTCGTGATGAGCCCCGCGTCCCGCAGCGCGCTGGGCAGCGCGAGTTCGGCGTCGATGCGCTCCGCCGCCGCGTCGTCGAAGAAGTAGGCCGGGGGGACGCCGAAGAACCCGGGCAGCGCCTTCAGGGCGATGGAGGAGGTCACCGTAGAGCGCGGCACCAGCCCGGGTGAACTGACAAGTGGCCTCCGCTGCACGGCGGTTGCGCTGAGGCCGGTGCCGGGGAGCGCCAGGGCGGTCAGGCGCTGATACGGGCCGCCGCCCGGGCCCAGGCCCGGCCGTCACCGCTCGGCTCGTACGAGGCGAGCGGCTGGGTACCGGCCAGCAGCTCCCGCATCCGGCGGCGGTCCGCGCGCAGCCCCGCCGCACGCGCCTGCACCAGCACGTTGCCGAGCGCCGCCGCCTCCGCCGGGCCCGCCACCACCGGCAGTCCGCACGCGTCAGCGGTCAGCTGGCACAGCAGCGCGTTGCGCACGCCCCCGCCCACCATGTGCACGACATCCACCTCGCGCCCGGCGAGCCGCCGTGCCTCGCCGATCGCGCGCCGGTGCGCCAGCGCCAGCGAGTCCAGCACACAGCGCACCGTCTCGGCGCGGGTGCGCGGCGCGGGCAGGCCGGCTGCCCGGCACGCCTCGGCGATCCGCTCCGGCATCCGCCCCGGCGCCAGGAACGCCGGGCCCGAGGCGTCCACCACAGGCCCGGGACCGGACCCCGTACGCACCGTCGCCGCCTCCCGCAGCAGCGGCTCCAGCTCCGGGTTCCCCCACGCCCGCAGCGACTCCTGCAGCAGCCACAGGCCCATGATGTTGCGCAGGTAGCGGACCGTGCCGTCGACGCCCAGCTCGTTCGTGAAGTTCGCCCGCCGGCTCTCCTCCGTCAGCACGGGCGCCTCCAGCTCCAGCCCGGCCAGCGACCAGGTGCCGGTGCAGATGTACGCGAAGTTCCGCTCCGTCGCGGGCACGGCCGCCACCGCCGAGGCGGTGTCGTGCGAGGCGACGGCCGTCATCGGCACGGGGCCGGGCAGGCCCGTCCGTGCCAGCACGTCCGGCAGCAGCTTGCCCGCCGGGTCGCCGGGCTGCCGCAGCGGCGCGAACAGCCCCAGGTCGATCCCCGCGCGCCCGGCTACGGAGTGCGCCCACTCCCGGGTACGCGGATCGATCAGTTGCGTGGTCGACGCGTTGGTCAGCTCGGTCCCGCGCTCACCGGTCAGCCAGTAGGCGAGCAGGTCGGGGATCAGCAGCAGCTGCCGGGAGGCGGCGAACCGGGCGGTGCCCCGCTCGGCCTCCAGCTGGTACAGCGTGTTGAACGGCACGTACTGGATGCCGGTCGCCGCGTACAGCTCGGTTGCCGGAACGCGGGCCCACACCCGCTCCGCGACGCCCTCGGTGCGGGCGTCGCGGTAGTGCACGGGGTTGCCGAGCAGCGCCCCGTCCGCGTCCAGCAGGCCGTAGTCCACCGCCCAGCTGTCGATGCCGACCGACGCCAGCCGCCCGCCGGCCGCGCCGCCCGCCGCACGCAGGCCGTCCAGCACGCCCGCGTACAGCCCCAGCACGTCCCAGCGCAGCCCCTCGGGCAGCGCGACCGGCCGGTTGGCGAAGCGGTGCGCCTCGGACAGCTCCAGCGTGCCGGGGCCGACGCGGCCGACCATGACGCGCCCGCTGGAGGCACCCAGGTCGACGGCGGCGAACGCCCGCGTACGTGAGCTCATGCCCCTCCCTTCGGCGAGGTACGGGGCGACCCGTCAGGGGAGCGGGGCACCCGGAGTCCGACGGGGTCACCGCAGGAACGCCGCGGCGACGCCCGCGTCGACGGGGATGTGCAGCCCCGTGGTGTGGGTCAGCTCCCCGCCGGTCAGCGCGAACACCGCGTTCGCGACATGCTCGGGCAGCACCTCCCGCTTGAGCAGGGTGCGCTGCGCGTAGAACTCGCCGAGCTTCTCCTCCTCGACGCCGTAGACGGCCGCGCGCCGGGCGCCCCAGCCGCCCGCGAAGATGCCGGAGCCGCGCACCACGCCGTCCGGGTTGACGCCGTTGACCCGGATCCCGTGCTCGCCCAGCTCGGCGGCGAGCAGCCGCACCTGGTGCGCCTGGTCGGCCTTGGCCGCGCCGTACGCGATGTTGTTCGGCCCGGCGAACACGCCGTTCTTGGAGGCGATGTAGACGATGTCGCCGCCCAGCTCCTGGGCCGTCATCACCCGGGCGGCCGCGCGCGAGACCAGGAAGGAGCCGCGGGCCATGATGGCGTGCTGCCGGTCCCAGTCCTCCGCCGTGGTCTCCAGCAGCGGCTTGGAGATGGAGATGCCCGCGTTGTTGACGACGAGGTCGACCCCGCCGAAGGCGAGCGCCGCCTCCTCAAACGCCTCTGCGATCTGCTCTTCCGAGGTGACGTCCGCGGTCACCGCCACCGCCCGGTCCGGCCCGCCCAGCTCCTCGGCCACCGCGCCGGCGCTGTCCGCGTCCAGGTCGGCGACCACCACGCAGGCACCCTCGGCCGCCAGCCGCAGCGCGGTGGCCCTGCCGATGCCGGAGCCCGCGCCCGTCACCAGCGCGACCCGCGCTGCCAGCGGCCTGGGCTGCGGCATCCGCCGCAGCTTGGCCTCCTCCAGCTCCCAGTACTCGATCCGGAACTTCTCCGACTCCTCGATCGGCGCGTAGCCGGACACCGCCTCCGCGCCGCGCATCACCTGGACGGCGTTGACGTAGAACTCGCCCGCCACCCGCGCGGTCTGCTTGTCCCTGCCGAACGAGAACATGCCCACGCCGGGCACCAGGACGATCGCGGGGTCCGCGCCGCGCATCGCGGGGGAGTCCGGGGAGGCGTGCCGCTCGTAGTACGCCCGATAGTCCGCGCGGTACTCCTCGTGCAACTCCTTCAGCCGCGCGACGGCCTCCTCCAGCGGGGCCGTCGCGGGCAGGTCCAGCACCAGCGGCCGGACCTTGGTCCGCAGGAAGTGGTCCGGGCAGGAGGTGCCCAGCGCCGCCAGCCGGGGGTGCTCGGCGCGCGCGACGAAGTCCAGCACAGCGTCGGCGTCGGTGAAGTGCCCCACCTGCGGCCTGTCCCGGGAGGCCAGTCCGCGCACATACGGGGCGAGCGCCGCGGCCCGCGCCCGCCGCTCCGCCTCCGGCAGCGGCCCGTACCCCTCCAGCACGGGACCGAACGGCTCCGCCGCGCCGCGCTCGGCCAGGAACCGCTCGGCGGTGCGGATGATGTGCAGCGAGTTGCGCTCGCACTCCTCGGCCGTCTCTCCCCAGGCGGTGATGCCGTGCCCGCCCAGCACACAGCCGACGGCCTGCGGGTTGGCCTCCTTGACGGCGGCGATGTCCAGCCCGAGCTGGAAGCCGGGCCGGCGCCAGGGCACCCACACCACCCGGTCGCCGAAGCACTCGGCGGTCAGCTTCTCCCCGTCCGCGGCGCAGGCCAGCGCGATCCCGGAGTCGGGGTGCAGATGGTCCACGTGCGGGGCGTCCACCAGGCCGTGCATCGCGGTGTCGATGGACGGCGCGGCCCCGCCCTTGCCGTGCAGGCAGTAGTCGAACGCGGCGACCATCTCGTCCTCGCGCTCCACGCCCGGGTAGACGCCGGTCAGGGCGCGCAGCCGGTCCAGCCGGAGCACCGCGAGGCCGTCCTCGGTGAGGGTGCCGAGGTCGCCGCCGGACCCCTTCACCCACATCAGCTCGACATCCCCGCCGGTCACGGGGTCCGTGTCGGTGCCCTTGGCGGAGGCGTTGCCCCCGGCGAAGTTGGTGTTGCGCGGGTCGGCGCCGAGCCGGTGCGACCGGGCGAGGAGAGCGGCGGCTTCGGGATGGAGTGCCATGTGTGTTCCTCAGCGTGAGTGCGTACGTATCGAGAGGGAGTGCCCCGGCAGGGGCGCGGGGAACTGCGCGACAAGCCACCGCAGCGCTACGTGCCCCACC
>NZ_JAAKZZ010000297.1 GCF_011045075.1 Streptomyces boncukensis
CAGCGGGCCGGGAGAACACAGGAGTCCATCCGGCGCCCACGCGGCCACCGCGAAACCCATCCACATCAGTCAGTCCAGCAGCCCTTCACGGGGCTGCCCTGGAACCGCCTACTCACGAATTAGGAGAGCTGATGGACCGATCGCGTGCGGTGGTCATGGGAGCCGGCGTCATCGGGGCCGCCTGCGCCCGCGAGCTGGCGCTCGCCGGCTTCGAGGTCGTCGTCGTGGACCGGGGCGGCGCAGCGGCCGCGACCACCGCGCACGGCGAGGGCAACGTCCTGGTCTCCGACAAGGCGCCCGGCCCCGAGCTGCGGCTGGCCCAGCTCTCCCGCGCGCTGTGGCCCGGGACACTGGAGCGGATCGCCGAGCGCGACCCGCTCCGGGGCCGCGGCCGCGCCGCGGGCGCCGAGTGGGCGCCCAAGGGCGGCATCGTGGTCGCCACCACCGACGAGGGCGCCCGTGGCCTGCTGGACTTCGCCGGGGCGCAGCGCGCGGCGGACGTACGGGCCGAGGTCCTGGACGCCGCCGCGCTCGCCGCGGCCGAGCCGTTCGTCACCACCGCGCACACGGCGGCCGTGCACTACCCGGACGACGCCCAGGTGCAGCCCGCCGGGGCCGCCGCCGCGCTGCTCGGCGACGCGCTCGCCCAGGGCGCGCGGCTGCGCACCGGCTGCGAGATCACCGGCGCCGTCGTGCGCGGCGGGCGGCTGGCGGCCGTCCGGCACCGGGACGGGACGCTGGGCGGCGACCTGTTCGTCGAGGCGGCCGGGCCCTGGGCGGGCGAGCTGGGGGCGCGGCTCGGCGCGCCCGTCGCCGTCCGGCCCCGGCGGGGCGATGTGCTGGTGACCGCGCCGCTGCCGCCGACGGTCTTCCACAAGGTGTACGACGCCGACTACGTGGGCGCCGTCGGCAGCGGCGCCGCGGAGCTGATGACCTCCGCCGTGGTGGAGTCCACCCGGGCCGGCAGCGTGCTGATCGGCTCCTCGCGGCGCCGCGTCGGCTTCGATACGCGGATACGCCCGGAGGTGCTGTCCGCCGTCGCGCGCAAGGCGCTGCGGCTCTTCCCGCGGCTCGGCTCCGTCCCCCTGACCCGCGCGTACGGCGGGTTCCGCCCGTACGTCGAGGACCACCTGCCGGTCATCGGCCCCGACCCGCGGCTGCCGGGGCTGTGGCACGCGACCGGGCACGAGGGCGCCGGGATCGGCCTCTCGCTGGGCACGGGACGGCTGCTGGCCGAGCTGGTGACGGGGCGGGAGCCGTCGCTGGACCCGTCGGACTTCCGGGCCGACCGCCCGGCGGTGACGAAGGAGGCAGAGGTATGAGTGGCGGCATCACCCTCCTGGTGGACGGGGAGCCGGTGACCGGGGCGCCGGGGCAGAGCGTGGCGGCGGTGCTGGTCGCCGCGGGCCGCCCCGGCGGCGTCTTCTGCGGTATGGGCGTTTGCTTCGGGTGCCTGGTGACGGTCAACGGCGAGCGGGACGTCCGGGCGTGCCTGCGGGACGCCGGTGACGGCGACGTGGTCGGCACCCAGCCGAGGGAGCCCTCGTGAGGCGGGGTGCGGCGCCGGGCGGGCCGGGTAGGACCGGGCGCCACGTCGTCATCGTCGGGGCCGGGCCCGCCGGGTTCGCCGCCGCGGACTGGGCGCTGGCCGCCGGCGCCCGCGTCACCCTCGTGGACCTCGCGGACCGGCCGGGAGGCCAGTACCACCGGCGTCCCCCCGGCGCCCCGGGCCCGCCCTCCTTCGAGCGGCGCCGCGCCCGGGTGCTGGCGCACCCCCGCTGCGCCTGGCGCTCCCGCACCGCCGTGTGGGCCCTGGAGCAGCGGGACGGGGACGGGGACGGCGGCGCGGGCCTGCCGCCCCTGGTCCACACGCTGCACGGCCCCGCCGACGCGGCGGACCGCCCCCGCGCGGTCCTCGCCCCGGACGCGCTGGTCCTCGCGCCGGGCGCGCACGACCGGGTGCTGCCCTTCCCCGGCTGGGAGCTGCCGGGCGTCGTCACGGCGGGTGCGGCGCAGGCGCTGGCGAAGGGGCAGCGGGTGGCCGTCGGCCGGCGGGTGGTGGTCGCGGGCACCGGCCCCTTCCTGCTGCCGGTGGCCGCGTCCCTGCTGGCGGCGGGCGCGCGGGTGCGGGAGGTGTGCGAGGCGAACGGCGCGGGGACGCTCGCGGCGGGCTGGTCGCACCGCCCGTGGCAGCTCGCGGCCGCGGGCGGCAAGGCCGCCGAACTCCTCCGCCACACCGCGCTGCTGGCCCGCCACCGGGTGCCGTTCCGCACCGGCCGTACGGTCGTCGAGGCGCGCGGCGAGGGGCGGGTGGAGGAGGTCGTCACGGCGGCGCTGCGGCCGGACTGGTCGGTGGTGCCCGGCAGCCGGCGGACGCTGTCGACGGACGCGGTGTGCGTGGGCCACGGCTTCACACCGCAGTTGGAGCTGCCGCTCGCGGCGGGCTGCGCGCTGGACGGCGGTTTCGTCGCCGTCGACGGCGCCCAGCGCGCGGGTGCGCCCGGCGTCTTCGCGGCAGGCGAGATCACCGGTGTCGCCGGGGCTCCCGCGGCGCGCGCCGAGGGCGCGCTGGCGGGCTGGTGCGCCGCGGGAGGAGACCCGGCGGCCCCGGTCCTCGCGCCGCTGCGCCGCGCCCGCGACCAGGGCCGCCGCTTCGCGCGGCGGCTGGCCCGCGCCCATCCCGTCGGCGCGGAGTGGCCCGGCTGGCTGCGCGAGGACACCGTCGTCTGCCGCTGTGAGACAGCCCGCTACGGGGCGCTGTGCGCGGCGGCCGCCGACCCGGCGTCCGGGGACCCCCGGGTCGGCAAGCTCGCCACCCGCGCGGGCCTGGGGCCCTGCCAGGCCCGTATCTGCGGACCGGCGGTGGCCGAGCTGACGGCGCGGCTGCGCGGCCAGGCGCCGCCCACCGACTGGACCCCGCACCGCAGACCGATCGCCCAGCCGATCCGGCTCGGCGAACTCGCCCGACCGGCAAGGAGCACGCGTGACGCAGAGCAGGAAGAGCACGACCCGCACGCCCCGCACGGAGAGCACGACCCGCACGGAGAGCACGGAGAGCACGGGGGCCGTGGACAGCGGACGTAGCGTCCTCGGCGGCGTCATCGTGGCCGCCGCGCTGCCGTACCGCACCGACCCGGCGGCGCCCGCCGGGCTCGCGGTGGACCACGAGCGCTACGCGGAGCACTGCCGCTGGCTGCTGGAGAACGGCTGCGCGGGCGTCGGCCCGAACGGCTCGCTGGGCGAGTACTCGGCCCTCACCGACGAGGAGCGCCGCGCCGTCGCGCGGACCGCGATCGAGGCGGTGCGCGGCAGCGGCGACGGCACGGGCAAGGTCGTCGTCGGCGTGCACGCCGCGGGCTGGCACCAGGCGGTCCGCTGGGCCGAGGCGGCGGCCGAGGACGGCGCGGACGGCGTGCTGTGCCTCCCGCCGACGCTGTACCGCGCCAACCGGGACGAGATCGTCGAGCACTTCGAGCGGGTGGCGGCGGTCGGGCTGCCGGTGATGGCGTACAACAACCCGCTCGACACCAAGGTGGACCTCACCCCCGGGCTGCTGGCCGAGCTGGCGGAGATCGACGGGGTGGTGGCGGTCAAGGAGTTCTCCGGGGATGTGCGCCGGGTGCTGGAGATCCGCGAGCGCGCGCCGGGTCTTGAGGTGGTGGGCGGCGCGGACGATGTGGTGCTGGAGAGCCTGCTGATGGGCGCCACGGGCTGGTTCGCGGGCTTCCCGAACGTCTTCCCCGCCGAGTCCGTACGGCTGTACGAGCTGGCGCGGGCCGGGCGGCACGCGGAGGCGCGGGCGCTGTACGAGCCGCTGGTGGCGGCGTTCCGCTGGGACTCGCGCACGGAGTTCGTGCAGGCCATCAAGGCGGGGATGGACATGGTCGGGCGGTACGGCGGGCCCTGCAGGCCGCCGCGCGGGCCGCTGGTGCCCGCGCACCGCGAGCAGGTGGAGGCGGCGATGAAGCAGGCGATCGCCCATGTGCGGGAGGGGAGGAGCTGATGCGGTCGGTCCGCACCCTGAGCGCCGTCGACTCGCACACCGAGGGCATGCCGACCCGGGTGGTGACCGGCGGCGTGCCGCCCATCCCGGGCGCGACGATGGCGGAGCGCCGCCGGTACGCGGTGGAGCATCTGGACGGGCTGCGCCGCTTCCTGGTCGACGAGCCGCGCGGGCACGCCGCGATGAGCGGCGCCCTGCTGCAGCCCCCGGCGCGCGCGGACGCCGACTGGGGCATCGTCTACATCGAGGCCAGCGGCTTCCTCCCGATGTGCGGACACGGCACCATCGGGGTCGCGACCGTCCTGGTCGAGACGGGGATGGTCGAGGTGGCCGAGCCGGAGACGGTCGTGCGGCTGGACGTCCCGGCCGGACTGGTCGAGGCCCGGGTCGCGGTGCGGGACGGGGTGGCCGAGAAGGTCACCCTGCGCAATGTGGACGCGTTCGCGCTGCAGCGGGACGCGGTGGTCACGGTGCCGGGGCTGGGCGAGGTGCGCTACGACATGGCGTACGGCGGCAACTTCTACGCCGTCACCGAGCTCGCGGACCTCGGGCTGCCGTTCGACCGGGCCCGCAAGGACGACATTCTGCGGGCCGGTCTGGCCGTCATGGCCGCCGTGAACGAGCAGAACCGGCCCGTCCACCCCACCGATCCCGGCATCGGGGGCTGCGGGCACGTCCAGTTCCTGGCGCCCGGGTCGACGGCGCGGCACTCGCGCCATGCGATGGCCATCCACCCGGGGTGGTTCGACCGTTCGCCGTGCGGGACGGGGACCTGCGCGCGGATGGCGCAGCTGCACGCGCGGGGGGAGCTGGAGGTGGGGGCCGAGTTCGTGAACGAGTCGTTCATCGGGACGCGGTTCTCGGGGCGGTTGACGGGCCTGAGCGAGGTGGGCGGGGTGCCGGCCGTCGTCCCCGAGATCTCGGGACGCGCGTGGATCACCGGCACGGCCAACTATGTCCTGGACCCGAGCGACCCCTTTCCCACGGGCTTCACGCTGTAGCGGCGGCTGTGTGGCCGCCGCTGTGATGCTGTCGCTGTGAAGGGGCTTCCCCTTGCTGCTCGTCGCAGGGTGCGGGTGGTCGGTAGCCGGTCGCGCAGTTCCCCGCGTCCCTGACGGGGCACGATGTGTTCCGCGAACCACGGCGCCCCGAAGGGGCGCGGGGAACTGCGCGCCACGCCACGGAGCGCCCGCAGCCCGCGACGGTGCGCAAGGGGCAGCCCCGATCCGGCAGGCTCCGCTCACAGCAGCGGCAGAATCAGCGCCGCCGACCAGGAGAAGTTGCGGGCGTTCAGCCCCTTCCCCGTCAACGGGTCGTAGTTCTCGCGGATCGGGCCGTTGCCCGACAGCCCCGCCGCCTCCCGCAGGAGGCGGTGCGTCAGCCGGCGGGCGTCCCGCTCGTACCCGTACCGCCGCAGCCCCCGCACCCCGAAGTACGCCTGGTCCAGCCACACCGGGCCCCGCCAGTACGCCGTCGGGTCGAAGTACGGCGAGCTCCTGGCCACCGTCGGGAACGGGACCCGCGTCCCGAACTCCCCCGGTGCGAGCAGCGCCTTGCGCACGGCGCGCGCCTGGGCCCGGGTGGCCGTGCCGGTCCACAGCGGGACCGCACCCTCGATGCCGCGTCCGCGCGCGACGAGCCGGTGACCGCCGAGCGAGGTGTCGTAGAACCAGCCCGTGCGCCGGTCGAACATCGTGGCCCGCACCGCGCGGTGCACCGCCGCCGCGCGCCCGCGCCAGGACGCCGCGGCGCGGCGGTGGCCCAGCGCCCCCGCGATCCGGGCCAGATACCCCTGGTCGGCGGCGAGGTAGGCGTTGAGGTCGACGGACTCCTGGTTGACCGAGTAGCCCGTCTTCGCCCCGTGCCGGTCCCGGTTCACCAGCGTCTTCGTGCCGAGCGCGGCGTCGAAGCGGGGCGCGTTGTCCATCCCGCTCTCCCAGGCCGCGGCCAGCCGGGCGTCCTCCGGCGTCCGGTTCGCGGGGTCGACGGTCGCGCCGTACTCGGCCAGGCCGTCGTGGTCGTGGTCCCGGTTGCGGTACCACCACGCCTGGTACGCGGCCAGCTTCGGGTACATCTCGCGCAGGAAGCCCCGGTCGCCGGTCGCCCGGTACACCTCCCAGACGGCCCACGCGGCGAGCGGGGGCTTGGAGTTGCGCTCGTTCCAGTTGCCGCCGCCGTGCGCGGTGTCGTTGTAGAAGACGGCGTCCGGGACCATGCCCGCGTCCTGCGGGCGGTCCCGGTCGTGCCGGGTGATCTGGTGGTCGAACATCGAGCGGATCTGGTCCTTGGCCAGGCCGGGCGCGAACCGGGCCGTGCCCACCGCCTGCTTCCAGGAGTCCCACGCCCAGAAGCCGCCCGCGAACCACTTGTCGCTCACGGACGGCGTCACCCCGTCGTGCCGCAGCATCCCGGCCGCGCTGCGCCAGTTGGTGACGAGCGTCTCGACGGACTTGACGGCGAGGCGCCGCCGCTCGGCCGGGACGCCCCGGTTGGCCTTGCGGACGTAGCCGCGCCAGCGCGCGGCACCGGCGGCGGCCACCGCGTGCGGGCGCGCCAGGGCGCGGGCTGCGCGGCCCGCCTCCCGGCGCCGCTCGGCGCCGGTGAAGGTGTAGGACTCGGTCCAGTCGAGGGTGACGCGGTGCCCCGCGCGCACGCGCAGCGGGCGGGCCAGGTCCGTGCGGTAGCGGTCGCCGCCGACGGAGGTGCGGACGCGCTCGGCGTGCCGGACCTGGAAGCGTTCGGTGCCGTCGGTCAGGTAGTCCCACTTCTCGCGGACCCGGGCGAAGTCCACGCCCACCCCGGTGCGGGTGGCGCGGAGCCGGGGGGCCGTGCGCATCGGCTGCTTCGCGGGGCGCAGCAGCGAGCCGGTCCAGCGGGCGCCCAGGGTGCGGGTGGTGCGGCCGGTGTTGCCGACGCGGGCCCGGACGAGGGCGGTGCGGTTGGTCGCGTAGCGCAGCTCCAGGGTGAGGCGGAGGCCGCCTTGCAGGCGGTAGGTCTGGCGGAGCACGCCGGGGAGGGAGGTGAACTGCGGACGCCCGCCGCCGGCGAGGTCCAGTGTCCTGCCGCGCTCGGTGAGGCGGAGGCGGCTGAAGGTGCGGCTGAGCCACCAGGGGTACTCCTGGGCGATGTAGAGCGGCCCGCTGAAGCCGCCCCAGGTCGTGGGGTCGCGCTGCTCGGGGAGCGCGTAGGCGTGCCAGGCGCCCCGGTCGGCGAAGACGTTCAGCGGGTTGGTGGTGCTCTCCTTCGTGCCGCCGGGGTGGGCGGTGGCGGGCGCGCCGCGCAGGTCGAGCACGTCGGCGTAGGAGGGCGCTCGGGAGCGGTCGGGGGCCTGGGCCGCCGCGGGGGCGGCGGAGAGCGTGGTGGCCAGCACGGCGGTGACGGCCACGGTGGCGGTGAGCAGAGGTCTCATGGTTCGGACGTCCCTTTGTCGTCGTCGGGCAGGGTGCGGGAAGGGGCCGGGCCCTCACGGTCCGGGGGGAGGGACCCGCACCACCGCCGCGTCCCGCGCCGGGAGGCGCACCGCGCCGTGCACCGGACGCCCGGTGAGCAGATCCGTGCCCTCCGGCAGCGGCACCTCGACGGCCCCGTCGCCGTGGTTCAGTACAAAGAGGTACGCGGCGTCCGGGCCGCGCCGGAGCGTCGCCTCCGCGCCGTCCGGCAGGCCGGCCAGCACCGGCCGGACGTCCGCCTCGTCCAGCACCGGGTCCAGTACGTCGCCGATCCGTTCGCCCAGATGGCAGCCCACGTACCAGGCCCGGCCCCGGCGGGTCACGGCGGGGAGGCCGCGCAGCTCGCCGTCGGTGTAGACGGCGACGGGGTCGGCGTCCGCGGGCTCCAGCCACTCGCTCCACAGCGCGGCCCGCGCCTCCCCGCCGGGCAGCCGGACGCCGACGGTCGCGCCGTCCGGCACCGGCCACCACTCGTCGACGGCGATCCCCAGCAGCTCGCGCAGCGGGCCGGGCGCGCCGCCCGGGTGCACGTGGTCGTTCTCGTCGACGACGCCGCTGAAGCCGCCGCAGACCAGGTGCCCGCCGTCCGCGACCCACCGCGCCAGCTGTGCGGAGTGCTCGCGGCGCAGCAGGTAGAGGTTGGGGGCGAGCAGCACCCGGTAGCCGTCGAGGCGGGCGCCCGGCCGGACGAAGTCGGCGGTGACCCCCCTGGCGTACAGCGCCGCGTACCAGGGGTCGAGCAGGGTGCGCCAGCGCATCCGCGCGGAGGGGTGGTCGTCGAGCTCCAGCGCCCACCAGGAGTCCCAGTCCAGCAGGATGCCCACCTCGGCGGTGGTGCGGGTGCCCGCGACGGGGGCCAGCCGCGCCAGCTCGGCGCCGAACCGGACGGTCTCCCGCCAGCCTCGGGAGGCCGTGCCCCGGTGGGGCAGCAGCGCGCTGTGGTACTTCTCGGCCCCGGCGACGGAGGCGCGCCACTGGAAGTACAGGACGCCGTCCGCGCCGCGTGCCAGCGCCTGGAGGGACCACAGGCGCTGCAGTCCGGGGCGCTTGGGGACGTTGACGGGGCGCCAGCTGACCGCCGACGGCGCCTGCTCCATCAGCAGCCAGGGGCGGCCCTGGCCGAGGGAGCGCATCAGGTCGTAGTGCAGCGCCGCGTTCACCTGGGCGCGCGGGTCGGCCGGGTCCGGGTACGCGTCGTCGGAGACCAGGTCCTCCTCGGCGGCCCACGTCCAGTAGTCCAGCGGCTTGAACATCGACATGAAGTTCGTGGTCACCGGGGTGCCCGGCGCGGCCTCGTCCAGGACGGCCTTCTCCGCGCGGTAGCAGGCGAGCAGCGCGTCGGAGCAGAAGCGGCGCCAGTCCAGGGTCTGGGTGGGGTTGACCGGCCCCGGCGCGGCGCGCGGCGGCTCGATCTCGTCGAAGGAGCCGTAGCGCTGGGCCCAGAAGGCGGTGCCCCAGGCGCGGTTGAGCTCCTCGACGGTGCCGTGCCGCTCGCGCAGCCAGCGCCGGAAGTCGGCGGCGGAGGCGGCGCAGAAGCACTCGGTGACGTGGTCGCCGTACTCGTTGTGGATGTGCCACAGGGCGAGCGCGGGGTGCCCGGCGTAGCGCTCGGCGATCCGCCGCGCCAGCCGTACGGCGGCCTCCCGGTAGGCCGGGGAGGACGGGCAGTAGTGCTGCCGGGAGCCGAACTCCAGGCGTACGCCGTCCGCGGTGACGGGGAGGATCTCCGGGTGGGCGCGGACCAGCCAGGCGGGCGGGGAGGCGGTGGCGGTGGCGAGGTCGGCGGCGATGCCGTGCGCGGCCAGCAGGTCCAGCAGCCGGTCCAGCCAGTCGAAGTCCCAGGTGCCGGGGCCGGGCTGGAGCCGGGCCCAGGAGAAGACGCCGAGGGTGGCCAGGGTGACCCCGGCCTCGCGCATCAGCCGCACGTCCTCCTCCCAGACG
>NZ_JAAKZZ010000298.1 GCF_011045075.1 Streptomyces boncukensis
CCCCCTCACCCCCGCCGGCTCCGGAAGGGCCCGCGCCGCGACCGAGTCCCTCACCGTCGACCTCTCCGCCGGCACCGGGCCCGTACACGGCGGAGCCGCCGGCTCCCTGTACGGCGTGTACGGCGACGGCGTGCCGACCCGCACCGTGCTGGAGGGGATGCACATCCGCACCGTCTGCACCAAGGCGCAGGACGGCGTCCAGCACCCGGGCGCCGACGCGCTGGAGGTCCTGCGGCCCTTCGTCGACGCGGGCGGCGCGGACCTGTACGTCTACATGACCGACATCTACCGCGGCTTCCCCTACCAGTGGCCAGGCGTCACGGGCGAGGAGCGGCTCGGCGACTTCATGAAGCGGATCCGCACCCAGGTCGAGCAGGCCCTCACCGTCGGCGCCGACTACCGGCGCCACCTGGTCTACGTGCCCTTCAACGAGCCGGAGGGCAATATGTTCGGCACGGGGGAGTGGAGCTACGAGAGGGTGTCCTGGCGGGACGACCCGCGGCGGTACTTCGCCGCGTGGAAGGACGTCCACGCGCTCATCCGCGGCCTGGACCCCGAGGCGCGGATCGCCGGACCGAACACCAGCATCCTCTACGACGAGGTCAAGGGCTTCCTGGAGTTCGCCAAGGAGAACGGCGTCCTGCCCGACATCGTCACCTGGCACGAGCTGTCCACCCCGGCGACGATCCGCACCAGCGTCGCGAAGTACCGCCGCTGGGAGAAGGAGCTGGGCATCGGACCGCTGCCGGTCAACATCAACGAGTACGCGTACAACTACCACATCTCCGTGCCCGGCCAGATGGTGCAGTGGATCGCCGCGATCGAGGAGTCCAAGGTGGACGCCGACCTCGCGTACTGGAACATCGACGGCAACCTCGGCGACTCCGCCGTCATGGCCTCCGGCGGCAACGCGCAGTGGTGGCTCTACCACGCCTACGGCGCGCTGACCGGCGACACCGTCGAGGTGACGGCGCCGCATCCGGGCGAGCAGTACACCCTGCAGGGCGTCGCCGCGCTGGACCGCGGCAAGCGGCAGGCGCGGGTGCTGTTCGGCGGGGCGGACGGCGGCGCCGAGGTCGTCGTCAAGGGGATCGACCCCGGCGTCTTCGGCCGCACGGTGCGTGCGACGCTGCACGAGATCCCGTGGAGCGGGCAGGTCGGCGACGCGGCGCCCGCGCCCCTGCTGCGGGACGCACGGATCGAGCCGGGGGAGGACGGCACCCTCACCGTCCCGGTCGGCGGCATGCGCGAGATGTCCGCGTACCAGCTGCTGCTCGCGCCCGGCGAGGGCGGCGGCCCGCTGGGCGAGCCCACCCTGCTCTGGCGCCGCACCTACGAGGCGGAGGACGCGGCGCACACCGGCAGCGGCTGGTCGCGGAACGGGCCGGAGGGCAGCCCGGAGAACGTCGCGAAGTTCGCCACCTCGGGCGGCTACGACGTGGGCGGGCTGCGCACCGGCTCCGACGTCGTCCTGACCTTCGAGGTGGAGGTCCCGCAGGACGGCACCTACGACCTGAGCGTCTTCGCGAACTCCTACAACGAGTACGACCTGGTCAAGGAGCAGGGCCCGACCAATGTGTTCCTGCGCGTCGACGGCGGCGACCCGAAGGAACTGCTGCTGCCGCTCGGCTACAAGTGGGTCGTGTGGGACCACACCGACGCGCGCGTCGAGCTGTCCCGGGGCCGCCACACGCTGACCCTCGCGGCCCGCGACCCCCGGCTGGGCGAGACGCGCGGCGACGCGATCGTCGACAAGCTGGACCTGGCGCTGCGCGCCGAACGCCCCGGCGTGACCGCGTACGAGGCGGCGTACGCGGAACTGCGGGGCGGGGGCGCGGCGCTGGAGTACGGGCGTGCGGGCGCGCGGGGCATCGGCACCGCCGTGCTGCGCGACGGCGCCCGCGCCGTGTTCTGGGTGCACGCGGCCGAGGCGGGCGAGACCGCCGTACGCGTCGACCACCTGGGCGGCGGCACGGCCTCGCTGGCGCTGGGGGAGGAGCGGCTCGCGGACGTCGCCGTCGGCGGGGAGCGGGCGGGCACGTCGACCGTCGCGGTGGTGCTGGGCGCGGGCCTCAACAAGCTGACACTGGCCGGGACATCCGGCGCGCTGGGCGTGGACCGGCTGCGCGTGACCCCGTCCGAGGGGGTGCTCACCCCCTCCGTCCACCAGGCCGAGGACGGCGAGCTGACCGGCGCGGCCAGGGTCACCCGGGAATACACGTTCGCAACGGGCGGCCGGGCGGTCACGGACGTCGGAGACGGCCCGGACAACGCGCTCACCCTCCAGGTCACCGCCGGGCGCGCCGGGCAGCACGCCCTCGCCATCCGCTACTCCAACGCCCAGCAGGCGCCCGCCACGCACTACAACCCGGATCCGGTGGCACGCCACGCCGACGTCGCGGTCAACGGCGCCGAGCCGGTGCGGGTGCTGTTCCCCACCACCTTCCACTTCAACAACTTCCGCGAACTGACGGTCCCGGTCGAGCTGGAGGAGGGCCGCAACGCGATCCGGTTCACCTCGGCCGAGCTGCCCGACTTCGACGGGGAGAGCTACAACCAGTACGGCCAGCGCTCCCCGTACGCCCCGGTCCTCGACCGGATCACCGTCACCCCGCTGGCCCGCCCCGTGTGAGCGGGTGATCGGGATTTCGAATGTCGTCCGACCCATTGACGCCCCCGTCCCGGCCGCCTAAATTCAGCGGTCGCATGCGAGCTTAAAACGTTTCAAGTTCCTGTCGAAACGCGCAAGTTGACCGCTCAGAAGGGGCGTGGCATGGCTGGACGAGGCACTGGGACACGGGCGTGGAGAGCGGCGGGGGTGGGCCTTGTGGCCCTCGGCCTCCTGGCATCCGGCTGTGGCTCCGGTGACGGGGGTTCGGGCGGAAAGACCGAGATCCGCTACTCGTGGTGGGGCGCGCAGCACCGCGCCGATCTGATCAAGAAGACCATCGCGCTGTTCGAGAAGAAGCACCCGGATATCAAGGTCAAGGCGGACTTCCAGGAGTACGAGGACTTCTGGAAGAAGTTCAACACGCAGGCGGCGGGCGGCAATCCGCCGGACGTGTTCCAGAATTCCCACGCCTTCCTGCGCAAGTACGACAAGAAGAACGTGCTCCTCGACCTCAAACCCCAGGTCGAGCAGGGAAACCTGAAGACGGACGACTTCCGCAACGGCCTGGAGAAGGCGGGCGAGGTCGACGGCAAGCTGCTCGGCATCCCGGTCGGCGCCAACACCTTCGGCCTCTTCTACAACACCGAGGAGTACAAGAAGGCCGGCGTCACCCCCAAGGACGGCTGGACCTGGAAGGACTACTACGCGGGGATCGAGAAGATCTCCAAGGGCAGTGGCAAGCTGGCGGGCGACAGCGGCAACGCGTCCGTCATGTACCTCTACGACCTGGTGCTGCGCCAGCAGGACAAGGCGTTCTTCACCGAGGACGGCCTCGGGTTCTCCAAGGCCGACCTGAAGAAATGGTGGGCGGACAACCTCCGGCGCACCAAGGCGGGCCACTTCACCAGCCCGAAGAAGGTCCAGCAGGCCCGGCCCAAGCCCGCACTCTCGGGGAAGCTCTCCGCCGGTGAGTTCAGCTGGGACAACTTCCTGGTCCGCTACACCAGCGAGACCGACGCCAGTATCGATCTGGCCCCCATCCCGACCACCGACGGCAAGCGCACCGGCCAGTACCTCTCCTCGCTCATGCTGAGCGGCTCGGCCCGCACCAAGCACCGCGCGGAAGTCGCGAAGTTCATCGACTTCATGGTGCACGACCCCGAGGTCGGCAAGATCATGGGCTACGACCGGGGCGTCCTGGCCACCGAGCCGCAGTTCGAGGCGTACCGGCCGAAGGGCGTGGACAAGGAGATCGCGGACTACGAGGAGCGGGTCAAGGACCGGATCGAGCCCATCACCCCGCACCCGGCGGGCGCCGACATCGTCGAGGCCGCCTTCCTCCGCATCGGGGACGAGGTGCTCATCGGCTCGACCTCGGTGGACGACGGCGTCGACAAGTTCTTCTCCGAGGCCGAGACGGCCCTGGGCTCGTGAGCGACGCGACCGCGGGCCCCCGGAAGAGACCGGGGAGCCCCCGGAAGGGCGCGGGGAAGGGCGCGGGGAAGGGCGCCGGGAAGGGCGTCTCGGGGCGGCGGCTGGGGCGCCGCGAGAACCTGGCGGGCTATCTCTTCCTCAGCCCCTGGCTCGCGGGCCTGGTCCTGCTGACCGCGGGCCCGGCCCTCGCCTCCCTCTACCTCTCCTTCACCGACTACAACCTCTTCGACAGTCCGCAGTGGATCGGCCTGGACAACTTCAGCGACATGTTCGCGGACCCCCGCTGGCGCAAGTCGGTGGAGGTCACCCTCCAGTACGTCGCCATCGGCACCCCGCTGAAGCTGCTGGCGGCGCTCGGCGCGGCCCTGCTGCTCAGCAGCCGCCGCCGGGGCCAGGCGTTCTACCGCGCCGCGTTCTACGCCCCCTCGCTGGTGGGCGCGAGCGTGTCCATCGCGATCGTGTGGCGCGCGATCTTCTCGGACGACGCGATCGTGGACCGTACGCAGCGGCTGTTCGGCGTCGACATCGGCGGCTGGGTGGGCAACCCGGACACCTCGATCTACGTCCTGGTGGCCCTGACCATGTGGCAGTTCGGCGCCCCGATGGTGATCTTCCTGGCGGGGCTGCACCAGATCCCCCGGGAGCTGTACGAGGCGGCGGAGGTGGACGGCGCGGGCCCCTGGCGGCGCTTCGTGTCCGTCACCCTGCCCATGCTGTCCCCGGTGGTCTTCTTCAACCTCCTCCTGGAGACCATCCACTCCTTCCAGGTGTTCGCCTCGGCCCTGGTCGTCAGCAACGGCCGCTGGGGCCCGGCCGACTCGCTGCTGGTCTACACCGGCTACCTCTACGAGCAGGGCTTCGTGAACCTCCGCATGGGCTACGCCTCCGCGATGGCCTGGACCCTGCTGCTCTCGGTCGGCCTGGTGACGGCCGTCCTCTTCTGGTCCCAGAAGAAGTGGGTGCACTACGAAGGGAGCGAGCGGTGACGCGCACCCGAGCCGTACGGTCCATCGCCTGGCACCTGGGGGCGCTCGCCCTGCTGGCCGTCCTGCTCTACCCGGTGGTGTGGGTGATCGGCAGCTCGCTGAAGCCGAACGAGGAGATCGTCGGCAGCCTGCAGCTCCTCCCGCCGGACCCGATCCTGGACAACTACCGGCGCCTCGCGGACGGCATCGCCGGGATCTCCGTCTCGACGTTCTTCGTCAACTCGCTGGTGCTGGCGCTGGGTTCGGTGGCCGGCGTCGTCCTCTCGGCGTCCCTCGCCGCGTACGCGTTCGCCCGCATCCGGTTCACGGGGCGGAACGCGCTGTTCACCGTGATGATCGGGACGCTGCTGCTGCCGTACCACGTACTGATCATTCCGCAGTACATCATGTTCCAGAAGGCGGGGTTCATCAACACCTATGTCCCGCTGCTGCTGGGCAAGTACCTGGCGGTGGACGCGTTCTTCGTCTTCCTGATCGTGCAGTTCATGCGGGGCCTGCCGCGCGAGCTGGACGAGGCGGCCCGGCTGGACGGCTGCGGACACCCCCGGATCTACTGGAACATCACCCTCCCGCTGTGCCGCCCGGCCCTGATCACCAGCGCCATCTTCACCTTCATCTGGGCCTGGAACGACTTCATGGGCCCGCTGCTCTACCTCAACGAGCCGGAGAAGTACCCGGTGTCGCTGGGCCTGAAGATGTTCATCGACCAGGACAGCATCCAGGACTACGGCGGCATGATCGCCATGTCGCTGGTCGCGCTGCTGCCGGTGCTGCTCTTCTTCCTCGTCTTCCAGCGCTACCTCGTCGAGGGCGCGGCGACCTCCGGTCTGAAGGGGTGAGCGATGGCCTCGGTGACCCGCTCCCTGCACTCCGGCCGGTTCGCGCTGTTCGCGGAGTGCCTGCTGACCGGCGTGTGGATCGCGCTGGCCGCGCTGCCCCTGGTGACGGCGCTCCCCGCGTTCGCGGCGGGCGCCGCCCACCTGGAGCGGCACCTGGCCGGAGACCGCTCGCGGCTGCGGGACTACCTCGCCGACCTGCGCGCCGCGACCCGCACCGGCTGGCGGCTGTCCGCACTGTGGTGCGCGGCGCTGGCGCTGCTCGGCTGGGACCTGTACGTGGCGTCCTCCGGAGCGCTGCCCGGCGCGCCGCTGTGGGCGCTGACCGGGCTGGCCGCCGCGTTCGTGCTCCTCGTGGGCGGGGTGCGCGCTGCGGCCCGCTACCGGCCCGCCGACGACCCCGAGCCCGGGGGCGACTGGCGGGCCTGCGCCCTGGCGGGCGTGCGGCAGACCCTGCTCACCGACCGTCCCGGCGCCCTGCTGGTGGCGGCGGGCTGGGTCGTGGTGGCCGCCTCGGCCTGGATGCTCCCCCCGCTCGCGGCCCCGGCCCTCGGCGCCCTGACGGCCTGCGCGGTGGCGATCCGCGACAGATGAGCCCCGCCCCGAAGGGGCGCGGCCAGCTACCACACGCCCGCAGCCCGCAGCCCGCAGCCCGCAGCCCGCAGCCCGCAGTCCGCACAGCACAGCCAGGGGCAGCCCCTGCCCAGCAAGCGACAGTCCTCTGATTGGAGTGCGTTCCGATGCCCGACATCCCCCGACGCGGCGTCCTGATGTCCGCCGCCGCGGCCGGCGTGTCCGCACAGCTCCCCCGGACCGCCGCCGCCGCGCCCGCGCAGCCCCCGCCCCCCGACAGCGCGGCGGGCGGCGGCCCGGACCCGGTCCGGGTCCGCTGGCTGGAGGACGGCGGGCTCGGCGCGGCGCCCGGCTCCACCTTCGGCGTGCCCTGGCCCCGCGGCCAGGTGCGGGCTGGCCAGGACTTCAGCCTGGTCGCCGACGACGGCACCCAGGTCGCCGCCCAGACCTGGCCCACCGCCTACTGGCCGGACGGCACCCTCAAGTGGACCGCGCACGCCGTCGGCCCGGCGGCGTCCGGCGCCGGGACCCTCACCCTGCGGCCCGGAGCGCCGGCGGAGCCCGCGCGGGCCGTCCGGGTGACCGGCGGGCACGGCACCGTCACCGTCGACACGGGCGCGCTGACGGCTCGGATCGGCACCCGGGGCAGGGCGCTGGTGCGGTCGCTGCGCCGCGGCGGCACGGAGGTCGCCAGGGACGGCCACCTGGTGCTGCTGCGGCAGTCGGAGCCCGCCGAGGGCGACACGGGCAGCACGAAGTGGCACCGCTTCACCAGCCGTATCGAGAAGGCCACCGTGGAGCAGCGCGGCCCCGTCCGCGCCGTCGTCCGCGTCGAGGGCAAGCACGGCGGCGGCAAGGACGGCGGCGGCAAGGACGGCAACGGGGGGCGGGCCTGGCTGCCGTTCAGCGTCCGGCTCTACTTCTACGCGGGCTCCGAGGCGGTCCGCATGGTGCACACCCTCACCTACGACGGGGACGCCGGAAAGGACTTCATCCGGGGCCTCGGCGTCCGCTTCACCGTCCCGCTGCGCGACGAGACCTACGACCGGCACATCCGGCTGGGCGGCGAGGGCGACGGGATGCTCACCGAGGCCGTCAAGGGCGTCACCGGGCTGCGCAGGGACCCGGGGCAGGCGATACGCACAGCGCAGGTCAAGGGCGCGAAGCTGCCCGACCCGGCCAGCTGGGACGAGCGCGTCACCAAGCGCCTGGACCTCATCCCCACCTGGGGCGACTACACCCTCAGCCAGCTCTCGGCGGACGGCTTCACCGTCCGCAAGCGGACCGGTCCCGGCCGGGGCTGGATCGCGGCGGGCGGCGGACGCCGCGCCGCCGGCTTCGGCTATCTCGGCGGTGCGGGCGGCGGGCTCTCCTTCGGCCTGCGGGACTTCTGGCGGCGGTTTCCCGCCGGGCTCGACATCCGGGGCGCCGCGCGCGACGAGGCCGAGGCCACCGTCTGGCTGTGGTCCCCCGAGGCGCAGCCGATGGACCTGCGCTTCTACCACGACGGCCTGGGCCAGGACAGCTACGAGAAGCAGCTGGAGGGCCTGGAGATCACCTACGAGGACTACGAGCCGGAGTTCGGCACCCCGTACGGCATCGCCCGCACCAGCGAGCTGATGTTCTGGGCGAACGAGGCCACCCCGTCCGCCGGGGAACTGGCCCGGCAGGCGGCGGCGGTGCGCACGCCCCCGCAGCTCGCGGCGCCGCCGGAGCAGCTGGCCGGCGCGAAGGTGCTCGGCGGCCTCTTCGCGCCCGCCGACCGCTCCGGCGCCGGGCGCACCAAGCTGGAGGACCACCTCGACTTCCTCTTCGGCTACTACCGGGACCAGGCGGACCAGCGCCGCTGGTACGGCTTCTGGGACCACGGCGATGTCATGCACAGCTACGACGAGGACCGCCACCAGTGGCGCTACGACGTCGGCGGCTACGCCTGGGACAACTCCGAGCTCTCGCCCGACCTGTGGCTGTGGTACGCCTACCTCCGCTCCGGGCGGGCCGACGTCTTCCGCTTCGCCGAGGCCATGACCCGGCACACCGGCGAGGTGGACGTCTACCACCTCGGCGAGTGGGCCGGGCTCGGCACCCGGCACGGCGTCCAGCACTTCGCGGACAGCGCCAAGCAGCAGCGCATCTCCACCGCCGTCTACCGCAGGCCCTACTACTTCCTCACCGCCGACGAGCGCACCGGCGACCTGATGCGGGCCCTCGTCGACTCCGACGAGACGTTCCTCGTCCTCGACCCGCTCCGCAAGGTCCGCGACGACGTGTACGAGCCCGACCGGAACGCCCTCTCCGTCGGCATGGGCACCGACTGGAGCGGCATCGCGGCGGCCTGGCTCACCGAGTGGGAGCGCGGGGGCCCGCGGGCGGAGCGCGCCGAGCGGCGGCTGCGCACCACCATGCGCACCATCGCGGCGCTGCCCAAGGGCTTCTGGACCAAGGGCGTGCGCTACGACCTGGACACGGCGGAGTTCAGCGCCGAGAACCCGGACGCGGTCGAGGTCAGCCATCTGAGCGCGGTCTTCGGGCAGGTGGAGGTCTGCGCCGAGCTGATCCATCTGACCGGCGACGAGGACTTCGAGCGGGCCTGGCTGCAGTACTGCCGCCTGTACGGGGCGGGCGGGGCCGCGATGGAGCGGGAGCTGGGCGAGGACCTGAGCCGGTCGGCCGTCCTGCAGCAGGGCCACTCGCGCCTCACGGCGTACGCGGCGGCCCGTACCGGCGACGCCGGGATGGCCCGGCGCGCCTGGCGGGAGTTCTACACGAAGGACCCCTGGGGCTATACGGAGTCCTCGCCGTGGCGCACGGAGAAGCTGGACGGGCCGCAGGCGCTGGTCCCCGGGGAGGAGGCGGCGTGGGTCGACACCAACACCACGGCCCAGTACGCGCTGGCCGCCATCCAGAACCTCGCGCTGATCGGAGACCACCTCCCCGGCCCCGGC
>NZ_JAAKZZ010000299.1 GCF_011045075.1 Streptomyces boncukensis
CCGTGTCGCCTCAGCGCAACAGCTGCGGCTTCAGCTCCTTCAGACGGCCCAGCAGGCCGTTGACGAAGCCGGGCGACTCGTCGGTGGAGAACTCCTTCGCGAGCTGCACCGCCTCGTCCAGGACCACCGCGTCCGGTACGTCGTCCACCCAGATCAGCTCGTAGACCCCCAGGCGCAGGATGCCCCGGTCGACGACCGGCATCCGGTCGAGTGTCCAGTCCACGGCGTAGGTGGAGATCAGCTCGTCGATACGGGCCGCGGATTCCGCGTAGCCCTCGACGAGCTGCATGGTGTACTCGGTGACCGGCGGCTGCCGGGGGTCCGTCCGTGCGTGCCGCAGCCAGTCCGCCAGCACGGTGCGCACGTCGGCGCCGCGCTGGTCGGCCTCGAAGAGGATCTGGAAGGCGCGTTTGCGGGCCTTGCTGCGAGCGGCCACGCTAGCTGTTCACCCGGCCGAGGTACTCGCCGGAGCGGGTGTCCACCTTGATCTTCTCGCCGGTGGTGATGAAGAGCGGGACCTGGATCTCGTAGCCGGTCTCCAGCTCGGCGGGCTTGGAGCCGCCGGTGGAGCGGTCGCCCTGGACGCCCGGCTCGGTGTGCTTGATCGTCAGCTCGACGGCGGCGGGCAGCTCGACGGAGAGCACCTCGCCCTCGTGCATCGCCACGGTGGCGTCGAAGCCCTCGATCAGGTAGTTCGCGGCGTCGCCGACGGTCTTGCGCTCCACGTGGAGCTGGTCGTAGGTGTCCATGTCCATGAAGACGAAGTAGTCGCCGTCCATGTACGAGAACTGCATACCGCGCCGGTCCACGGTGGCCGTCTCGACCTTCGTGCCGGCGTTGAACGTCTTGTCGACCGTCTTGCCCGACAGCACGTTCTTCAGCTTCGTGCGGACGAAAGCGGGGCCCTTGCCGGGCTTGACGTGCTGGAACTCGACGACGGACCAGAGCTGGCCGCCGTCGAGCTTGAGCACCATGCCGTTCTTGAGGTCGTTCGTGGATGCCACGGTCGCGGAATCTCCTGAGACTGCTGCTGCGGTACCTCGGAGCAGTGGCGCTCAGAGCGCGAGCAGCTCCTTGGTCGTGATGGTGAGTAGCTCGGGTCCGCCGTCCGCCTGCGGGCGGACGACGAGCGTGTCGTCGATCCGGACGCCGCCCCGTCCCGGGAGATGGACCCCCGGTTCGACAGTGACCGGCACACAAGCGTCCAGTTTACCCATGGCCGCAGGTGACAGCCGAGGGTCCTCACCGATTTCCAGCCCCACACCGTGCCCCGTGGCCCGTCCGAGCGCCGCCGCGTACCCCGCCGCGTCCAGCACCTGCCGTGCCGCGCGGTCCACTTCGCGGTACTCCGCACCGGGCTCCAGGGACTCCCGGGCACCCCGCTGAGCAGCGAAGACGAGGTCGTACAGCTCGATCTGCCAGTCGTCGGGCGCGGTGCCGATCACAAACGTACGGCCGATCTGGCAGCGGTAGCCGCGGTACCGGGCGCCCAGGCGCACCGTGAGAAAGTCGCCCTCCTCCACGCGCCGTTCGGTGGGGCGGTGCCCGGCCAGCCCGGAGTTGCGCCCCGTCGCCACGGAGGTGGGGAACGCGGCGCCCTCCGCTCCGTGGTCGATCAGGCGGCGCTCCAGCTCCAGCGCCAGATGCCGCTCGGTGCGGCCCACCAGGATCGACTCCAGCAGCTCGCCGAGCGCCTGGTCGGTGATCTCGGCGGCGATCCGCAGCGCCGAGATCTCCTCCTCGTCCTTGACGACCCGCTGCTGCTCCACGGCGCAGTCCAGGTCCGCCAGCCGCAGGGCCGGTGCCACGGAGGAGAGCGCCCGGTGCCGGGCGACGGTCAGATGGTGCTCCTCGACGGCGAGGACGTGCGGCCCGTGCCGCGCCGCGATCCCCGCCGCCGCGATGACCGCGTCCCCGTCCGCCTCGCCGAGCACGGTGTCCCCCAGCGCGTCGCCGGGGTGGCTGCCGCCCGCAGGGCCCGCGTCGGACGGGGTGAACAGGGTGTCCCGGCCGTCGGGACCGAGCAGCAGCGCACCGCCACCCGGGGCGCGGCCGGTCAGATAGCGGACGTTCGCGGGGCGGGAGACCAGCACGGCGTCCGCGGGACCGCCGTGCGCCGTACTCGCGGCACAGCGCTCGCGCAGCCGTGCGCGGCGGGCCACATGCACCTCGGACATACGCCGAGGGTACGCAGGAGGAGCCGGTCCGACCGGCTGGAGGGGGCCGTGCGGGCTACGGCGTGTCCGCGCGGCGCGCGCGGGGGCGTGCGCCGGTGGGCGTGCGCTGAGTCCGCTCCGGAGGGCCACGCTGTGCCGGAGCTGCCCCGTGCCGCCCCGCGCAGGGCGGGCGGCTACCAGCTCGGGGGGCTCGTCAGGCTGCGGGCGACGGCGGTGTCGAGCATCTGGGCGGTGGCGGCGACGTCCTGCCGGGAGTTGTCGATGATGGGCAGCCCCGAGCTGTACCAGCCCGCCATCCGGCCGTGGATGCCGGCCACCTCCTCGTCGGACAGCCGCCGGTTGCCGGAGCGCTCGGCGTTCCGCTCCAGCACGATGTCCAGGCCGGGCAGCAGCACGACCGGGATCAGCCCCGGGCCCACATGCCGCTTCCAGCCGCCGAGGCCCACGACGGGCCAGTCCGGGAAGACCGCGTCGTCCAGCACGCAGGAGATGCCGTTGGCGAGAAAGTTGCGGGCCGCGAAGCCGCAGGTACGGCGGGCGAGGCGGTACTGCGCCTCCGAGTGCTCGTTCCAGCCGGACTGCGGGTCGGCGAAACCGGAGCGCACCCACTCGCGCACGTCGTCCAGGCTGATGTGCGCGGTGGGCACGGCGCGGTGCTCGGCCCAGTAGCGCGCGACGGTGGTCTTGCCCGCTCCGGCCGGACCGATCAGCAGCACGGCGACGGCCGCGCGGGTGCCGTCCAGCTGGGCGCCGGGGGCGCCGGGCGCCGGGACCTGGACCGGTCCGCCGGGTGGCAGCCGTACATGGCCGGTGAGTTCGGCGTGCTGCGCACCGCCCGCGGGCCCCGCGGGCCCGGGAGGGGGCCCCGGGTGCGGCGGGCCGGCCGGAGGCCGGGCGTGCGGCTGCGGCGGGTGCGCGGGGCCGCCCCAGGAGGCCGCGTGCGGCTGCGGGGGCTGGTGCGGAGAGCCGGCGGGAGGTGGCACGGACGGCTGTGTTGCCTTCGCTCCGCCGTCCCCGTAGTGCTGCATCCGGCCCCCACTCCTCCTCACGTGTGCGTACGCCGCCCCCGCGGCGCCGCCTGTGGTGTGTACCGCACGGTACCTTCCCCGTCAGCCCGCCGGTGAACGGCTCAGGCCGCGATCTCGGCGTGCGCGGCGAGCAGCATCGCCGGGTCCGGGCTCTCCAGGACCGCGGGCCGCGCCAGGCCCTCCAGGACGATGAACCGGAGCCTGTCGCCCCGGGACTTCTTGTCGACCTTCATGGTGTCCAGCAGCTTGGGCCACTGGTCCCCCCGGTAGCTCACCGGCAGTCCGACGGACCGCAGCAGCGCGCGGTGCCGGTCCGCCGTGGCGTCGTCGAGGCGCCCCGCGATCCGGCCCAGCTCGGCGGCGAAGACCATGCCGACGGCCACGGCCGCGCCGTGCCGCCAGGTGTAGCGCTCGTTCTTCTCGATGGCGTGCGCGAGGGTGTGGCCGTAGTTGAGGATCTCCCGGCGCCCCGACTCCCGCAGATCCTCGGAGACGACGTCGGCCTTGACGCGGATGGCGCGCTCGATCAGCTCGGCGGTGTGCGGCCCGGCGGGAGTGCGCGCGGCGGCCGGGTCCTTCTCGATCAGCTCCAGGATCGCCGGGTCGGCGATGAAGCCCGCCTTGATGACCTCGGCGAGCCCGCCGACGTAGTCGTGCGTGCCCAGGGACTCCAGTGCGGCGAGGTCGCACAGCACCCCGGCCGGGGGGTGGAAGGCGCCGACCAGGTTCTTGCCCTCGGCGGTGTTGATGCCGGTCTTGCCGCCGACCGCCGCGTCCACCATGCCCAGCACGGTGGTCGGTACGGCGACCCAGCGCACTCCGCGCAGCCAGCTGGCGGCCACGAAGCCCGCGAGGTCGGTGGTGGCCCCGCCCCCGACGCCGACGATCGCGTCGGTCCGGGTGAAGCCGGTCTGGCCCAGCGCCTTCCAGCAGTAGGCGGCGACCTCGGCGGTCTTGGCCTCCTCCGCGTTCGGCACCTGGACGGCGATGGCCTCGTAGCCCTGTTCGGCCAGGTCCGCGCGGAGCGCCTCGCCGGTCTCGGCGAGCGCCTCGGGGTGCAGCACGGCCACCCGCTGCGCCCGGTCCCCGAGGAGGAAGGGGAGCTCGCCCAGCAGTTGCCGCCCGACGAGCACGTCGTAGGGCTCGGTGCCCGCCGAGCCGGCCACGGTGATCCGGGTGAGTGCCTGCTCCGTCATGCCTGTTTCAGCTCCAGTGCGTCGAGGACCGCCTCGGCGACCTCTTCGGGGGTGCGGTTCTCCGCGCTCACCACGGCGCGGGCGACCTCGGTGTACAGCGGCCTGCGCTCCTCCATCAGCTGCCGCCACTGCCGGCGCGGGTTGATGACGAGCAGCGGGCGCGGGGCGTCCAGCCCCACCCGCTTGACGGCCTCGGCGAGACCTATCTCCAAGAACACCACCGGGTGCCGGGCCAGCAGCGCGCGGGTCTGCTCGGAGAGCACGGCGCCGCCGCCGAGGGCCAGCACCCCGGTGTGCTCGGCGAGCGCGGTGCGCACGGCCGCGCGCTCCAGCTCCCGGAAACGCGGCTCGCCGTCGTCCAGGAAGATCTCGGAGACCGGTTTGCCCGCCGCCGCCTCGATGTCCTGGTCGGTGTCGCGGAAGACCACGTCCAGCCGCTCGGCCAGCAGCGCGCCCACCGTCGACTTGCCGACCCCCATGGGGCCGACGAGCACCACGGCCGGGCCGGTCACCTGATCTCCAGCGCGTCGAGGTAGCCGCGGACGTTCCGCCGGGTCTCCGGGACGCTGTCGCCGCCGAACTTCTCGGCGACCGCGTCGGCCAGCACCAGCGCCACCATCGCCTCGGCGACGATCCCGGCCGCCGGGACCGCGCACACGTCCGACCGCTGGTGGTGCGCCTTGTCCGCCTCGCCGGTGCTGACGTCGACGGTGGCCAGGGCGCGCGGCACCGTGGCGATGGGCTTCATCGCGGCCCGCACGCGCAGCAGTTCACCCGTGGTCAGGCCGCCCTCGGTGCCGCCGGAGCGGCCCGTGGAGCGGCGGATGCCGTCCTCGGTGGCGACGATCTCGTCGTGCGCCTGCGAGCCGGGCACCCGGGCCAGCCCGAAGCCGTCGCCCAGCTCCACACCCTTGATGGCCTGGATGCCCATCAGCGCCCCGGCGAGCCGGCTGTCCAGGCGCCGGTCCCAGTGGACGTGCGAGCCCAGCCCGACGGGCACGCCGTACGCGGCGACCTCGACGACGCCGCCCAGCGTGTCCCCGTCCTTGTGGGCCTGGTCGATCTCGGCGACCATCGCCTCGCTCGCGTCGGCGTCGAGGCAGCGCACCGGGTCGGCGTCCAGCCGGG
Organism: Streptomyces boncukensis; assembly: GCF_011045075.1. Lineage (GTDB taxonomy): Bacteria > Actinomycetota > Actinomycetes > Streptomycetales > Streptomycetaceae > Streptomyces > Streptomyces boncukensis. The sequence goes on from NZ_JAAKZZ010000299.1 coordinate 5,530, forward strand.
CCACGTCGCCGGGCTCCGGGACGCTGCCGTACGGCGCCTTCGCGGCACCCAGCTCCACCACGTGCGAGACCAGCTCGACGCCGGCGGTCTCGCGCAGATACGAGCGGGCCACCGCGCCCAGCGCGACGCGGGCCGCGGTCTCCCGGGCCGAGGCGCGCTCCAGCACGTTGCGGGCCTCGTCGAAGCCGTACTTCTGCATGCCCGCCAGGTCGGCGTGCCCGGGGCGGGGCCGGGTGAGCGGGGCGTTGCGCGCCAGCTCGGCGAGCTCGTCCGGGTCGACCGGGTCGGCCGCCATCACCTTCTCCCACTTGGGCCACTCGGTGTTGCCGACCATGACGGCGACGGGCGAGCCGATCGTACGGCCGTGCCGCACGCCGCCGAGGAACGTGACCTCGTCCCGCTCGAACTTCATCCGGGCGCCGCGGCCGTAGCCCAGCCGCCGCCGCGCCAGCTCGTCCGCGACCATGTCGGTGGTGACGGGGACGCCGGCGGGGAGCCCCTCCAGTGTCGCGACGAGTGCGGGACCGTGGGACTCCCCCGCGGTCAGCCAGCGCAACCTGCTCAATGTGTCCTCCCTCTGGGGCCCGGCGCCCGTCCTGACTGCACCCGATCCTGCCATGTTCGACTGAACGGACTTTCCGCTGGTCCGGCATCCGGGCGCCCCCGGCCGGGCACGGCTAACTCTCCCGGGCCCGCAGGGCCGCCTCGCCCGCCTCGCGCATCGCCGCCAGGGGCGCCGGGCTGCGGCCCGTCATCTGCTCGACCTGCAGCACCGCCTGGTGGACCAGCAGGTCGAGGCCGCCGACGACCGCCCCGCCGCGCGCCTGCCAGGCCGCCGCCAGCGGCGTGGGCCAGGGGTCGTAGAGGACGTCGAACAGAGTGCCGGGCCGGTCCGGTACGGCGGACACGAGCGCGTCCGCCGCGCCCGCCGGCGTGGTCGCGATGACCAGCGGCGCCCGCAGCGCCTCAGCGGCGTCGGCCCAGTCCGCCGTGCGGACGGGCACGCCGAGCCGCTCGCCCCAGCCGGACATCTCGCGCGCCCGCACCGCGCTGCGCACATACGCGGCGACCTCGCCCTTGCACACCCGGGCGAGCGCGGCGAGCGCGGAGGAGGCGGTGGCGCCCGCGCCGAGCACGGCCGCGCTCTCCACCCGCCGCACCCCCCGCTCGCGCAGCGCGGCGATCATGCCGGGGATGTCGGTGTTGTCGCCGAGCCGCCGCCCGTCCTCGGTGAAGACGACGGTGTTCACGGACTCGACGGAGGCCGCCGTCTCGCTGATCTCGTCGAGCAGCGGGATCACGGCGCGCTTCAGCGGCATGGTGAGGGACAGCCCGGCCCAGTCCGCGTCGAGGTCGGCGAGGAACCCCGCGATACGGGACTCGTCCACGTCGAAGCTGTCGTAGGTCCAGCTCTCCAGGCCGAGCTCGGCGTAGGCGGCGCGGTGCAGGGCCGGGGAGAGCGAGTGGGCGATGGGCGAGCCCAGTACGGCGGCGCGTCTGGTGCGCGCTCCCTCCCGCACCCCGCTGGTCTGCGACCTGGTCTGCACCTGGTGGGTCATCAGCCGCCGTTCTCCTTCTGCTTGCGCTGTACCGCGTTGAAGTCCTGGACGTTCTTGTCGTGTTCGGCCTTGCTGTCCGTGAACCGGGTGTCGCCGGGTTTGACGGTGACGAAGTAGAGCCAGTTGCCCTCGGTCGGTTTGAGGGCCGCTTCGATGGCCTGGTGGCCGGGGTTGCCGATGGGGCCGGGCGGCAGGCCCTTGTGCAGATAGGTGTTGTACGGCGAGGAGTAGCGGGTGTCCTCGACCGTGGTGTTGAGGGTGGAGCGGCCCTTGGCGTAGTTGATGGTCGAGTCGAAGCCGAGCAGCATGCCCTGGTCGAGCCGGTTGTAGATCACTCGGGAGACCTTGCCGAACTCGTGGTCCTGCTGGGCCTCCGCCTGGATGAGGGAGGCGATGGTGATGATCTGCTCGGGGGTCTTGCCGGTCTTCTTCGCCGCGGCCTCCAGGCCCGTCTTGGTGTACTCGGCCTCGGCGCGCTTGACCATGGTGCGGAGCACGTCCGCGGGCTTGCTGTCCTTGCCGATGCTGTACCGGGAGGGGAAGAGGAAACCTTCCGGTTTGCCGCCGGCCCACGAGGGGAGGCCGAGTTTCGCGGACTTCGCGGCCTTCCGGGTGGTGCCCTCGGGCTCGTCGAGCTTCTTGTCGATCTCCGCGTAGATCTTCTTGGCGCGCCAGCCCTCGGCGACGATCAGGCCGTTCTGGCTGGAGGGGTCGAGCATCATGCCCACGGCGCTGGAGCCGGACATCCGCTTGCGCAGCACATAGGAGCCGGCCTGGATGCTCTGGGCCTTCTTGTTGCCGTCGGCCGCCTCCACGAAGGCGCGGGAGCTCTTCACCACGCCCTCGCGCTTGAGGACGTCGCCCATGTCGGAGAGCGAGGCGCCGTCCGGGATGTCGATCTGGACGTCGCCCTTCCCCGAGCCCTCGAAGTCCGGCGGGGGCGCGAAATGGGACTGATAGAACTGATATCCGAAATAGCCGACCGTGCCGACACCCGCCGCGAGCACCACCGTGACCGCGAGGCAGGCGCAGCCGTTCCGCTTGCGCTTGGTGCCGTCCCGGCCGCCGCGGCGCCGGGGCTCCTCGTCGTCGGGATCGTCCAGGAACGCCTGCCGGTCGGGGTCCTCGCCGCCCTCCGTGAAGAAGGCGTGCTCTCCCTGGTCGGGCCCCGGGTCCCAGCCGGTGCCCTGGTCCGGCCCGGCCGGTGCGTCGTACGGATACGGGTGCGCGTACGGCGCGTCCTGCGGCGCCGCGTACGCGGCGGGGGCGCCCTGCGGCGCGGCGTGCGGGTGCGGCACCGGCTCGGGCTGCTCGCGCAGATACTGCGGGCGCGGGGGCGGGTAGCCGCCCTGCTGCGCGTAGTAGTCGGGCCGCTCGCCCATGCCGTAGGGATCGGCATGCGGTATGCCGTACGGGTCGGCACCCACCGCACCGCAGGAGGGGTCGTACTGCTGTCCGCCGTAGCCGTACGCGGCCGTCCCCTCGTAGTACTCCTGGGGGTAGTACGACTGCTGCTGGGGGTGCGGGTACTCGCCGGGCTGCGGGGGCGCACTCCAGCCATCCTGGTACCCGGCCGGTTGTCCACCGTAGGCGTCCCGGTCCCCGTAGAGGGGGTCGTCGGGGTGCCACGGCTGGGAGCCGGGCCCCTGGCCATATTCAGTCATCGATCCCCTTGTGCCGCGAGGCGGCAGCCGCCGCGGTCCGCGTGGCGGTGGCGCCGGAACGTCCCCGTCCGGGTGTGAGCAATATGCGGACGGCTGCCCTGTGCGCGCGGCACGTTACCGTATCGCGATCAGACAACCACTTCGACGCACTGCCCCGGTGGCCGCCCAGACACCCGTTCGGTCTCCAGGGCGCTCTGCAGAATCACCACGGCGGCGGCCTGGTCGATGCGCCCGCGGCCCTTCTTGGAGCTGACCCCGGAGGCCCGCATTCCGTGCGCCGCCGTGACCGTGGTCATCCGCTCGTCGACGAGCCGGACCGGGACCGGTGTGATCTTTTTCGCGAGCCGCTCGGCGAAGGAGCGGACCTTGGCCGCCGCCGGGCCCTCCGACCCGCTGAGTGAGCGCGGAAGCCCGACGACGACCTCCAGCGGCTCGTACTCCCCGGTCAGCGCGGCGAGCCGGCGCAGCGCCGCCGGAACGTCACGCCCCGGCACCGTCTCCACCGGGGTGGCGAGGATTCCGTCGGGGTCGCAGCCGGCGACCCCGATCCGGGCCTCACCGACGTCCACGGCGAGCCGGCGGCCGCGCCGCAGGGCCGCGCCCTCCCGGCTCTCCCGCTC
>NZ_JAAKZZ010000029.1 GCF_011045075.1 Streptomyces boncukensis
TAAGAGACAGCGGGGGGTGGCGCACGGCGCGCCGCCCTCGCGCCCCACCGTGTGGGGGACTTCGCTTCTGGTGAAGTGTCCCTGGAATTCCACTCGTTCGTGGCCAGTTGTGATCAGTTGTGCACGCTATGTCGTACCAGGTCAGATGCGCGTACGACACACGGACACGGTCCGGGCCCGGCGTACCGCTGGCGCACGGCAGCGCTTCGATCACTCTCCGATAACTGGAACCGTCCCCGGGGCCGCCCCCGGGACGCCATGATGGTGCCCATGGCGGGACAGGGAGATGTGGCTGGCGTGACCGATCGGGTGCCGGAGTTCCCAGGTGAGGCGGAGGAAGAGGCCGCGCGCCAGGTCCTCGGGGCCGTCGGGGATCCGACCGCGGAGCAGGTCTCGCTCCCCAACCGCCCCGAATCCGCCCGGCTCGCGCGCCAGCTCGCGCACGCCGTCCTCACCGTGCGCTGGGCCCTCCCCTGCACCCTCGCCGAGAACGCGGTGCTGCTCGTGTCCGAGCTCGTCGGAAACGCCGTACGGCACACCGGCGCACACTGCTTCGGACTGCGCATGATGCAGCGCAGCGGATGGGTGCGGATCGAGGTGCGGGACCCCTCGCGGGGGCTGCCCTGCCTGCTGCCGGTGCACGACCTCGACACGAGCGGGCGCGGGCTCTTCCTGGTGGACACGCTCTCCGACCGCTGGGGCGTCGACCTGCTCCCGCGCGGCAAGACAACCTGGTTCGAGATGCGGGTCGCCGACCGCTAGCGCCCCGCAGGGGCGCGGGGAACTGCGCGGCCGGCCACAGATCACCCGCAGTCTGCGACGAAACAGCGCGGGGCAGGTCCGCCCCAGCACGCTGCCCGCTTCACCTCGCTTGCCGCCGCAACGCGTGGGTGAGCGCGGCCACCGAAGGGTGGAGGGCGCTCCCCGCGCGGTAGGCCACACCGATCCGCCTCCGCATCGCCACCGGCGTCAACCGCACGCCCTCCGGCGGGTCCACGGCGCCCAGCCGGGGCACCAGGGCCACGCCCTGCCGCGCGGCGACCAGCGCCAGCACCGTCGGGTACTCGTCCACCAGATGCCGGATCCGGGGCCGGAACCCCGCCGCCTCGCAGGCGCGCAGCGCCATCGTGTGGCACAGCGTCCCCCGCCGCCCCACGATCCAGGGCTCGTCCCGCCGGATGACCAGGGAGCCCCCGCGCGAGGCGCCGCCGGTGTCCGGCTCGGCCAGAAAGACCGGCTCCTCGCACACCGGCTCCGTCTCCACCCCGTCCTCCGGCTCGGCGGGGAGCAGGTCGTACTCGTGCACCAGCACCACATCCAGCTCCCGCGCGCGCAGCGCGTCCGGCACGTCGACCGCGTCCACCTCCTCCACCGCCGGCTCCAGCCGCGGATGCGCCACGGCCAGCGCGGCCAGCGCGGGCGGCAGCAGCGCGCGGGCCGCCGTCGGGAAGGCCCCGATGCGCAGCGGCCCCGTCGGCCCGCCCCGCGTCGCGGCCAGCTCCGCGCCCGCCCGCTCCAGCCGCTCCAGTACCGCCTCCGCGTGCGCGGCGAGCCGCTGCCCCGCGGGGGTCAGTACGACGCGCCGCCCGGTGCGCTCCAGCAGCGGCACCCCCGCCTCCCGCTCCAGCGCCGAGAGCTGCTGGGACACGGCAGAGGGCGAGAAGGCGAGGGCTTCGGCGACGGCGGCGATGGTGCCGCGCAGCGCCAGCTCCCGCAGCAGCCGCAGCCGTCTCACATCGAGCATCAGCTCAGCTTACGCTCTGGCGTGGAAACGTGAACTGGACCCGAACAGCACGCGCCCGGCAGGCTCACGGTCATGACGACCGCATCGGACCTCACCGGCATCCATGTCCCCCTGGTCACCCCGTTCACCGCCGACGGCACGGTGGCCGCCGACGCGCTCGCCGGGCTGGCGCACTCCGCGCTGGACGCGGGCGCCGCCGGCATCGTCGCGCTGGGAACCACGGGCGAGGCCGCCGCGCTGGACGCGGCCGAGCGGCGCACGGTGCTGGACGTGTGCGGCGCGGTCTGCCGGGAGCGGGGTGCGCCGCTGACCGTCGGCACCGGCTCCAGCGACACCCGCGCCACCGCCGAGGCGCTCCGCGCGCTGGAGCGGGACGCGCCGGACGCGTCGTACGCGCTCGTGCCCGTACCGCCCTACACCCGGCCCGCCGAGGACGGCGTGGTGGCGCACTTCGCGCACGTCGCCGGGCACAGCCCGGTGCCGGTGCTCGTGTACCACATCCCGTACCGCACCGGGTGCGCGCTGTCCGCCGCAGCGCTGCGGCGGCTGGCCGGGGTGCCGGGCGTGGCCGGGACGAAGCTCGCGCTGGGCGGCGTGGACGGGACCGCCGTGGACCTGCTGGCCGATCCTCCGGCCGGGTTCGCGGTGCTGGGCGGCGACGACCTGTTCGTCTCGCCGCTGCTCGCGCTGGGCGCCCCGGGCGGCATCCTCGCCGCGGCCCATCTGCGGACGGCGCGCTGGGCCGAGCTGGCGGCGGCGTGGCGGGCCGGGGAAGCGGACCGCGCCCGCGCGCTGACCGGGCCCCTGGTCCGGCTGGCCCGCGCGCTGTTCGCCGAGCCCAACCCGGCCGTGACCAAGGCGGTGCTGCACGCCCAGGGGCGCCTGCCCAGCCCCGCCGTCCGGCTGCCCCTCCTCCCGGCGGGCGACGCGGCGGTCCGGGCGGCGCTGGAGGCGTACGAGGCCGCGGCCTGAGCGGGCCGTACCGCACGGCGTCACGCCCGGGGAGGAGGGCCGGGCGGGGCGTACGCCGCTGGGTGGCGGCGGCGACGCGCCCGGCGACTCCAGTCGGGGCCGGCCCGGCTGCCGCGCTGAGCCCCCGGGGGCCTCCTGCCGGGCCCGGACTGCCCCTTGCTGTCGCGTCGCAGGGCGCGGTCGCCGTGGTCGCGCGCGCAGTTCCCCGCGCCCCTCATGGGGCGGTGCAGGCCGCCTCCGGTTCCCGGCCCGCGAAGCGGTCGGCCAGATAGTCCAGGGACTCCCGGTCGGCGGCCTGGATCGGCCACAGGTGGTCCTCGACCGGGGCGCGGCCGCCGGTGTCGTAGGTCTTCCAGGTCAGCCGTACGCCCTGGGCGCAGTACTGCTCGTGGAGCCGCTCGGCCTGCCCGTAGGCGACCAGGCCGTCCTGGGTGGCGTGGTACTGCAGCACGGGTACGTCGAGCGCGGTGCCGGGGCCGAGCGTGTTCTCGGTGTAGCGGGCGACCCACGCGGGGTCGGCCAGCGGGCTGCGGGTGGTGTAGTCGGCCAGCCGCTTGCCGCCGTAGTCGTTGATCAGTTCCAGGGCGCAGGCGTCCTCCTCCAGCGCGGCGAAGGCGGCGCGCCCCGCGTCGTTCAGGGAGGCGTCCAGGTCCAGTTCGGGATAGGCGTTGTCCAGTCCGAGCAGCGCGTTGAGGAGGAAGCCGGAGCCGGGCTGCCCGTTCAGCGCCAGGGCCACACCGACCAGGTCCGCGGGCACCCCGCCCGCGACGATGCCGGTCAGCTTCAGCTCGGGGGCGTACTCCGGCTGGAACTCCCCGGCCCACAGCGCCGCGCCGCCGCCCTGCGAGTAGCCGCGGAAGGCGACCGGGGCCTCGGCGGAGAGGCCCGCCTCGGGCAGCCGCTGGGCGGCGCGTACGGTGTCGATCAGCGCGGGGCCCATGGCCTTGCCGACCACGTAGCTGGTGTCCGGCCGCGGCCGGTAGCCCTCGTAGTCGGTGACGGCGATGGCGTAGCCCGCGCGGAGCATGCCGTTGAGCACCCACTGCTCGTACAGGGCGCCCTTGGCGATCATGCGCGAGGGGGTACAGCGGAACGCCGGGCCCTGGGTGCCCGGACCCCAGCCGACCACGGGCGCCGCGGCCGGGTCGGTGCCCCGGGGCACCAGCACCGTGCCGGTGACGGCGGACGGTTCGCCGAGCGCGTCGGTGGAGCGGAACATCACCTGCCAGGTGTCCGCCAGCCGCCGCGGCGTGGGCTGCGCCGGCTCGATCTTCCGGGCCCGGATGACATCGCCCGGCTTCCCGGCGGGCAGCGGGTCCGGCGGCTCGTAGAAGTCGTCCGGCGGCAGCGCGGCGGACCCGGGCGGGGCGGGGGCCGCGGCCCCCGCGGTGGTCGCCCAGACCGCGGCCGCCAGCAGCAGCGCGAGCGCGCCCCGCACGGTCGGCCGGGTGAACAGGGCCTGCATGATCGTCTCCTTCGTGGTGGTGGGGCGTGCGGGCGGGTCAGCCGCGTCGGGCGATCACCCGGTAGGCGTTGGAGAACCGGGTGCGCCGCACGAGCGGGGCCAGCAGCAGGTCGAGCCCGTAGGCGAGCAGGATCAGCGGCAGCGCGGCCAGCGCCAGGGCGCCCCGCGCCACCCGGGCCGCACGGCCCGGCGGCCGGGGCAGCCAGGGCTGGTCCTCGGCGGGCAGCAGCGGGTTCAGCCAGAACCACGTGGCGCACACCAGGTCCACGGGGATGTGCTGGTCGCCGCGGACCGAGGCGGCGACCACGGTGAAGCCGAGCCGCTCCAGCTCCACCCGCAGATTGCCCAGCGGCACGAAGTGCAGATGCTGCGGCTGGAACCACGGCATCCAGCGCCGCCCCAGCAGCCGGGAGAAGGGCGACTCGGGGTTGGGCACCTCGATCAGCAGGTGGCCGCCGGGCCGCAGCGCGGTGTGGGCCGCCGCGAGCTCCGCGCCGGGATCCGGGGTGTGCTCCAGGTAGTGGAACATGCTCAGCACGTCGTAGCGGTCCGCCAGCTCGTCCGCCAGCTCGGTGAGCCGGCCCCGGTAGGCGCGGGTGATCCGGCCCTCCTTGACGGCGTGTTCGACGCTCTCGCCCTGGTCCAGGCCGTGGAACTCGGTGTCCGGCAGCAACCGGCGGGCCGCCGCGCAGAAGTGGGCGTGTGCGGTGCCGACGTCCAGCCAGCGGCCGGGCGCGGCGTGCTCCCGCAGCGCGCGGGCGCTGCGCCGGAAGCGCTTCTGGCTGCCCCCGGCCTCGAACATCTTGGCGGTGGACTCCGCGCCGAGGCCGTCGTAGAAGTCCCGGTAGTAGAAGTCCAGGCCCTCCTCGCTGAGCCGCGGGTTCTGGAAAGTGTGCCCGCAGTCCCGGCACTGGTCCAGGACGAAGGCGCCGGGCTTGCCCTGCACCCAGTCCCGGGTGCGCAGCCGCTGCCGGGGCCGCCGGTCCGAGCGGCACCACGGGCAGCCGGCGGCGCGGGGCAGGAAGAAGCGGTCGGTGCCGCCGGCGAGTTCCGCCTGGTAGTCGGGCCGCAGCGCGGCTATCAGGGCACCTCGGGATGCTGCTGGCATGGCTGTTCCTCCTCGTCATGGGCGAGTTCCTGCAGCCGGGCCGCGGCGGCGGGTGCGCCGCCCGCGGCCCGGAAGGACGCGCGGACGCGGCGCGCGGCGGCGGCGTGCGAACCGTCGTCGAGCACCCGGTCCAGCGCGGCGCCGACACATGCGGCGTCGGCGCGGGCGAAGCGGATCCGGACCCCGGCACCGGCCCCGGTGACCTGCGCGGCGATGGCCGGCTGGTCGTCCCGGATGGGCGCGACGACCAGCGGTACGCCGTGCCAGAGCGCCTCGGTGACGGTGTTGTGCCCGGCGTGGCAGACCACGGCGTCGGCCATGGCCAGCAGGTCGGGCTGCGGCACCGCCGTGCGGACCAGGACGTCCCCGTCGCGGTGCCGGGACGCCGCGGGGAGGGCGCCCGCCGGGTCCGCCACCACGGCCCGCATCCGGTCGGACCGGTCCCGTACCGCGCTGACGCACGCGGCCAGGAACCGGCCGCCCAGCCCGGTGTTGGCGGTGCCCAGCGTGACCAGCACCAGCCGCCGCTCCCCGGAGCGGCCCACCCAGTCCCAGTCGAACGCGGGCAGGGCCGGGCGGCGTCCGAGCGCCGGGCCGACGAAGTGGAGCGGACCGGCGTCCCGCGGCCCCGGGCCGACCAGCTCCTCGGTGGAGAACACCAGGGTCTGCAGCGGCGAGTAGCGCGGGTCGTGCCGCGCGCCGGGGGCGCCCAGCTCCGCGCGCAGCCCGGCCAGCAGGCTGCTGATCCACTCCGCGACCCTCGGCAGCCCGGACAGGCTGCCGGACAGCTCGGCCGAGGTGGTGCAGGACGTGACGAACGGCACCGCCAGCCGCTCGGCGACCAGCGCACCGGCCACAGTCTGCTGGTCGGCGAAGATCAGGTCGGGGCCGAACTCCCGCACGGCGGCGGTCACTCCGGGGGCCATCGCGCGGGCCAGCGGGGCGAGGAAGTCCTGCCACAGGTATCTGAGCGCGGCGGCGCCCCGCAGGTCCCGCGGGCGGTCCGCGATGTCCGGCGGCCCGGCGCACGGGTGGACCTCCGCGCCGGGGCCGAGCAGCCGGGCCAGCGCGTCCGGCTGGCCGGCCCAGGCCACCCGGTGTCCGCGGGCCGCCAGTTCGGCGGCCACGGCGGACGCGGGGTGCACATGCCCGGTGAGGGGCGGTACGACGAAGAGGAACCGGCTCATTTCGGATCCCCTTCGGCTGAATCCGGGGAGGGGGTGCCACGGGGTGCCGCGGCGATGAAGTGCAGGGCCAGCTCCGAGACCTGGTCTGCCGCTTCGACCAGCACCGAGTGCTTGTGGCCCGGCACCACCGCCACCCGGCAGTCGGGGAGCAGCGCGGACAGCCGGTCGCTCTCCGCGCCGACCAGCCCGTCCTGGCCGTTGATCAGCAGCACCGGGCAGCGCAGGGCCGCCAGTTGGGCGTCCGTCAGCGCACGGCCGGTGTGGATCTCCCGGGCGATGCCGGTGGTGCGGATCAGGCGCGCCGCGGCCCTGCCCAGGCGCCGGACGTGTGCGTCGTGCCGGGGGTCGCCCCGCCGGGTGGAGGAGACGGTGCCGTACTGCTCGACGAACCAGTTCAGCGCCTCCTCCTCGGGCAGCGTCTCGGTCGCCGTGCGCAGCGCCGCCGCCATGGTCGCGGCCCACTCCCGGGTGGCGGGGCCGGACTCCACCACCGTCAGCCCGGCCACCCGCTCGGGATGGTGCACGGCGAAGTCGAGCGCGACGGTGCCGCCGAAGGAGTTGCCCACCAGGTGCACGGGGCCCGGCAGCCGGAGGGCGTCCAGCAGCGCCGCCAGGTCGGCGGTGAAGTCGGCGACGGTGTAGCCGCGCTCGGGACGCGCGCTGCGGCCGTGGCCGCGCAGGTCGTACATCACGGCGTCGCAGCCGGCGGCGGCGAACTCGGGTCCGAGGGTGAAGTAGTAGCTGGCCAGGCTGTCGATGAAGGCGCCGTGGACGAGGACCACGGCGGGCGGGTCCGCGCCGTGGGGCCCGGCCCCGGCGGCGGGCAGCCGCTGCACATGGTGGTCCACTCCGTTGGCCATGACCCGGGCCATCCGTCAGCTCCCCTCGGCGAGAGCGCTGCGGACATGGGCGACGATCCGGCCCACGGTCAGCTCGATGATCTCGTCGAGCTCCAGCCCGGCCAGGTACTCGGCGAGGTTGACGCGGGGCCCGTACCACTCCTCCAGCCGGGCGGACAGGGCCACCAGGTCGATGCTCTCCATCTCCAGGTCGTCGCCGAGGGTGGTGTCCATGCCGATGTCGGCACCGATATCGGCACTGGCGTCGGTGTCGGTGCCGGTGTCGTCGTCCAGCACGCCGGCGATCATCTGGGCCACTTCGCCCAGTACGGTCCGCTCGTCGGGCGGCGCCGGGGCGCCGCCGGCGGTTCCCTGACTGGTGTTCACGCTTCGCTCTCCTCGGTGGGGTCCGGCGCCGCGGTCCACGCCACGACGTAGTTCCTGCTGGGGGCCCGCGGGGCGCTGGTGGCCACGGCGGCGCAGCGCACCCGGTGGGTGTGGTGCGGGGTGCCGACGGTCAGCCCGTCCGGCGCGGCCTCCAGCACCCGGAAGTCGCGCGGCCTGCCGCGCAGCCCGCTGCCCTCCGCCTTGGCCGCCGCCTCCTTGGCGGCCCAGAAGCGGGTGAACCACCACGCCGGGCCGTCCCCGACGGCGGCGGACAGCTCGGCCAGCAACGCCCGTTCGCCCGCGCCGAGCGCGACCGCGTGGGTGGCGTCGCCGCGTTCGGCGACCTGCTCGATGTCGATGCCCACCCCGGTGTCCGGGTGAACCCGGGCGCTGCGCGGCCGGGCCAGCGCCACCGCGGCCTCGGCGCGGTGCGCCAGCGACAGGTCGTACTCCGGAAGTTCCCGCCCGTGCAGCCCGACCGCGTACGGGCGCCCGGCGCCGTCCGAGCGGATGCCGATCTCCGCGGGGAAGACCGGGCCGGCGCCCCGCGCCCACAGCCGCTGCCGGACGGCGTCCTTGGCGGCGATCCGGCCCAGCAGCCACTGGCGTCTGCCCCGGGGCGGGTGGGCCGCGTACTCCGCCCGCTCGGGGCCGTTGAGATGGGTGTGCATCACCAGGTCGCGGGATGCCAGGTCCGGCCAGTCGTCCCGCAGCAGACACCAGCCGCCGGGCCGCTCCTCGGACAGCCCGCGGTACTCCGGGTAGCCGCTGGAGCAGCGGGCGCTGGGCACGGCGAACCGGCGGTCCTGCCAGCCGGAGACCTCGGCCCACACCCGTCCGTCACCGGTGGTGAGGCTCATGTCGGCGGTCACCGTGGTGCCGGTGACGGAGGTGATCCGCACCCGGCACTCCAGCCGGGTGCCGGGCGCCGGATGCGGCCCGAAGAAGCGGATGCCGCGGATCCGCACCGGGAACATGACGTTCCGCTCGGAGCGCCGGGCCAGGATCCAGTAGCCCAGCAACTGGCCCGCGCTGTCCAGCAGGGCGCCCGGCGCCGCGGGCGCGACCAGCAGCCCGCGCACCTGGCGGGGGCCGATGCCGAGCAGTTCGCCGACGCCCTGGAAGGCGGGGCCGTGGAACATCCAGCGGTCGGAGTAGAGCTGCGCGGCCGTTAGCTCGCACGGATCCTCGACGGGCTCCGCCCCGGTGACGACCGGCGGCCTGCCGTACGCGGCGGACAGCTCGACCGTGGCGCGCGCGTAGGGCCCGCAGGAGACGGCCAGCCGGTCCGGGCCGTCCCGGTCGGCGGCGACCGGCACCTCGGCCGGCGGCAGCGCGGTGAGCCACTGCTCCAGGCGCAGCTCGTGCACGGCGACCGCGCGGCGGCCGGGCGCGGCCCGCTCCGCTGCGCGCACCATGTGGTCCAGCAGGGTGGTCGCGGGTACGACAGGGCGCCGGTCGGCGAGTTCGGGCCAGCCGGGGCGCTGCGGCACGAAGCAGTGGTCGAGCAGATACGGCATCTCCTCGACGCCGACCCGCAGCGTGGTCCGGTTCGGGGGGCCGGGGAGGGGCTGCCCCTCGTGGTCCGTCGCGGTCCGCGGGTGAGTTCGTGGCTGGTCGCGCAGTTCCCCGCGCCCCTTCGGGGTGCCATCTTGAGGCCGCTCCGGGACGCGCCCCGTCAGGGGCGCGGGGAACTGCGCGCTCAGCCCGCGATCACCCGCGGACCGCGACGCGCGGGCAGGGGCACCCTCCGGTTCGGCCCCCTCCCGGGCGCGGAACAGCGCGGCGGCCGCCTCCGCGGTCTCTGCCAGCACGGCGTCCAGCTCCGCGGCGGCCGGATGCCGCGCCGCCAGGGCCGCCAGCTCCCGGGAGCCGGAACCGGAGCCGGAACCGGAGCAGGGCGCGGCGCCGAGCGCCGCCCGCAGCGTGCCGGCCAGCTCGTCCCGCGCGGACGGCGGCAGCGAGACGAGGCCGCTGCCGAGGTCCAGCCGTACCGGCGCCGCCGCGGTCTCCCGGGGCCTGGCCGAACCGGTGGCCAGCGCGCGCCAGTCGGGCGCCTCCGAGCCCTCCGCCCACAGCGCGATGGCCACCCCGTACAGCTGGGCGATGCCCCCGCGCCGCGGGGAGTGGGCGGACACGGCCAGGTGCTCCCGGCCGTGCAGGGTGTCCCCGACCAGGGACGCCAGCGCCCCGGCGCCCACCTGGACGAAGGCGCGGAACCCGGCGGCGTACAGCGACTCCGCCAGGGCGCGGAAGCGCACCGGCTCCAGCAGATGCCGGACGAACAGCTCGCGCACCCCCTCGGCCGAGTCGGGGAACGGCGCCGCCGTGGTGCCGGACCACACCGGTACGAGCGGCGGCACCCGCACCGGGGCCCGGCGCACTCCCGCCGTCAGCGGCTCCAGATAGGGGGCGAGCATCGGAGTGTGGAAGCCGGAGCGGAACGGCAGCGTCCGGGTGATGACCCCCCGCGCGCGGAACTCCGCTGCCAGCTCCGCCACCGCGGCGGCGGGCCCGCAGACCACGCACTGCCCGGGGGCGTTGTCGTGCGAGAGCACGATGTCCGCGCGTCCGGCCAGCGCCGCCTCGACCCGCTCGGCGGGGGCGCCGAGCGTGGCGAAGACGACGCCCGGCACCTGGAAGCGGTCCGGGTCGAAGCCGTCGAGCAGGGCGTCGGCTGTGGCGTCGTCGTAGAGACCGCCGGAGAGCATCGCGGACCACTCGCCGATGCTGTGCCCGGCCACCGCGTCCGGCACGATGCCGCAGCGGCGCAGCGCGCCGTCCAGCACCCGGCCCACGGCCAGCACGCCCACCCCGTGCCGCGCCACGTCGGTGACCTCGGCAGCGGCGTCGCCGCCGGGCGGGAGCGGCAGTCCGAAGTGCGCGGCCACCTCCGCGACGCGGGGTGCGAACTCCGCCTCCAGGCCCGGGAAGAGGAAGGCCAGCCGGCCGGCCCCCGCGCTCCCGGCACGGTGCGGGGCCAGCAGCGGGGCCGGGCTGAACCACACCTCGCCCCGGCCCCGCCAGGGGCGCCCGGAGGCCACCGCGCGGCGCGCCAGCGCCAGCCGCCGGGCGTCCGGTTCGACGACGCCGAGCCGGGGCCCGCACCGGCCCGCGCCTCCCGTCCGGGCGGTGTCGGACAGCACGGTGCTGTCCGGCACGGTGCTGTGGGCGCCGGGGGCCACGGCACGGGCGGTGAGCGCGGCGTCGTCCGCCTCCAGGGCCCTGGCCAGGTCCTCGACGCCGTCGGCGGCCAGCCGCAGCACCCGCACCGGCTCCCGCACCGACGCCGCGGGGCGGGCGTCCGGGGCCTGTTCGAGGACCGCGTGCGCGTTGATGCCGCCGAACCCGAAGGCGTTGACGGCCGCCCTGCGCACCGGCCCCGGCCAGGGCTCGGCGGCGCGCAGGGGGCGGAAGCGGGTCCGCTCCAGCGCGGGGTGCGGACGGTCGCAGTGCAGGGTGGGCGGCAGTACGCCGTGGTAGACGGCGAGCGCGGCCTTGACCAGCCCGGCGACGCCCGCCGCCGGCATGGTGTGACCGATCATCGACTTCACCGAGCCGATCGCGGGGCCGGTGGGGCCGGAGCCGAAGACCTCGGCCAGCATGGCGAGTTCGGCGGCGTCGCCAGCCGGGGTGCCGGTGCCGTGCGCCTCCAGCAGGCCGAGCGACCCGGGTGCGCGGGGGTCGAGCCCGGCCCGCCGCCAGGCCAGCCGCACCGCGCGGGCCTGCCCCTCGGCGTCGGGGCTGAACAGGCTGGCGGCGCGTCCGTCGGCGGCCACCCCGGTACCGCGTACGACGGCGTAGATCCGGTCCCCGTCCCGCCGCGCGTCGGCCAGCCGCTTGAGGACCACCACCCCCGTGCCCTCGCCGATCAGGATGCCGTCCGCCTCCTGGTCGAACGGCCGGGCCCGCCCGCTCCGGGAGAGCGCGCCCAGCTGCGCGAAGACGCTCCACAGGGTGATGTCGTGGCAGTGGTGCACCCCGCCTGCCAGCATCACGTCGCAGCGCCCTGAGCCCAGTTCGCCGATCGCCTGGTCCACCGCGACCAGCGACGAGGCGCAGGCGGCGTCCACCGTGTACGCCGGGCCGCGCAGGTCGAGCCGGTTGGCGACGCGCGAGGCGGCCAGATTGGGCACCAGTCCGATCGCGGACTCCGGGCGCCCTGGGCCGAGCTGCTCCTCGAAGGCCCGGCGCACCCGCGTCAGCTCCCCGGGCCGCAGCTCCGGCAGCAGCTCCCCGAGGGTGCGGGTGAGCTGGTACGCGGTACGGGTGCGCTGGTCGTGGCGTACCTGCGCGGGGGTGAGATAGCCGCCGCGCCCCAGCACCACCCCCACCCGGTCCCGGTCCGGGAGCCGCCCGGCACCACCCGCGTCCTCCAGCGCGCGGGCCGCCACCGAGAGGGCGATCAGCTGGTCGGGGTCGGTGCCCGGCACCGCGTCCGGCATCACGCCGAGGCCGGTCAGGTCGACCCGGGCCGGCTCGTCGACGAAGCCGCCGCGCCGGCAGTAGACCGGGTCCGGGTAGTAGCCGGGGTCCCAGCGGCCGGGCGGCACCTCGGTGATCGCGTCCACCGGCGCGGTCAGATTCGACCAGTACGCTTCCAGCCCTGCCGCCTTGGGCAGCAGCACCGCCATCCCGGTCAGCGCGACCGGCACGGCCCGCGCGGCTCCGGCCGCCCGCCGGCCCGTTCGCCTGTTGCCCGCTCGCCCCGGCATCCCGTCCGTCACCAGCCCGGCGCTGCCAGGACGACGGCGGACAGCTCCGGGTCGCCCCAGGCCAGTTCCCGCAGCAGCGCCCGTACGCCCTCGTCGGGGTCGATCAGCTGGACACCCCGGCGGGCGAAGTCCCGGCCGAGCGCGGCGGAGACCATCCCGCCGTGCCGGCCCGAGGGGGCCCAGGGCCCCCAGTGCACGGTCAGGGCGCGGCGCCCGGTACGCCGTGACCAGTCGCTGCCGAGCTGCTGCAGCGCGTCGTTCGCCGCGGCGTAGTCGCACTGGCCGCGGCTGCCGAGCACCGCGGCGACCGAGCCGAACAGCACCGCGCCGCAGGGCGGTTCGGGCAGCTCGGCGACGGCGTCCAGCAGATGGCGGGCCCCGTCCACCTTGGTCTGGTACACCCGCTCGAAGGAGGCCGGGTCCTTGTCCGCCAGCAGCCGGTCCTCGATCACCCCGGCGGCGCACACCACCAGGTCGACCCGGCCGTGCTCGGCGGCGATCTCCTTCACCGCGCGCCGCACCGCCTCCGCGTCCCGGGCGTCCACCCCGTGGTAGCGGGCCGGGCTGCCCGCCTCCCGCAGCTCCTCCAGCGTGGCGGCCACCTCGCGGCGGGCCAGGGTCCGCGCGACGGTGCGCTCGATCTCCGCCGGGGACCCCCCGCCCGCCGCGGCCAGCGCGGCGCGCAGCGCGGCGGCGTCCGGGGCTCCGGCACCCGCCGCCTCCTCGGGCCCGGCGGGCTGCGGGGTCCGGCCGAGCAGTTCGAGGCGGCAGCGGGCGGCGCGGGCCAGGCCCAGCGCGCAGCGCGCCGTGATCCCCCGGGCGCCGCCCGCCAGCACCACCACGGAGTCCCGGTCCAGGCCGAGCGTCCCGGCCTCCACCGCGCCGCTGCCGCCCGGCCCCGCGCCGGTGCCGCCCGCCGCCCACGCCGGCTCCAGTGCGGCCTCCACCGGCGCCGGAGCGAACCGGCCCGCCGCCGTACGCACGACGACCGGCGCCCGGTCCTGTGCGGACAGCTCGTCGAGCACGGCACCGGCCAGCTGCTGGGCCGAGCCCCAGACCGCACCGGGCTCCAGCCGCACCGCCCGCGCCAGCGTGTCCGGGTGCTCCCGGGCGACGGTACGGAACAGCCCGTCGATGCCCGCGCCCGCCGCGGCGTCCCGGTAGGCGCAGATCAGCCAGCGGGGCCTGCTGCGCAGCGCGGACTGCACGACGGGGAAGAGATCCGGCAGCAGTGGCGCGCAGGCGTCCCCCGGCCCCTCCGCGAGACCGGACAGGAGGCAGACGCCGTCGAAGGAGCCGCCCTCCTCCGTGCGGGGGAGGCCCTCCGCGAGCACGGCCGGCCGGGCCCCGCAGGCGGACAGCGCCGCCGCCAGCGCGGTCGCCGCCTCCCCGCCGCCGAGCAGCGCGAAGCGGCTGCCGTCCAGCGAAGCGGTGGCCTCCGGCACGCCCAGCGCCTCGGTGCGCAGCACCATCCGCAGCGGTGCGGCTTCCACAGGGGCCTCTGCCGGGGGTGCTGCCGGGGGTGCTGACGGAGGTTCCGCCGGGGTCTCCACCGGGGTTTCCGCCGGGTCCGGCGCGAGCCGCTCGGCGAGCCAGGAGGCGATCGCCGCGGCCGTACGCGCCCGGGACAGCTCCTCCAGCTCGTCGTCCCCCAGGGACGCGGCGGCGGTGGAGCCGCCCAGCCGGGCGGCGAGTTCCCCGGCGATCTCGGTGCGCTTGATGGAGTCGACGCTCAGCTCCGCCTCCAGGTCGAGATCGGGCTCGATCATGTCGGCGGGGTAGCCGGTGCGCTCGCTGATGACCTCCAGGACGGTGCCGCGCACCGCCTCCGCCGAGAGCGCGCCGCCCACCGCGTCCGGCTCCGGCTGCGGTGCCGTCTCCGGTGCCGGGTGCCGGTGCCGCGCCGCGGCCGGCTCCGCCGGGGGGAGCGGGACGGGGGCGGTCGGCGGCGGCGCGGCGGCCCCGAAGCGGGCCAGCAGAACGTCCCGCTGAGCGGCGATCATCTCCCGGCCGCTGCGCAGGAACTCGGTGATCAGCGCGTCGCGGTCCGCCCCGGCGGGCGGCGTTCCCTGCTGTCCGTACGGCGTCACGGTGGCCTCCAGGGGGATGCGTCGGGCGGGCCGCAGCCCGCCGGGTGGGGGATGTCCTTCCGCGTCCCGGACCAGGTGTCCGTCCACGGTCCAGCCCGGGGCCCGGCCGTCCGGGGCCCGCTCGGCGTCCACGGTGCGGCGCCCGTGGAAGAGCCAGCCGGTCCGTACCGGGAGTCCGGCGACGGCCAGCCGGGCCAGCGACTCCAGCAGGCCGCGCAGGGCCGTACGCGTGAAGCCCCCCGCGCCGGAGTGGGGCGCGAAGGGCAGCGCGGTGTGCGGGCGGTCCGCCAGGATCCGGCCGACCAGGCCGGTGAGCACGTCCCCGGGACCGGCCTCGACGAACACCCGCGCGCCGGCCCGGTACATGGCCTCGATCTGCTCGGCGAACCGCACCGGCGCGCCGATCTGGGCCGTCAGTTCGGCCCGGACCGCGTCCGGCTCCGCGGGGTAGACCGCGGCGGTGCGGTTGGCCCACACCGGGATGCGGGGCGTCCGTACCCGTGCGGTGCCCAGCGCCTCGGCGAACCGCTCCCCGGCCCCGGCGACCAGCGGGCTGTGGAAGGCGCAGGACACCGGGAGGAGCCGGGCCCCGTGCCCGGCGGCGCGCAGCGCGGCGACGGCCTCCCGCACCGCCCCGGCGGGCCCGGCGACGGCGGTCTGCCCGGGGGCGTTGTGGTTGGCCACGACCACGGAGGCCGGGGAAGCGCTGCCGGTGCCGTCGGTGCCGTCGGTGCCGTCGGTGCTGCCGGTGCCCAGCCCGGCGGCTGCCAGGGCCCGGCCGGTCTCCTCCGGCCCGGCCGCGACCGCGGCCATGGCCCCGGGTTCGTCCCCGGCGGCGGCCAGCACGGCCTCGGCCCGCTGTTCGCTCAGGCCGGGCAGCTCCTCCGGGGCCAGCGCCCCGGCGGCGCACAGCGCGACCAGTTCCCCGTAGGAGTGCCCGGCGGCCATGTCGGCCCGGACACCGGCGCGGGTGAGGAGTTCGAGGACCGCCAGGCTCGCGATGCCCAGCGCCGGCTGCGCGTGCCCGGTGTCCATGAGCCGCTCGGCACCCCCGTCCCCGTCCCGGTCCCGGTCCCGGTCCCCGGGGCCGAAGGCGGTGGGCGGGTAGAGCGCGGAGGCGTGCGCCGCGCCCTGCTGGAGGGGGTGCTGCAGCTCGGGGAAGGCGATCAGCAGGGCGCCGCACATGCCGGGGCGCTGGCTGCCCTGCCCGGGGAAGAGCAGGGCGACCCGGCCGGCGTCCCCTGCGGAGTCCGCGGCGGGGACCGCGCCCTCGCCGTCCCCGGCCCGCTCCGCCAGGAACACCCCGGCGCCGGGGTCGTGGCCCCCGGCGAGCGCCTGGCGCAGCAGCTTCCGCAGGGTCGCGCTGTCCGGCGCGACGACGGCGATACGGACCGGATACGGGCGGGCGTCCGACCGGCGGGCCACGGTGGCCGCCAGGTCCCGCAGCCGCAGCCGCCGCGAGCCCGCTCGCGGCGGCTGCGGCTGCCGCCGGGGGCCGGGCGCCGCCGTGTCCCCCGTGCTGTCCAGGAGGTCCAGCAGCCGCTGCACCTCCTGGCGGGCCGCCGCCGCGTCCCGGCCGCGGAAGGTGAACAGCTCGGCGGGCCACTCCCGGTGCCCGGACGCGGGCGGCGGCCCGCCGCGCGGCGGAGCGCTCAGCACGACATGGAAGTTGGTGCCGCCGAAGCCGAAGGCGCTGACCCCGGCGACGCGCTCCCCGGGCGGCGCGGCCCACGGCCGGGCCTCGGTGTGGAAGACGAACGGGCTGCTGCCGGGCCGCCAGGCCGGGTTGGGCCGCTCCAGCTGCCGGGTGGGCGGCAGCACGCCGGTGTGCAGCGCCATCGCCGCCTTGATCAGACCGGCCAGCCCGGCGGCGCACTTGGTGTGTCCGATCTGGGACTTCACCGAGCCGAGCGCACACCGGCCCGGCGCGGCCCCGGCGTCCGCGAACACCTCGGTCAGCACCGACAGCTCCGTGCGGTCCCCGGTGACGGTGCCGGTCCCGTGCGCCTCCACCAGACCGACAGCCGCCGGGGAGACCCCCGCCGTGCGGTAGGCGCGCTCCAGCGCGGCCCGCTGCCCCTCGGGGCGCGGCGCGGTCAGCCCCTGGCCGCGTCCGTCGCCCGCGCTGCCCACGCCCCTGATCACCGCGTAGACCCGGTCCCCGGCGCGCTCGGCGTCGTCGAGCCGCTTGAGCGCGACGCAGGCCACGCCCTCGCCGAGCGCGATGCCGTCGGCGCCAGCGTCGAACGTGCGGCAGCGGCCGGTCGGGGACAGCGCGCCGACCGAGGAGAACATCAGATAGTCGTTGACGCCGTTGTGCAGGTCGGCGCCGCCGCACAGCACCAGGTCGCTGCCGCCCTGGACGAGTTCCTTGCAGGCCAGGTCCACGGCGGCCAGCGAGGAGGCGCAGGCCGCGTCCACCGTGCAGTTGGCCCCGCCCAGGTCGAGCCGGTTGGCCACGCGTCCGGCGATGACGTTGGCGAGCATGCCGGGGAAGGAGTCCTCGGTGAGCGTCGGCAACTGGTCCGCCAGCTCCGCCGGGATGCCGGAGGCGTACGCGGGCAGCACGGTGCGCAGCGTGGTGGCGTTGGCCAGGTCGCTGCCCGCCTCGGCCCCGAAGACCACCGAGGTGCGTGCGCGGTCGAAGTCCCCGTCGCCGAGCCCGGCGTCGTCCAGCGCGCGGCGCGCGGCCTGCAGGGCGAGCAGCTGGACGGGTTCGATGCTGCCCAGGGACGCCGGGGGGATCCCGAAGGCGAGCGGGTCGAAGGGGACGGGAGGCAGGAAGCCGCCCCACTTGGAGACGGTGCGGTCCGGGCTGCCGCCCGCCGCCCGGTGGTCGCCGGTGCCGAAGTACACCGCGGGGTCCCAGCGCGTGGCGGGCACCTCGGTGACCGCGTCGGCTCCGGCGAGGATGTTCGCCCAGTAGGCGTCCAGGTCGGCCGCCCCCGGGAACACGCAGGCCATGCCGACCACCGCCACATCCACGGGCCGGGGCGCGGAGCCGCGGGCGTCTGGGCTGTCCGCGTGCTCCGGGGCTGTGGCGGCGCGCTGCCGCAGGAACGCGTCCGCGCCCTCGGTGACCTCCCGGTGCAGCGCGGCCAGCGTGGTGGTGGCCGTGCGCAGCACCGCGACCTGCCCGGCCATGAACATGCCCTCGGCCAACTGCCGTTCCTCCGCCACGGGGGACAGCTCGCCGCCGCGCCGCTCGACGCCCTTGCTGGCGATCCGCAGCCGCCCCACGTTCAGCCGCTCCAGCCGCTCCAGGGCGTCCCGGTCGGGCAGCCCCGCGTCGCGCAGCCGCGCCCGTGCCGCGCCGAACTCCTCGGTGAACGGGCTGGGCACACAGCGGGTGGCGTGCCCCGGGGCCGTCCGCAGCAGCACCGTGCGGTCGGCGCCGACGACCTGACGCTGGAACTGCGGCCGCACGGCGCCGCAGTCGACGGCCTCCTCGGTGAGCAGGTACGCGGTGCCCATCAGCAGCCCGACGGCCGCCCCGCGCGCGGTGAGCGGCGCCGTCAGGGCCCGGACCATGGCGGCCGACCGGGCGTCGTGGATGCCGCCGGCGCACAGGATCTCCAGCTCCCCGGCGTCGCCGGGGCGTTCGCGCAGATGGTCCGCGAGCACACCGAGCTGGGCCTCCCACAGCGCGAAGGCGTGCAGCGGGCCGACGTGGCCGCCGCACTCCGCGCCCTCGAAGACGAAGCGCCGCACCCCGGCGGCCAGGAACTGGCGCAGCAGCCCGGACGAGGGCACATGGACGAAGGCCGCGATACCGGCGGCCTCCAGCGCCGCCGCCTGCGCCGGCCGGCCCCCCGCGAGCACGGCGTGGGTGGGGCGGATCTCCCGTACGGCCGCCAGTTGCGCCGCCCGGGTCTCCTGGTCGGCGAAGCCCAGGATCCCCACGCCCCAGGGGCGGCCGTCCAGCGCGTCCCGGGTGCGGACGAGCAGTTCGCGGGAGTGCGCGCCGTCGGCCAGCGCGAGGGCCTGGAAGGGCAGCCCGCCCGCGTCCGCCACGGCGGCCGCGAACCGCGGCTGGTCGCTGACCCGGGTCATCGGCCCCTGCCCGATGGGCAGCCGGGTGCCGGTGGGCCGCACGGTGCCGTTCGGTGCGTCCGCCGTGTCCGGTTCACCTGGTGTGTCTGGTGCGCTCGGTGCCGCCGTCGCGGCGCGCAGCGCGCGCAGCGCGGCCGGCACGGTGGCGAACTCCGCCGCGAAGCGCGGTGCGAGGGGGCCGTCCTGTCCTGCGGGCAGCGCTGCCCGGTGGGGTGTGCCGGGCCGGGGCTGCCCCTGCCGCAAGGGATATGAGCCCCGCGCCCGTTCCGGGCGCGGCTCCGACGCGGGGTGCGGGACGGCCGCGCGCAGCGCCGCGCGTACCGTCTCGGGCAGGGTGGACTCCTCCAGCAGGGCGAGCTGGGTGTCGAGGACGACTCCGGCGGCGCCCCCGGCCACCGCGGCGGCTGCCGTGCGCACCCCGATACCGCCCCAGGCCCACACCGGTACGCGCAACTCCGGGTCGGCGGTGAGCTGCTGCAGCAGCAGAAAGGTGCCGAGCTCGCCTGCCCGGCCGCCGCATTCACCGCCCCGGGCGAGCAGCCCGGCGGCCCCGGCCGCCACGGCCCGGCGCGCCTCCGCCAGGCAGGTCACCTCGGCCAGCACCCGGTGGGTGCGGCACAGCCGCTCCGGATCCCACGGGGACGCGGCGGCGGGCGGCGGGCGGCAGTCCAGCAGCACGGTGTGCGGCCCGGCGTCCCCCAGAGCGGCCAGATCGCCCGGTGTCAGCGCACAGCCGGGCGCGGCCCGTACGCCGTACCGTCCGGGCAGCCACCGCGCCAGCCGGTGCAGCTCCGCACGGGGGTCCGGGTCGTCCGGGTCGTCCGGGCCGGGGCCGAGGTCCAGGACGCCGAGTCCGCCGGCCCGGCTCACCGCGCCGGCCAGCCGCGCGTCGGCCATTCCGAACGGGCTCACTCCGATGACGGTTTCCGGGCTCACTGGGGAAGGGGGCATGGCGCTCCGCATCGTGGTCTGCGCAGCGGGCTGCACCGCTGCGCGGGGTGGGGGATACCGGAACTTGCGCGGCCGCCGGGAATTTCTGGTGGCCCGGGGAAAGTAACGAGCGAATTCCGAAAGGGTCAAGGAGCGCCGGACGCGGTGAAACCGGAGTGCTCAGGACGCTGAGCACTTTCGGTGCGGGGGTTGTCATCCCGGTATGGCGGCAGAGCCCGGTGCTATGACCCCGCCCGGAGCCCGTCGTACGCCGCCGCGTTGTGGATCCCGGATGAGAGGGGCCGCTCCGGTGCTCACCGCGCTGACAAGGAATTCCGGACGGAGAAAGAGTGCCGGGCGCCGCTGTCCGCTCCCTTGACCCCTGGCCTACCTGTCAGTAATTTTCGGGCTCGAAACATTCGGGCACGGTCCGCGTAACGCGCTCGTGCCACCGAAGACGCCCCCCCTTTTTTCTTCCTGTACCGACCGGGCATTCCGCTCCGGAATGGAATCGGATATCTGCGCGAAAGGTGCCTCAATGGGAGCCCATGGAACCAGATCCCGCGTACGGTCCGCGCTGGCCGCCGCTGCCGCCACCGGCCTTGCGGCCGGGATGCTGAGCGCGGCCGGAGCAGGCGTCGCCGCCGCCGAACCGGCGGAGCTGCACCAGGAGTACAGCTGTACCTTCCCGCTGATCGGCGGGCAGCCCATCACCATCGACATCAGCGTGGACCTCCCCTCCGTGGTGGAGGTCGGCGAGACCGTCCCGCCGTTCGACATCGCCGCGGTCTCCACCGTGCCCAAGGCGGCGGCCGACGGGATGGTGCTGGTCGGCGGCAAGACCCTGGAGGGCACGGCCATCGCGGACGTCACCGTCGACTCGCCGCAGGGCGGCCTGGACGTCAAGGTGCCCAACGACATCGAGAAGACGGACATCCCCAACCCGACCCGCGACTTCGAGGTCAACGCGAGCGGGAAGTCGCCGCAGCTGCAGTTCGGTCAGCCGGGCGAGGGGAAGATCCACGTCAACGGCATCCGGATGACGGACATGCAGGTCCGGGACGCCAACGGCGAGATGATCGTCTTCCCCGGCTTCCCGGACGGTCCGTTCGACGCCGACTGCAAGATGACCTCCTCCGACACCCTGCTGCACAGCTTCACCATCAAGGACGGCGGCGGCACCGACCCCTCGGACCCGCCCGATCCCGGCACCGACCCCGCCGATCCCTCCGACCCGTCGGACCCGACCGACCCCGGACCCGATCCGACGGACCCGGGCGGCGACCCGACCGACCCGGGCTCGTCCACCGGGAACCAGGACCTCAACACCTCGGTGAAACCGGATGGCCAGGGCGGCGCGCTCACCATGACCCAGGCCGGGGACACCGTGCGGATGTCGCCCGTCACCGAGGGGCAGGGCGGCAACTCCACCGGAGATCTGCAGACGGTGACGGTCTCCGACTCCCGCGACGGGACCTCCGGCTGGTCGCTGACCGGCAAGGCCACCGACTTCAGCGGCGCCGACACCATCAGCGCCGAGAACCTCAGCTGGGCTCCCGCCTGCACGGCGGCGCCGGGCTCGGCCGGCTCCTGCGTGCCGGGCACGGACGGGGTGGTGGGCACCGAGGGCGCCACCCTCGCCACCTCGCCCGACGGGGAGGACAGCGGCGGTGAGTTCACCGTCGGCGCGGGCCTGGACCTGGAGGTCCCGGCGGACGCCGCGCCCGGCGACTACGCGTCGGTGCTCACCCTCACCCTGACCTGACCTGACCCCAGCCCGATCCCCGGTGGGCCGGACGCCTCCCTCGGCGGCCGGTCCACCGGCCCTTTGCCCCAGGGGGCCCGATGCGCACGTACGCCCTGCCCACCCCAGCCGTTCTGCTCGTTCTGCTCAGCCTGCTGCTCGGCGCACTCGCCGTCCCCGGCGCGCCGCACGCGCACGCCGCCGACAACGGACGCTGGGCCGTCTTCCCCGCCAAAGCCACCGAGGAGCGGGCCGTCCAGGGGGCGGGGAAGCGGGCGGTGTTCCGGCTCCGGGCCGATCCCGGCGCCACCCTGCGGGAGAAGGTGACCGTCGCCAACCGCGTGAACCGGCCCATGACCTTCCTGCTCTACGGCGCGGACGCGCACAACACGCCACGGGACGGCGGGTTCGCCGTACGGACCCACGCGGAGAAGCAGCGGGACGTGGGGAAGTGGACCCGGCTGAAGCACCGGGAGGTCACCGTGCCCGCGCGCGGCGAGAAGACGGTGCCCTTCGCCGTCGAGGTCCCGGCGAAGGCCGAGCCGGGCGACCACGCGGGCGCGGTGGTCGCCGTCGACAAGCGGGTGGCCAAGGCCAAGGGCGCCGTGGGCGTCGGCGTCCAGCAGGCCGTCGGCAGCCGGATCCATCTGCGGGTGAACGGCGAGCGCACCGACCGGCTGGAGGTGCGCGACGTGCGCTTCGACTACGCGACGCCGCTGCTGCCCGGCTCCGGCCAGGACGCCACCATCGGCTACACCCTCGCCAACACCGGCAACACCATGCTCCGTCCGCAGGTCGACATCAAGGCCGCGGGCCTGCTCGGACGGCGCCCCTTCAGCACCACCGGCAAGAAGCTCCCCGCCGAACTGCTGCCCGGCCAGCGGGTGGAGGTGACCCAGAAGTGGTCCGGCCCTCCGCTGGTGGACTGGGGCACGGTGCGGGTGACGGCCAGCGACCGGGACGGCCGGATCGTGGAGAGCGGCAGCGACGGCTATCGCACGGTCAGCTGGTGGCTGCTGCTGGTGCTGCTGGTGCCGGTGGCCTGGGCGGCCGGGCGGCTGGTGCGGCGGTGGCGCCGCGGTCGTTCGTGAGCGCCGGGAGTGTGCCGGGTCGGGGCTGCCCCTTGCTGCGCGTCGCAGGCTGCGGCTGGGCTGTGGCTGGTCGCGCAGTTCCCCGCGCCCCTGACGGGGCGCCCCGCCAGGGGCGCGGGGACGTGTCTCCCCGCGTCAGCCGGTGCGGACGGACCCCCGTGAGGCGTAGTAGCAGGTCGCTATGCCGCCGGCGCCGAGCGCCCCGGACGCGGCCAGCAGGACGCCGACGGACGACGTGCCGGTGGAGGCCAGCTGACCCCCCGCGCCTCCGGTCCCGGATCCGCCGGCCGCTTTCGGGTCGTCCTTTGCCGTATCGCCGCCGCTCGCTGCACCGCCACCGCCCGAACCGCCGTTCGCCTCGGGCCGTACCGAGGTGTTGAGATCGGTGCCGCCGTCGCCCGCCGCCACCGGGGCGGCGCCTCCGCCCGTCCCCGCGCCGCCACCGGTGTCCCCGCCGCCCGGCGACCCGGACGAGCCCGAGGAGCCGCTGCCGGCGGAGGTGGTGGCGGAGCTCGTTCCGCCGGCCGTGCCGCCCGGCTCCGGCTCGGTGACCTTGATCGTGTGCAGCGTACGGTTCTGGTCGCCCGGGTCCAGCGTGCACTCCGCCGTGAAGACGTCCCCGTACGGCGGGAGGTGGACCGGGGCGCCGGACGCGTCCCGGGCCGTCAGCTTCAGGGTCAGCTGGTCGACGTCGATGCCCGCGGTGCCGGTCTCGTCGAACCCGATGGAGGGCGCCTTCCCCGAGGCCGAGGTGTCGAACGCGGCGGCGGGGGCGGGGATGCCGGTCTTCTGCACCGTGTTGGGCACCTGGACCAGCAGCCGACCGCCGCTCGGCAGCCGCACGCTCACCTCGGCCGTCGCCACCCCCTCCAGGGTCTTCACACCCACCAGCGCCAGGGCGCCCGCGGCGCGCTCGCTGACCGTCGCCACGGACTCGATCTTCAGTTCGCCGGTGTAGTCGCCGGCGGGCAGCGAGGCCGGCATGTCCGAGGAGATGGCGATCTTGATCGGGTCGGCGCCGATCAGCGGGAATTCGCAGGAATACTCCTGGGTGAGGGTGACCGGAACCGCGGTCGCACTGCCGGCGCCGGCCGCCCCGGCGAGGGCCGCCATGCCCAGCGCCGCGCCCGCCCTGACCATTCTCCGTCGAGCTTTCATGGGTCCGCCTCTCGCAGGGCCGTGCCAGGGAATACGGTAGGGACGGCACCAGAAAGTACTGACAGGTAATCTATGGGTCAAGATGCCGTGTGTGCGGTCCTTGTGAAGGCCCGGAAATTGCTCAGCTGAATGCGAGTGCGATCTTTCTGTTGCTCACCGGGGCCACAAGAAGCAGAGGTCGCTCCGTTTTTTCGGTCGGGGCGCCGAGTGAAGTCTTGACCGCCCTCTTACTCGTAAGTAATTTACCGGTCCGAAACATGGTCGCGTATTCCTTTGAACCCCCCGATTTGTTATCGCGTGCCATGAATTCCTGGGCAAGGGGTGCGCGGCAAGCGTTGATGTCCAATTCACGCAACACGAGAGGTATACGGATGAGAGTCCGAGGAAAACGGGCCAGGATCAGGACGGCCCTCGCCGCGGCGACGGCGACCGGTCTCGCGGCCGGCATGCTGAGCGCCCTCGGCGCGGGCACGGCCTCCGCCGAGCCCGCGAGCCTGAAACAGGAGTACAGCTGTACGTTCCCGCTGATCGGCGGGCAGCCCATCACGATCGAAATCCAGGCCGAGCTGCCCACCGAGGTGAAGGTGGGCGAGCGGCTGCCGGCCTTCGAGATCAACACGACCGCCACCGTGCTCAAGGCGGCGGCCGACGGCATGGTGCTGGTCGGCGGCAAGACGCTGGAGGGCAAGGCGACGGCGAGCGTCACTGTCGGCACCCCCGACGGCGACATCGACGCCAAGGTCCCCAACTCCTTCGACGCGACGGAGATCCCCAACCCGACGGCGGACTTCGACCTCGATGTCCGGGGGAACGCCCCGTCGCTCCAGTTCAACAAGGTGGGCCAGGGCACCATCGACGTCACCGGGCTGCACCTGCACGACCTGGAGGTCAAGGACGCCAACGGGGAGACCATCGTCTTCCCCGGCTTCCCCGACGGTCCGTTTGAGTCGGACTGCGAGATGACCTCCTCCGACACCCTGCTGCACTCCTTCACCATCACGGACGACGGCGGCAGCGACCCGAGCGACCCGTCCGACCCGAGCGACCCCTCGGACCCGAGCGACCCCTCGGACCCGAGCGACCCCTCGGACCCGAGCGATCCGTCAGACCCGAGTGACCCCTCGGACCCGTCCGACCCCTCGGACCCGTCCGACCCGGATGACCCCACCGATCCGGGCAACCAGCCGGTCGAGATCGACTTCGACCTGTCCGGGACCTCGAACATCAAGGCCGCCAACGGCGATGTGCCGCTGTCCGGCGGGATCGAGGCGGAGTACGACCTGGCCAACGGCACGTTCGACGCCGATCTGACCCTCGACCCGACCAAGGGCGAGTTCACCATCCTCGGCATCCTCCCCACCACGGCGACGGTGGAGTTCGACCAGGTGGGCCGGACCAGCGGCACGCTCAACACGGCCGGTGACCTCAAGACGCGCAGCGAGATGTATGTGAAGCTGCCCTCCGTCTCGGTCTTCGGGCTGCCGATCGGCGGGGGCGAGGAGTGCAAGACCACGTCCGCCACCGAGATCAAGCTCGCCTCCGAGGGGCGCTTCGACCCCCTCAACGGCGGCAAGATCTCCGGCACCTACACCCTCCCAGGGCTCCAGGACTGCGGGGGCCTGACCGGCATCATCAGCGCCTTCACGGCCGGTGACGGCAACACCATCGACATGGACCTCACCACCCGGAAGTGACACCCCCCTGAGAGCGCCCCGGCCCCCGCGTACACCGCGTCGGGGGCCGGTGGCGTCGTCGGGGCGGCGAGACGAGAGGCGGCGCACATGGGAGCGCGCACCAGAACGGAACGGGTACCCGGGGCCAGGGCCGCGGTCGCGGTCGGCGGACTGCTCGCGGGACTGCTCGGTGCCGTCGGCGCCGGGCCGGCGGCGGCGGACGCCGCGTCGCTGACGCAGACCTATCAGTGTGTCTTCCCGCTGCTGGAGGAGGAGCCGCTGACGGTGCGGATCAGCGCGGAGATACCGGACGAGGTCGAGGTCGGTCGGAGCACCGGACGGCTGGAGATCACCTCCGACGCCACCGTCGGCGCCGACGCGGCCGAAGGGCTGCGCACGGTCGGCGCGACCACGCTGGAGGGCGTGGCCACCGCCGGGGTGACCATCCGCACCCCCGGCGGCGAACTGCCCATCCGCCTGGACAACGCCATCGGCAGAACCGCGGTCCCCGAGCCCGCGGAGGACTTCGGGGTCCGGGCGGAGGGCTGGGCGCCGGCGCTCTACTTCCACGAGCCGGGCGAGGTCCGCATCGACGTCGACAGCCTGCTGCTGACCATGACGCCGAGGGACGCGCACGGGGACCGGACGAGCCTGGACACCTTCGAGGCGGTGTGCACGCTGGACCCGGCCGACCAGGACAGGACGCTGCACACCCTCCGGGTCACGCCGAGGTGACCCGCTCCGGGGCTGCCGAGGGGGTCTCGGCGGGCTGCGCGGGCGCCCGGATCAGCCGTACCAGGCCGGTGACGCGCAGCCAGCACGCGGTGGGGACGAAGACCAGGTCGCCGACGATCGTCACCGCGGAGAACATCGGCAGCCCCATCAGCACACCGATGCCCAGATGGGTGCTGAGCATGACCAGCAGGACGCAGTACTTCAGCCGCCGGTGGAACACCAGGGCGGGGAAGAGCATCTGGGAGAAGACGGTGACGTAGGCCAGCAGCGCGAGCAGGGTGCCGTGCCCGGAGAGCCAGTCGGACAGGGCCGGCCAACTGGAGAAGTCGTCGGAGCGCAGGACGTAGTAGAGGGCTGTGCCGTCCCGCCAGGACTCCCCCTGGATCTTGTACATGGCGGCGGAGCAGTAGACGACCATCACCTGGAGCGCGATCAGCGCCATGCCGCAGTTGTGCAGCACGGTGACTGCGCGCCGCCGGACCTCCTCCGTCTCCTCGCCCCAGCGGGGCACGCGCACACCCCCGTCCGCGCCCCGGGCGCGGGACCGGCGCCGGGCGTCGAGCGACCAGCGGCGGCCCGAGGCACAGCACACCAGGAGGGTGGCGAACAGCAGGCTGAGCAGCTCCCAGCCGCTGTTCGCCATGCTGCCGCGCATATAGAAGGGCACCACCGCGAAGCAGAACAGCACCGCCATGACCCGGGTGTGCCAGCCCAGCATCAGCAGCAGACTGACCGCTGCGGCAGCCGCGTAGAAGCTCCAGAAGGCCGGTGCGCTCCGGGTGTCCAGCAGGGTGTACCACCAGCCGAGCGGGCCGCCGTCCCAGCCTCGCTGCTCCATGACCGTC
This sequence comes from Streptomyces boncukensis, assembly GCF_011045075.1. GTDB lineage: Bacteria > Actinomycetota > Actinomycetes > Streptomycetales > Streptomycetaceae > Streptomyces > Streptomyces boncukensis. Next base: position 26,737 of record NZ_JAAKZZ010000029.1, read on the forward strand.
CGGAACAGCTCCGGGGTGAAGGGCGCCCCCGGGCCCCACAGCCGGTCCGCGTGCCCGATCTCCCGCACCAGGCTGAGCAGATAGAGGCCGGCCAGCCCGATCCGTATCGCCGCGGCGCTGTGGAGACCGAACGGTTCCCGGGTCAGCCGGGACGCGCGGGCACTGAGCCGGCGGCCGGAGGACACCAGCGCCCCGTCCACGTACCGCACTGCCTGGCGTACGGTCATGACGGAACCCTCCAGTGGCCGAGGCTCTGGTAGCGCGGCGGCGCGGTACGCCCCGTGCCGTCGGGGGCGGGGATCCGCGTCGTCCGCACCCGCATGTTGATCCCGCTGCCGGGGTCGGTGCCCCGGTCGCGCAGCCGGGCCAGCACCAGGTTGCGCAGATAGCGGCCGCCGACGGTCCGCTGCGCCGCGGTTCCGGCCTCCGGCCGGCCGGCCCGGTAGCGGGAGAGCGCTTTGCGCAGGACCTGCTGGTCCTCCTTGGAGGGCAGCGGCTGGTGCCGGTACGCCGCGTTGTCCTGTGCGGTGAGGTCGATCCACGGCCCCGGCGTGCCGCCCGGGTTCGTCCGTACCTCCAGATGGACGGTGTACCGCAGCGGGTCCGGTGCGAAGACGCTCCAGTCCTGCGGGAACAGCGGCCGCATCCAGCTTTGGACCTGCTGGCTGCGGCCCTTGGAGAGCGGGAAGTCGGAGGCGACGTACAGCAGCAGCATGCAGGCGTGCGCCAGTGCCAGCCCCACCGCTCCCAGGGCGAACGCCCGCAGGGCTTTCCGCCGTACGCCGGTCAGCGGAACGCCCCGCGGGGCGAGTTCGTCGGGCGGCTGGTTCCCCGGTTCCACGGCCCGTCAGCCCTTCCCGGCCGACGGGGTGCCGGGCGACGGGGAGCCGGCTGGGGGGAGCCGGTCGCAGCCCGGCGCCTGGTCGAAGGCGCGCCTGAGCTTCGGCTCGGCCCGCAGCTCCTGCGCCGGGCCCTGGTAGGCGCCCGTCGCGCGGACCGCGCGCCCCGCGTCCCGCAGCGCCTCCGTCAGCGACTTCCCATCGGTGACCGGCGCCTTGCGCAGCTTGGCCGCCGCCTGGTCGAGGCTCCGCTGCGCCGTGCCCAGCTTGTTCATCGCACGGTCGAAGGAGTCCCGTACGCCCTTCACCGGCGGCGGCCCCTCGCGCTTCATGTTCCGCTCCAGGGTGCCCAGTTCCCGGGACAGGTCCCCCAGGAAGGCGGTGATGCGGCGCTGCGCCGCCTCCGGCTTCCGGTTGTCGATCCGCGGGACCCGCACCTCGCGCCCCCGCTCGCCCAGGTGGCCGCACACGCCGTCGGCCCACGCGACCGCGGGGTCCCGCTCGGGCCGGGAGTCCGCGCCGGAGCCGCAGCCCGCCGCCGCGGCAGCGGCCAGGAGCAGGGCTCCGGCGGCAACACATCTGACCATTTCCGCTCCTTTAGCGTCGGAAGGTGTCGAAGTTGACGATCTTCCAGGCCCCGCCCCGGCGTTCCACGTCCACGGCGAACATCGCCGCCGCGTAGGTCGTGCCGTCCTTCTCCTTCGCGGTGCGGGTGTTGGTCTGGTCGGCGTAGACCAGCACCCGGGCCCGGTCGCCCTCGATGCGCTCCACCCCGCTGTCGGTGACGGTGGTGGTCAGCACCAGCTTCTCCTTCGCGCCCTGCTTCCGGATCCGGGAGAGCAGGTCGCGGTGCTGCCGCACGGCCGCGCCGTCCAGCCAGGTCCGCACCGCCTTGTCCGTGCTGCCGGGCTCGACGTGGTCGTAGGAGAAGAGCGCTCCCACGGCCCGGGTGACCGCTCCGCTGACCGCGCTGGTACGGGCGGTGCCGGTGAGCGCGGTGTTGCGCGCGGCGTCGGTGTCCCGCCGCGCGGACGCCTCGTTCGCCGCCCAGGCGGCGAAAGCGCCCAGCAGCACGGTCGTCGCGAGCAGCACCGCCGCCCACGGAACGGCCCGCCGACGCCGGGCCCGGGGCGCACGGGGCGCCCGGTCCTGCGCGGTGGTGCGGTCGGCGGCGCGGCGTACGCGCTCGTCCGGGTGCCCGGGGTCCGCTGCGGGACGTGCGGTGACCCTCCGGCGACGGTTGATGAGGTGTCGCGTTGTCGACATCGGTGGTGCCCCCTCGTCTCAGTCGCCGCCGCCGGCGCCCTTGCCGCCTTTGCCGTCCTTGCCGCCCTTGCTGTCTCCGTCGCCCTTGTCGCCGTCGGCGGGCGCGTTGCCCGCAGGCGCCTGGCCGAGCGCGCTCAGCTTCCAGCCGCCGTCGCCGGTCCGGCTGACCTGCCCGACCATCCGGCTCTCCTTGGCGGTCGGCTTCTCGTCCGGAGCATCCACGGTGATCCGCAGCGCGATCAGCACCGAGGCCCGCCCCGCCCGGGTGTCCAGCTCCGTCACCGCCCCGGAGAGCACCTCCCCGGTGGTCGTGGTGCGCGCCTCGCGCACCCGCTTCGCGAACTCCGACCGGCCCTCCTTGAGCTGCTGGCGCAGCTCCCCGGTGCTCGACCGCTCCCACCGGTCGAGCCCCGCCGCCAGCTTGCGGTGATCGAGGGTGTTCAGGTTCCGCGCGCCCTGCTCGGCCGCCGCCAGGGCCCGGTCTCGTGCGCGGGCGTAGGCGAGCGTGTCGTCGTGCGCCGCCGCGTACCAGGACCAGCCGGACCAGGCCGCGAACCCGGCGGCCAGCACGGCGAGTACGGCCGCCGTCGTCAGTACCGGGCGGCGTGCCGCCGCCGTCCGCCTCCACGAGAGTGCCATCCGCCGCTGCTCCTCCTCCGCGTCCGCGCCGGTCGTCCTACCGGGCCGTGATCCGGGTGATCCGCCAGGTGCCGCCGTCGAGTTCGGCGGTCATCGAGAGCTGCGCCGCCGTGGTCGAGGGCTTCTTGCCGTCGCGTGCGGCGGTCTGGTCGAGAAAGGCCAGCAGCTGCGCGGTGCCGTCGTGCAGGCTGCGCACCCCGACCCGCACCACGGTCGTCGTCAGCGTGAGCCGCTGCCGGCGTACCCGCTCGCGCACCTGCGCGAAGAGTGTGGCGTACTCCTTGGCCGCCCTCCCGCCGAGCGCCGACTTCGCGTCCTGCCGGGTGGCGTCCAGGCTGTCCGGGCCGTAGCTGAAGATCTTCGCCAGGGTGTTGCTGACGTCGCCGACGGCTCGGTCGGTGGCCTCGGCGTCGGTCAGGGCGCGGTTCTCGGCGGCGGGAGACGCGTTCAGCTGCGCGGTGCGCACGGTCAGTCCGGTGGCGGTGAGCGCGAGGGCGGCGGCGAGCGCTCCGAGCACCCGGGCCCTGCGGCGGGTCATCGCTGCCCCGCCGGGAGGGGGGTGAGGGAGGACAGCAGCCAGCCGCCGCCGGTGCGGTCCAGGCCGGCCTCGAAGCGTTTGCGGTCCTTGCCGGGCTCGCCCTTCCGCGGCTCGACCTCCACCTGGACCGTCGCGACGACCTCGGCCCGCCCGCCC
>NZ_JAAKZZ010000002.1 GCF_011045075.1 Streptomyces boncukensis
GGTCTGCTCGGCCGCCGGCCGAGCAGACCGGCCAGTTCCTCGCGGTCGCGGACGACTCCGGCCAGGCGCACCGGAAAGTGGGCCCGCCCGACCGCCGCCGTGCGGCACAGGTCGGCGAGCGGGATGTCCGGGTGGTCCGCGAGGTACTGCCGGTAGCGCTCGATCTGGCGGCGCAGCGAACGGGTGCTCTGCGCCGACAGGGTGAAGATGTGCGCCGACCCCTCCGCGTCCGGAGCGGACTCCCGGATCCGGGGCGGTGCCTCCTCCACGGCCAGGCACGCCAGCGTTCCGGCGATCCCGAAGCCGTTCACCAGCGCGCGCCGGGGTCGGCCGGTCCACGGGCCGCAGCGCGTCGGCACGGTCACCGGACAGCGGTCCCACGGGATACGGGCCGAGGGGGACGCGAGGTGCAGATGCGGATAGAAGACCCCCTCCTGCATCTGCAGCAGGGTTTTGACCAGTCCGCACACGCCGGCGGCCGACTCCAGGTGGCCGACGTTGGTCTTGACGGAGCTGACCACCACCGGCTCGGGCCCGCTGTGCGACGCGGCGAAGGTGTCGCTGATCGACCCCAGCTCGACGGGGTCGCCCAGCGGGGTTCCCGTACCGTGCGCCTCGACGTACTGGATGTCCCGCGGTTCGAGCCCGGCGTCGGCGATCGCGGCGCGCATCACGGCCGCCTGGGCGATGCCGTTGGGCGCGGACAGGCCCGCGCTCTCGCCGTCCGCGCGCACGGCCGAGCCGCGCAGCAGGCCGAGCACCCGGTCGCCGTCGCGCTCCGCGTCGGACAGCCGCTTGAGCACGACGACGCCGCAGCCCTCGCCGCGGCTGTAGCCGTCCGCGCTCTCGTCGAACGTCTTGCACCGGCCGTCGGAGCCGAGCATCCCGGCCTGGGTGAGGGCGGTCTGGGCCATGGGGTGGTGGATGGCGTTGACCCCGCCGCACAGTGCGATGTCGCACTCCCTGCGGCGCAGCCCCTGGGCGGCCAGGTGCGCGGTGGTGAGGGAGGACGAGCAGGCGGTGTCGATGGTGAGGCACGGGCCGCGCAGCCCCAGGAAGTACGACAGCCGTCCGGCTACGGCGCTGTGCGCGGTGCCCGGGATGAGGGAGCCGGCCAGCTCCTCCTCGGCAAGGGCGGCCGATTCCACGACGTAGTCCATGGACATGACGCCCATATACACTCCGCCGTTCCCGTGGCGCAGGCCGGTGGGATCGATACCGGCATCTTCCAGCGCCTGCCAGGCGGTTTCCAGGACAAGCCGCTGCTGGGGGTCTATGTAAGGGGCTTCTTTGGGGGAAATCTTGAAGAACTTCTCATCGAACAGGTCGAGGCCCTCGATGAAATTCCCGTCCGCCACGGGGGTTTTGATTCCCGGGTTATCGCGATCGTCCGCCGGGTTGTCCGCCGAGTCGTCAGCCGGGGAATCCGTGTTCCCGTGGACCCAGCGGTCCTCGGGCACCGGCCCATGGGCCGAGCGCCCCTCGCGCAGGAACTCGGCGAATTCCTGCGGGGTTTCGCTGCCGCCCGGGAAGCGCAGCCCCACTCCGACGACGGCGATCGGCTCGTGCTGCTCCAGCAGGAGCTGGTCGAGGGCCTTCTTCTGCTCGCGGACGGTTTCCAGCGCCGCCCGGAGCCTGCCCTCGGCGCCCTCGGGCACGGGTGCCTCCGTCATGGCTGCTCCTTTCCGCCGTGGAGCGGGCCGCCGGAGAGGCCGGGCAGCACTTCGGTGACCATATGGTCCAGCAGCCGTGCCAGATTGGGGCTGTTGAACAGGACGTTCGTGCTGATCTCGCAGCCGAGCAGCCGCTCCAGCCGCTGCTTGAGCTCCGCCACGCGCAGCGAGGTGAGGCCGAGGTCGAAGAAGTTCCCGTCGAGTGGGAACTCCTCCTCCTCGTCCATCAGCAAGCTGGCTTTGAACTCCCTGGCCAGGAGCTCCTCCAGGGCGTCCCGGCGCTCCGAGGCGGGAAGCCGGCAGATCTCACTGGCCGTCGGTGTGCGGTGGATCATCGGGCCCGCTCCCTACGTGTGCGGCCGTCCCGGCGAAATGCGAGCGCAATGCAGGCGTGATTCATCACGAGTACGCCGGCGCGGCCAGTCAACCAAACTCGCCTGACACGGTGCTGACACTCCACTGACCATCCATTTCGCAATGGCCGCCGCGATGGCAGACTCGCAGAGCCGCACCGCAGCCGGCCTCCGAATGGCAAGGCCGCCCGGGATTCATCGAGGCGCCACAACCGGCGGACCGTAAACCGAGGATGGGTGGACGATGGAGGAAAAGATCGACTTCGTCGGGGAACTGGACAGCATGCTGAAAACGATCGGCCTGAGCCGGGATCCCGCGGTGAGCGAATTATCGGTGACCGGCCGGGACCCGGTGGTCAAATCGCCGCTCCGCATGGGTGCCGCGATCGGGGTGCCCCTGCTCACGGCGGCGATCGGGTCCGCGCAGATCTGGCAGCTGCGGACCGGCCGGTCCCAGCGGCTGTCGCTGGACCTGGGCCAGGGGCTGCACCGGATGACCCCGCTCCTGGGCGGCGGAGCCACCCTGGGCGGCTACTTCTCCAGCCTCGGCTCGCTGGCCGGCATCGACGGTATGGCGCCGACCTTCTGGGACTTCTACCGGACCGCCGACGGCCGCTGGGTCATCCCGATCGCCTGCTATCCCAGGATCCGCGACGCGCTGCTGTGCCTCCTGGACTGCGCGCACAGCAGGGAGCACATCACGGCCGCCATCGCCCGCTGGAACGCTTCCAGCCTGGAGGACGCGGCCGCCGAGCAGGGCGTTCCGCTCGCGATCGTCCGTACCCGGGAGGAGTTCCTCGCCCACCCGCAGGGCCGCGCGGTGCTGGCCGAGCCGGTGGTGGCGGTCGAGCGGATCGGCGACGGGCCGCCCGTGCCGCTGCCGTCCGGCCCCCGCCCGCTGTCCTCGCTGCGCTGCCTGCAGTTCACCCACATCCTGGCGGGGACGGCGACCGGCCGGGCGCTGGCCGAGTACGGGGCTGATGTGCTGCACGTCTGCGAACCCGACTCCTTCGAGCACGAGGCCGTCTGGAACGAGTCGGCCGGCGGTATGCGCTCGGCGCGGCTCGATCTGCACGCGCGCGGCGCCGGGCGGGACGCCTTCGACCGGCTGCTGCGCGACGCCGACGTGTTCGTGCACAACTACCGCCCCGGCAAGGCCGTACGGCTGGGGCTGACGGCGCAGGACTGCGCGGCGGCGGCGCCCGGCGTCATCCACTGCTCGGTCAGCGCCTACGGGCACACCGGCCCGTGGCGCGACCGCGGTGGCTTCGACCAGCATGCCCAGGCGCTGACCGGCATCAGCCTGCGCGAGGGCGGGGACGGCGCGCCGAAGCTGCCGCCGGGCCGGGTGTTCAACGACTACATCGCGGCGTACCTGGCCGCCTCGGGCATCATGGCCGCCGTCGTCCGGCGTGCCCGCGACGGAGGCAGCTACTCCGTCCGGGTCTCCCTGGCGGGAGTGGCCAACTGGTGCTGGAACCTGGGCAGTCCCGACCCCGCGCTGGTGGACGCGCTCGACGAGAACGCCCTTCCGGCGCCACCCCGCTGGCAGGTCCACCGGACCCCGCTGGGCGAGTTGCGGCACATCGTCCCGCCGGCCCGGCTGAGCGAGACGCCCGGGAGTTTCGACGACCCCGTCCTCCTGCCCCGCGGTTCCTCGAAGCCGCAGTGGCGCTCCCTCCCGGACGGCTGACCGGCGCCGCGCCGCGCCGCGTCGGCCCGTCCGCCCAGGCGCCCGTCCGGACGGACAGACGGCGGGCGGACGGAGAAGCAACCCGAACCACGAACCGTTGGAGGACGCCGTGGGGCTCTCCCCCCGCAACGGCTCAGCGGCCGCCGTGCCGGCACCGGCCGGGCAGGGCGCGGCGGCGGCGCCGAGCGCACCACCGCAGCGCGAGCGGCCGCTGCGCAGCTACTACTCCTACATCCAGGGCCGGGACGTCGAGGGCACGGGCTGGGTCTACACCGTCAGCGCGGGGTCCCTGCTGGAGGACGTCTTCACCAGCGTCAGCCTCAAGCGCGCGCTGGAGCGGAGCCCCGACCCCGGCTCCGACGCCGCGCAGCACCCCTATGTCATCGGCCGGGTCGCCGTCGCGGGCGACGCCGGGATCGACCTCGCCCTCAAGGCCGCGGCCGCCGCGGCCCCGGCCTGGGCCGCGGTGCCGCTGGAGAGGCGCATGCGCCTGGGCCCGCTCTTCCGCGAGCGGGTGATCCGGCACCGCGAGGAGTTCCTCGACCTGCTGGTGGCCGAGGGGCACCCGCTGCGGCTGGCCCGCTGGCAGCTGAGCGGCCTGCTGGAGACGTACGGCGAGGAGAGCTGTGCCTGGTACCGGCGGTGCATGCACACCACGTTCCGGCACGGCGAGCGCCGTCTCGTCGTGCGCCGCCAGCCGGACGGCGTCGTCTGTCTGAACCCGCCGCAGAACGCCCCCGGCCAGAGCGCCGCGCTCGTGGTGCTGATGCTCATGGCGGGCAACGCCGTCGTCGTCCGCGCCCCGCGCAGCATTGCGCTGAGCACGATGTACGTGCTGCGCGAGCTGGTGGCCCCGGTCCTGGCCGAGGCGGGCGTTCCGCCCGGGGCGCTCGGCGCCGTGTGCGGCAACCCGGCCCAGACGATCAACCGCTGGCTCGACAGCCCGCTGGTGGACGACATCTTCTACATCGGGGGCAGTGAGGAAGGGCTGCGCTTCCAGCAGCGGTGCGTCGCCGCGGGCAAGAAGCCCATCCTCGAACTCGCGGGCAACGACGGCATCGTGGTGTGGAAGGACGCCGATATCCCGCTTGCCGCCGAGGCCGTCAGCGAGGCGTTCTACGGCTCCGGCCAGATCTGCATGGTGCCCAACTACGTCATCGTCCACCCGGATGCCGCCGACGCGCTGTTCGCCGAGGTGAAGGACAGGGCGCGCGAGGTCCGTCCGGGCCACCCGGAGGAGGAGGACGTGCTGCTCTCCCCCGTCCGGCGCAGCGAGCGGTTCTTCGCACTGCTGCGCGAGGCCCTCGACGCGGGCGCGGAACTGGTGTGCGGCGGGCACCGTACGGAGGCGGACGGGACGCGGTCGCAGACCGGGGTGTTCCTGGAGCCGACCGTCGTCCGGGTGAACGGCCTCGCGGGCTCGCGGGACCTGGAGATGGTGCGTCGCGAGACGTTCTTCCCGCTGCTCCCGGTCATCGTCGCCGAACCGGCCGAGGACGGACAGCTGCTCGACCGGCTCATCGACTTCGTCAACACCAACGAGTACGGCCTGCGCAACTCCCTGTGGGCGCGCGACGAGACGGTCGTGGACGCCTTTGTGCAGCGGGTGGTCAACGGAGGGCTGCTGAAGGTCAACGACTCCCATATCGGCTTCCTCCCCTGTCTGCCCACCCACGGCGGTACCGGCCTGTCCGGCGGCGTCCACGGCGAGGCCAACTACCCCATCCTGAAGACCTCGCATCTGCAGGGCGTCGGCATCGGCGCCGGCGTCAGCCCGCGCAGCACGGTCTTCGGCGCCTGACGGCGCGCCCCGACAGCGAAAGGTGTTCCTCCGTGCGCACTCTCGACTCGGCACGCGCGACCTGCGAGCACTACCACCCGGGCCTCGGCAAGGCCCTGGAGGAGATCGAATTCGAGGAACGGGAGTACCCCGGCAGCCCGGTCATCGCGCTGTTCCGCGAGCACGACGGCGTCGGGCTGCTGGTGCCCGAAGCCTTCGGCGGCAAGGGCGCCGACCCCGTGGACGCCGTGCGGGTGATGCGGGCCGTCGGCTCCTACTCCCCCTCGCTGGCCGCCGCGGCGACCATGCACCACTTCACAGCCGCCACCCTCTACTCCCTGACCGGCCGCGACGACGGCCTCACCGCCGCCCAGCGGGCGCTGCTGCGCGGCGTCGTCCCCTCCCGCAAGCTCATGGCATCGGGCTGGGCCGAGGGACGCACTCGGCAGAACGTCCTCACCCCCTCGGTCGCCGCCCGGCCGGTGGCCGGCGGGTACCTCCTCAGCGGCGCCAAGAAGCCGTGCAGCCTGTCCCGTTCGATGGACCTGCTCACCGCGAGCGTCTCGGTCCCGGACGCCAGGGGCCGGCCGGAGCCAGCGCTCGCGCTGATCGCCGGGGACGCTCCCGGCATCACTGTGCACCCGTTCTGGGGCAACGGCGCGCTGGCCGCGGCGGAGAGCGACGAGGTGCGGCTGGCGGACGTGTTCGTGCCCGAGGAACTGGTGCTGCGCACCGGCTCCGACGATCCGGAGCGGCTGTCGCGGATGCAGAGCGCCGGATTCATCTGGTTCGAGCTGCTGATCTCCGCGGGCTACGCGGGAGCGGCGGCCGCTCTGGTGCGGCGGGTGCTGGAGCACGAACGGGGCAGCGTCACCGACCGGGCGGCGCTCGCGGTACGGGCCGAGTCCGCACACCTCCTGCTGGAGGGGACGGCGCGGGCGGTCCGCGACGGCGACCTGGACGGCGAGGCGGCGGTCGCCTCCGTGCTCATCGCCCGGTACGCCGCTCAGGAGGCCCTCTCCGGCGCCGCCGACCTGGCCCTGGAGCTGCTCGGCGGGATGGACTTCATCCGCTCCCGGGAAGGCTCCCTGCTCGCCTCCGCCGTCCGGCCGCTGGCCTTCCACCCCCCTTCCCGCACCAGCACGGCCGAGCCGCTGGTGGCGTACCTCGCGGGAGCCCCGCTCGCGCTGTCGTGACCGGGCAGGCCCCGGTGCCCGGCGGAACACGTCGGTGCCCCGCGGTGGTGGACAACGCGGCGCGTGGTCGCAACCGTGGTCCGACACCTCGGATTCCCGATGCTGGAGAAAGGCGGCAGGGAGCATGCCGGAGACGATGGAGAGCGCGATGCTGGCGCTGTGGGACGAGCTGACCGGGGCCCAGATGCTCCAGGCCGTCGCCGATGGCCGGGTGCCGCACGGGGCGCACCACACGCTGCTGGGCCTGCGGGTCACCGGGGCCCGGCCGGGGCGTGTCGAGGAGACCTGGCAGCCGCCGGCGGCGCTGAGCAACCTCGCCGGGAGCGGTGTGCACGCCGGCTATATCGCCATGGTGCTCGACGACGCCTGCTGCGCCGCCGGGTCGAGCCAGGGCGAGCACGCATACCCCATGATCACCCTGAGTCTGGACATCGACTTCCTCCGGCCCGTCCGGCCCGGCGGCGACTACACCGTGCACAGCGACCTCGTCCACCCGGGCCGGCGCCGGATGGTCGCCAACGCCCGCGTCCTGGACGCCGACGGCGCACCGGTCACCCAGGCCCGCGCCGGCGTCGTCCCGGATCTGGACTTCGCCTCCCGGATGCGCACGCCCCCCGCCCCGGAGGGGGAGAGCTGACCGGTGGAACCCACAGGAGACTGTCAGGTGCCATGTCCAACGGGCCGCTGGTTCGCCACGGCGGATCCCCGCCCCGATGCCGCGCGCCGGCTCTTCCTCTTCCCGCACGCGGGCGGCAGCGCCGCGTCCTACCTGCGGTGGTGCGCCCTGCTGCCCGACGTCGAGGTGCTGGTCGCTCAGTTGCCCGGCCGCCAGGAACGGCGGGCCGAGGAGCCGTACCGCCGGACCGGCCCGCTGGTCGAGGCGCTCCGGACGGCGCTCGAGGCCGAGCTGGACGGCCGCCCGTACGCTCTCTTCGGGCACAGTCTAGGCGCGCTGCTCGCCTACCGGCTGGCCGTGGACATCGAGCGGGACGGCGGCGAGGTCCCGGTCCTGCTGGGCGTTTCCGGCTGGGCGCCCGAGCGGGTCCTTCCGGTGGAAGCGCTTCTCCCGCTGCCCGACGCCCGGTTCGTGACCGCCGTACGGCGCTTCGGTGTACTGCCCGCCGAGGTCAGCGAGGACCCGGAGCTGCTCGCGCTGGTCCTTCCGGCGCTCCGCGCCGATCTCGCCCTGGTCGCCGGCTACCGCGACGACGGCGCCCGGGTCGGCTGTCCGGTCGCCGCCTACGGGGGGAGGGCCGACCCGACGCTGGAGCGCGGCAGGCTGTCCGAATGGGCCGCCCGCACCCCGGTCTTTCTGGGAGCCAGTGCGTTCCCGGGAGGGCACTTCTACCTCGCGGACCACGCGATCGCCATCGCGAGCGACCTCGCCCGCCACCTCCAGCGAACAGAGGGAGACGACTCGATAGCGCACCGAAAGCGGCACGATAGCCGACCGTAGTAGCGTGCACCGAAAAGCCAGAGCGCGTCGCGTGACCGTCCGGGCGACCCGTCCGCGAACGTCTTTCCACCACGCGCACGCGCGATCACTGTCTTCTGCTTTTCCCACACGGTGTTCAGGCCGAGGTGACTCATGATCTGTGGCGGGTCAGAGGGTCCGGTGGTCCGGTTCCGCATTCTCGGTGGCCTGGAGGCGGTCTCCCCGCTGGGAAGTGCCACGGTTTCCGGAGAATTCCAGCGGAGGCTGCTGCAGACCCTCCTGGTAAGCGAAGGAAGAGCGATCACCGGCGATATGCTGATGACCGAACTGTGGGGGGAGCTGCCGCCGGCCGGCGCGGCCAACGCCCTGCAGGCCCACGCCAGCAGAATCCGCAGAAAGATCCGGCAGATCGAGCCGCACCGCGAGCGCCCCCGCCTCATCTGCCGCCCCAACGGGTATCAGCTCCTCATGGACGGCGCGGAGCTGGACGCGACCGCGTTCGTGGAGTCCGTCGCGCGGGCCGAGCGCATCCGGCTCGACGCGCCCGAGCAGGCCGTCGGCCTGCTGCGCCCCGCGCTGCGGCTGTGGTCCGGGGCGGTCTGCGGAGGCAGCCCCGGCGGACCGCTGTGCAGGGCCGCCGCCGCCCGGTACGAGGAACGCCGGCTGCAGGCCATGGAGGCGCTGTTCGACAGCGAGCTGATGCTGGGCCGGCATGCCGCGATTCTCGCCGAACTGCGCGAGGTGCATATGGACGACCCCCTGCGCGAACGGTTCTGCGAGCAGCTCATGGTCGCGCTGTACCGCTCCGGCCGCCAGGCGGAGGCGCTGGGCACCTGCCGCCGGACGTGGCAGTGCCTGATCGACCAGCTCGGCGTCGACCCGTCGCCGTCCCTGCGCCGGGTGGAGCACGCCATCCTCGCCCAGGACCCGGCGCTGGACCGCGGCCCGGTGTCGGCCGTACACGCTGCGCGGATCCCGTAGCGCGGTACGGCTACAGCGCGTTGGCCGTTCGGAACACGTGGGCGAAGGAGCGGAGTGAGGCACGCCCGCGAAAGGCGATGTACTCCGCCGTCACCGCGTCCGGCGCCCACTTCTCCTTGTACGCGAGCTGACTGCGCGCGGGGTAGACGGCGTTGCCGCGCTCCCACAGCTGGCGTACCAGCCAGCGGAACGCGGGGCTGTGGCCCGGGACTTCACACCGCGGGTCCAGGCCCGTGAACGGCGTGAATCCGAAGTGCAGCCAGCCGGCGCCCTCGCCGCGGAACACCTCGATCGCATGGCTGTTGACCGCCTCCGCCACCCCCGGCGGCCCGTCCGGACGGCGGCGGCTCAGGTCGTGCAGCCACCCGGCCCGGCTGCCGTACACGGGCGAGTAGGAGATATATCCGGCCAGTTCGTCGCCGATCAGGCCGAGGAACAGCCGGCGGTGCGGTTGCGCGGCCCCGCCCAGCTGGCCCACCAGGAACTCCAGGGGCTTGGCGTGCTTCCCCTTCCCCGCGAGCCAGGAGGCGTCCAGCTCCCGGACCGAGGCGGTCCAGTCGTCGGCACCGCCGGCGGGGGCCTCCCGCACCGTCAGACCGCTGCGCAGCGCCCGCGAGATCTTGTTGCGCAGCCGCATGAAGCGGGTGCCGCGCAGGGAGAAGCGGTCCAGGTCGACCGCGTAGGACGCGCCGATCTGGTTGACCGTGAAACCCTGCTCCGCGTACCGCACGGCGTCGGCGTGCTGGAGCTGAACGCCGACCACGCGCAGCCGCCGCTCGCGCGCGTACGCGGCGAACTCCCCCAGCAGCCGGGGATAGTCCTCGTCGGGGGCGAAAGGGCCGCCGAACTGCACCAGATACCGGCCCGTGCGCCGATAGGCGATCACGCCGTCCGCGGATGGTGTCGTGAAGTAGCGGTTTCCTTCATTGAGCGCCAGAAATGCGCTCGGGTTGGCGGACCGCGTATACGTCCTGATGGCCTGAAGAGCGGAAATACCCGAGGTCGAGGCGGCAGTCATGGTCCCCTTTCCTCCGAGTGCTCGAATCGGAAGGACTGACTGACGAGTAGAGCACCGCGAAGCCGTCCCGACAAGCGGCCCGTCCGGCCGCGGAAAACCGGGATGCCGTCAGTGATATGTCAGGGAATGGTCAGGGCCGTGGTGCACACTCATTCACGCATAAGGACGAGTCTGAAGATCCCGGAATCCCCGAAGCGACCCCGTCCGCCAGGAGTGAACGATGCCGCACCAGATGAGCCCGGCAGCGCAGCGCGCCCTCATCGTGGCCAACCCCGCGGCCGGCCGCTACCGCTCCGCCGTGGTGGAGCGCCTGGCCGCCGTCTGCCGCGCACGGCTCACGTCGGTGGCGGTGCACCGGACGACGGGCCCGGGTGACGCCACCGACGCGGTGCGCCGCGCGGTGGCCGAGGCCCCGGCCGGGCAGCGCCCGGACCTGGTGGTCGCGGTCGGCGGCGACGGCACCGTACGCGAGGTCGCCGAGGGGCTGGTCCGCCAGGGCGCCGACGACACCCGGGCGGCCCTGTTCATCGTGCCCGCGGGCAGCGCCAACTCCGACTACCGGATGTTCTGGGACGACCGGCCGTGGCAGGAGACGCTGTCCGGGGTGCTCGGCCCCGGGCACCGGGCCGAGACACGCAGGGTGGACCTCGCACGGCTGGCGGAGACCGGCGCCCACGTGCTCCTCGGCTCCTGCACCGGACTGGGCGCGCAGATCCTGTCGAGGGTCAAGACGCTGCCCGGCGCCGGGCGCGAGCGCTACGCCCGCGCCCTGGCCGAGGCCGCGGCCGGCTACCGCCCCTACCCGGGCCGGGTCACCGTCGACGGCGTCCCGCTGGCCGAGGGGCCGACCATCCTGGCCAACGTCGGCGGTGGGCGGTACCGCGCCGGACAGTTTCTGCTGCTGCCGCACTCCGAGCCGGACGACGGGCTGCTGGACGTCTGCGTCATCGACGGCCGCACCGACCCGGCCCGGCTGCCGGAGCTGACCCGGGACGGCCGGCATGTGGGCCTGCCGGGAGCCGCGTACGGCCGCGGGCGGCGCATCGTCGTCGAGCGGCTGGACGGTGAGCGGCTCGTCCTGGAACACGACGGCGAACTGCAGGACCGCACCGGGAACACGGCCACCTTCGACGTGGTGCCGCGGGCGCTGCCGGTATGGGCCGCCGCGGCACCCTAGGCCGTGTCCGGCGGATCGTGGTTGCCCTCTGTCGGGGCAGCCGGGTCGGGGCTGCCCCTGCCCGTGGCTTGCGGACCGCGGCTGGGGCCGTGGCCGGTCGCGCAGTTCCCCGCGCCCCTGAAGCGCCCCTGGCGGGGCGCCAGGGCGCGCCCCGCCAGGGGCGCGGGGAACTGCGCGAGCAACCTCCCCCAAGCTCTCGGCTTCGCTCGAGCAGGGGGGACCCCCATTCCAGCCGCGGACTGCGACGCACCGGCAGGGGCCGCCCCTGCCCGGCACACGGCACCTGCGGACAGCGAGGGAGGGAGGGCCCCGTGGCCCTGCTCGAAGAACTCGGCGGCTGGGCCGCACGGCTCACGCCCGACGCCGTGCCCGAGCGCGTTCTGCGCCGCGCCGCCAGCCAGGTGCTGTCCCAGCTCGGGGCGGTGCGGGCCGGCGCCGACCACCCGCTCGGCGGGCGGCTGACGGCCGCCTTCGGGCCCCCGCTGCAACCTGATCCGCGCCAGTCGGCGTGCGTCCTGGCCGGCCTCGGATCGTGGCTGAACCTCGACGACACCGCGTACGCGGGCCACCTGTCCAGTTCCACCGTCGCGGTGCCCCTGGCCTTCGCCCGCGCCCGGGGGCTGGACGGCCCGGCGCTGCTCACCGCGGTGGTCGCGGCCAACGAGTGCGCGGCACGCGTCACCGCCGCGGCGACGCTGGGCCCGCTGCGCGGCCAGACCGCGCTGCACGCGCATCTGGCGGGCGCGGTCGCCGGGCGGCTGCACTGCGAAGGCGCGCCGGCCCGCCGCTGGACGGACGCGCTCGGCCTCGCCTACGCGCAGCCGCCGTGGCCGCTGCTGCGCGCCTTTCTCGCCAGCGAAGCCCGGCTGCTGCACGCCTTCGGGCCGGTCCGTACCGGCATGGACGCGTGCGACGCCGCGGCCGCCGGGCTCACCGGCGCCCCCGACCTGCTGGAGGACCCGGACGGGTTTCTGCGCCGGTTCGCGGCCGTTCCGCTGCCCGGCGCCGTCACCGCCGGGTTCGGAACGCGCTGGCACACCGAGACCTTCTCGTACAAACTGCACCCCGGCGGACCCGGTATCGACGCAGCCGTCGACTGTGCGCTGGCGCTCCACGGCGAGCTGGGCGCGCCGGACTTCGACGACCTCGCCGACGTCCTGGTCGAAGCCTCGCTCTACACGGTCCTGGTCGGCCGGCACGCCCGCCGCCACCTGGACGGGCCCCGGCGGCCGCTCGGCGCCCTGGTCCTGGACACCGGCTATCTGGTGGCCACGGCGCTGGCGACCGGCCGGCTGACCGTGGCCGACCTGGACCCGCCGGCAGCCGACGACCCGGTGCGCCGGGCCGCGGCCGACAGGGTCAGGCTGCTGCACGACCCCGCCATGACCCGCGGCCTCCTCGCCTCCGAGGCCCCGTTCGGCGAGGCGCTGCGCCAGGCGGGCGCCGCGGGCACCGCGTGGCTGCGGGAGTTCGGCGGTGCCCCGCTCGTGGAGCTGGCGGGCGACCCGGGCCCGCCGGCCGAGGACTTCACCGCGGCCGCCAAGGCCACCGGCGCCCGGGTGACGGTCCGGCTCACCGACGGCCGCAGCGCGGAGCGCGAACTGCTGATCCCGCACGGCGCCGCGGGGGAGCACACCCGCGTCCACCACGCCGCGCTGGTGCGCGCGAAGTACCGCGCGCTCGGCGGCCCGGACCAGGTCGCCGAAGCACTCCCCCGCCTCCCCGCGATGGACGGCGCGGAGCTGCGCGACTGGATCGAGGCGGCCCTGCGGCCCGGCCCCCCGGCCGATTCCCATCGCCCGGACCGCGCGGCGCGCGAAGCCGTCAGCGATCCGTCAGGGGCCCGTGCCACGGTGAAACCGCGCTCCTTGCGCCCCCTTGTCGACGACATCGAGGAGCAACGCCCGTGAACGCTCCGTTGGAAACCGGCCCCGGTACGGAAGAGGAGATACTCCGCCAGTACCGGGCCCACCTCAGCAAGGGCCGGGCGACGGTGGCCGACCTGTTCGGCAGCCATATGGAAGTCGCCTCCTGCGGTGCCTGGCTGACCATGAACGACGGCGAGAGGTACCTCAACTGCGGCGGCTACGGGGTCTTCCTCATGGGCGCCCGGCACCCCGTCGTCATGGAGGAGGTCCGCCGCCAGCTCGACGCGCACCCCGTGGCCACCCGCATCCTGCTGGAGCCGACGGTCGCCCGCGCCGCCGAGGCGCTGGTCTCCGTGACCCCGCCGGGGCTGGAGCGCGTGCACTTCGCGCTCTCCGGCGCGGAAGCCGTCGAGACCGCGCTCAAGCTCGCCCGCGCGGGCGGCCGGCGGCGGGTGGTCTCCACACACCTCGGCTACCACGGCAAGACGCTGGGGGCGCTCTCGGTCTCCGGCAAGGACGTCTTCCAGCGGCCGTTCCACCCCCTGCTGCCCGACGTCACACTGATCCCGTACGGCGATGCCGACGCTCTGGAGAAGGAGCTGGCGCAGCACCCCGGCGAGGTCTGCGTGCTGCTCGAACCGGTTCAGGGCGAGGGCGGCGTGATCGTCCCGCCGGACGGCTATCTGCGCCGGGCCCGCGAACTGTGCGCCACCTACGGCGGGTTCCTCGTCCTGGACGAGGTGCAGACCGGTATGGGGCGGCTCGGGGCCTGGTGGGGCGCCGACTCCGAGGGAGTGGTGCCGGACGTCCTGCTCGCCGGCAAGGCGCTGGGCGGCGGAGTCGTCCCGGTCTCCGCTGCGATCGCCTCCCGCGAGGTCTTCCGGCCGTTCGACAAGGACCCCTACATCCACACCGGAACCTTCTCCGGCGCCCCGCTCCTCATGGCCGCGGTCCGGGGCGCCATCCGCGCGGTGCGGGAGGACGACCTCACCGCGCGCGCCGCCGCGCTCGGCGCCGAGCTGCTGCCGCGCATCGCCGAGATCGCCCGCCGCAACATCCCCGAGCTGCTCACCGAGGTCCGCGGCCGCGGGCTGTTCATCGGCGTGGAGCTCACCGAGGCGGGCCTCGCGGGCGAGCTGCTGCTGGAGCTGTTCAACCACAGGGTGGTGGCGAACCACTCGATGAACGGCAACGCCGTGGTGCGCTTCACCCCGCCCGCCGTGCTCACCGGCGCGGACACGGCATTCCTGCTGAGCGCCTTCGACGCGGCCACCCGCGACCTGGTCGAGCACAGGGCCCGTATGCCACAAGGAGGAGGATGACATGCGGCAGGTGACGGTGGACGCCCTCATCCCCGGCGAACGCGCCGAGACGGTCTTCGACGCCGTCCTGCGGTTCGAACGCTACCCCGACCTCGCCCCGCATGTGCGCACGGCCGTGGTGCACGCCGGGCCGCCGCAGCCGCGGGGCAGCTCCAGCTGGGAGCTGTACTTCCGCAGCGGCCTCCTGCGGTGGACCGAGAGCGAGGAGTACGACCGCGAGCGCCTGCACATCGCGTTCCGGCAGACCGAAGGCGACTTCGACGAACTGGCCGGCTCGTGGGAACTGCGCCAGACGGGCGAGGACTGCGCCCTGCACTTCGAGGTCGCCTTCGACTTCGGCATTCCCAGCATGGAGGGCATCCTCGACCCGATCGCCGAGCGGGTGGTCGAGGAGACCGTCGCCTGGGCGGTCAGCGGCCTGTTCACCGGCGTCACGCTCGGCGGGGAGTGACCGATGGACCAAGCCAACCCGTTCGAGACCCGCACCACCTTCCGGCTGCACCGCGCCGAGTACCTCGTCGGCCTCGCGGTCTCCGGGGGTCTGATCGTCGCCCACGCCGACGAGATCCGCTGGCTCCCTGCGCTCGTCCTCTTCCTCTATATCGACCTCATCGGCTACCTCCCCGGAGCCATCGCCTACCGGCGCAGCGCGGACAAGAGGATCTCCAAGGTCTTCTACGTCCTCTACAACACGATGCACAGCCTGATCACCCAGGGCGCCGTCGCCGCCCTGTGGTGCTGGCTGGTGCAGCCCGAGTGGGCCCTGCTCGCGCTGGCGTTCCACCTGTGCGGCGACCGCGGGGTGTTCGGGAACTTCCTCAAGCCGTTCGCCCTGCCCTTCGAGCCCGAGGCCGATCCGGGGTACCGGCGGCTCGTCGACGGGCTGCGGCGCCGCGGCGAGGGACGCAGGGTCCCCGTCCCCACCCCCGAGTCCGAGTCCGAGTCCGAGTCCGAGTCCGAGTCCGAGTCCGAGTCCAGGGTGCCGGCCGGCACCCCGAGCGCCGGGGGCTGAGACTCCGGCCCGCCGAAGGCGCCCGGCCCGGCAGCCCGGGGCGCTGCGCACCACCAGCAGGAGGGCATTCAACGATGACTGACGCCGTATCCCCCGAGGCAGGCTGGGAGTCCGCTCCCGGACTCCTCGACGGGGCCAAGAGCCTCGACCTCACCGCCGAGCAGTGCGACCTGGCGTACTGGCTGCGCCATGTCGCCCAGGGCACCCTGCGCGGCCGCGCCGTCACCGGGCACGCGGACCAGGCACGGGTGCCGCGGTTCATGACGGAGCCCGGCCCGCTGCGCGAGGCCCTCGTCCTCGAACTGGGCTGCCGCTCGGTGGCCGAGGAGATGGCCACCAAAGCCCTGGGGCTCTACGTCGCCAACGCCCCCGGTGTCGCGGAGATGGAGTTCTACGCCACCCAGCTCCTGGACGAGGCGCGCCACGCCCGGGTGTTCCGCGAACACCTGGTGGAGCTGGGGATGCCGGCGCACACGCTGATCCGCGACATCCACGAGATGGCCGCCGACTACCACGCCCGGGTGCTTCGGCCGCTGGCGGACTTCAGCCTGGAGGTCGTACGCGACCAGGCCGACTTCGCCGGCGGCGTGGCCATCTTCACCATCATCGTCGAGGGGGTCCTCGCACCCGCCGCCGAGCTGAGCGAGCGCAAGTGGGAGCCGCTGGACCCGGCCGCCGGAGAGGTGTCCCGGGGCGCGGCGATCGACGAGATCCGCCATCTGACGGTCGGCAGCTCGATCCTGCGCGACCACCTCGTGGCCCATCCGGAGTACCGGCCGCGGCTGATGGAGATCCTGCGCGGCGGCCGGAAGCTGTGGGACGAGCTCCCCGACCGCGAGTTCGTCATGCCCCGGGAGGAGCTCTTTCAGGAGGGCATGCTCCAGCACGCCGACGCGGTGGGCGACTACGAGGTCTGGCCGGGGCGCCGCATGCTCGACACCGGCCCCGAGGAGCGCTACGCCATGGCCGAGCGCTGGACGGACGAGATGGCCGAAGCGCGCCTGGTCCACATGGGCCTTCAGGACGCTCTCGCCGTCCTGGGCGGACCGGGCTGAAGGGGGCCGTGATGCGCGCGACACACCGGCCCGGACCGCCCCCGACCGCCGTAGCGGGCGCGGCGGTTGTCGCCGGGGTGGGCGGCTGGGTGCCACCGGAGGTGGTCACCAACGACGACCTCAGCGTCCGCCTGGACACCTCCGACGCCTGGATCCGCAGCCGGACCGGCATCGCCGCGCGCCGTATGGCGCCGCTCGGCACCGCGACCTCGGACCTGGCCGTGGAGGCCGGCCGCCGGGCCCTGACGTCGGCCGGCAGCCCCGCGGTGGACGCGGTGCTGCTCACCACCGCGACCCCGGACCACCCCTCCCCGGCCACCGCGCCGGCCGTCGCCACCCGCCTGGGCCTGTCGGGCGCCGCGGCGTTCGACCTCGCGGCGACGTGCGCGGGGTTCGTCTACGGGCTGGCCGCGGCGTCCGGACTGATCGCGAACGGTGCGGCCCACCGCGTCCTGCTGATCAGCGCCGAGGTCCTCTCCAGCATCGTCGACCCGCAGGACCGCACCCTGGCGGCCCTGATGGCCGACGGGGCCGGTGCGGTGGTGCTGCGGCCGGGCGCGGCCGACGAGCCGGGGGCGCTCGGCCGCGCCTTCCTGGGCAGCGACGGCGCGCTCAGCGGGCTGATGAGGGTCTCCGACGGCGGATCCCGGCAGCGCAAGAGCGGCCGGCCGGCCGAGCCGGGCGGGGAGTTCCTGCGTATGCGGGGCCGGGAGACCTTCCGGCACGCGGTGGAGCGGATGGCCGAGTCCTCGGGCCGCGCCCTGGAGGCCGCGGGCTGGAAGACCGGTGACGTCGACCACCTCGTGGCGCACCAGGCCAACGCCCGCATCCTGGCCGCGCTCGGCGACAGGCTCGACATCCCCGCCGACCGGCAGCTCTCCAACATCGAGTACGCCGGCAACACCTCCTCCGCCTCCATTCCGCTGCTGCTGGCCGAGGCGTCCCGGGACGGCCGGCTGCGGCCCGGCCGCCGGGTCCTGCTGACCGCGTTCGGCGGCGGCCTGGCATGGGGCGCGACCACCCTGGTGTGGCCGGAACTGTCCGCCGCGCACTGACGGCCCGGCACCCCCGACCGAGCCCATCGACGACTCCCTGAGGACGCGTTCATGTACGAGAAGCTGAAAGAGATCCTCGCCGGCAAACTCATGGTGCCCCCCGACCTGATCACCATGGAGGCCACGCCCGAGGACATCGAGCTGGACTCCCTGGCCGTCGTGGAGCTCTCCCTCGTCCTGGACAAGGAGCTGGGGATCGAGCTCAGCGACGACGTGCTGGCCGAGGCCAGCACCGTCGGCGACATCGTCCGGCTCATGGAGGAGCGGGGGGCGACCCTCTGATGCCACGCGCCGACGCGGCCGTCACCGGTCTCGGACTCGTGACGCCGGCGGGGACCGGAGTCGAGCGCAACTGGGAGACGGTCTGCGCGCCCAAGCCCGCCGCCGCCCTGGACCCGGCACTGACGGCGTCACCGGTGCGTATCTCCTGTCGCGTGCCCGACTTCGACCCGGCCGCTCAGCTCGGCGCACGCCGGGCCCACCACCTGGACAGATTCGTCCAGCTCGGGCTGGTGGCCGCCCGTGAGGCCCTCGCCGACGCCGGCCTGGACCCCGCGGCCTGGGACGGAACCCGGGTGGGCGTGGTGCTCGGCTGCGGAGACGGCGGAACCACCACCCTGGAACGCGAGCACCGGGTCCTGCTGGAGGAGGGCGCGCGGTGGGTCTCGCCGCTGCTGATCCCGATGCACCCGCTCAGCATGCTGGCGGGCCAGGTGGCCATGGAGTTCGGCGCGCTGGGCCCCAATCTGGTGGTCGCCACCGCGTGCGCCTCCGGCACCAGCGCGGTCGGAGCGGCCAAGGACCTGCTGGCGCTCGACCGCTGCGACATCGTGCTGACGGGCGCCGGCGAGTCCACCCTCACCCCCCTCATCATCTCCGGGTTCGCCCAGATGAAGGCCCTCTCCCGGCGCCATCACGACCCGGCAGGGGCCTCCCGCCCCTTCGACGCGGACCGCGACGGCTTCGTCGCCGGGGAGGGGGCCGGGGTGCTGGTCCTGGAGCGCCCCGACCACGCGCGGGCCCGCGGAGCCCGGGTCCGCGCCCGCGTCGTCGGCTACGGGGCCTCGGCGGACGCCCACCATATGACCGCCCCGCACCCCGAAGGGCGCGGCATCGAGGCGGCGCTGCGCGCGGCGCTCGAAGACGCCGGAGCGTCCCCGGCGGACGTGGCGCATGTCAACGCGCACGGCACGTCGACGCCGCTGAACGACCTGGCCGAGGCCAAGGCGCTGCGCCGGGTCCTGCCGGGCTCCCCTCTGGTGACCTCGACCAAGGGCGTCACCGGACACCTGCTCGGCGCGGCGGGCGCGGCCGAGGCGGTGTACACGGTGCTCGCGGTGGAGCGCGGGCTGGTTCCGCCGACCGCCAACCTCGAACGGCTCGACCGCGGCGTGGAGCTCGATATCCCCACCGTGCCCGCCCGGCGCCGCATCGGCCTGGCGCTCACCGAGTCCCTCGGCTTCGGCGGCCAGAACGCTGTTCTGGCGGTGGCCGGCGCCTAGCGGTGGCCTTGCTGGGTCGGGGCTGCCCCTTGCTGTCGCGTCGCAGTCTGCGGGTGTGTCGTGGCTTGGCGCGCAGTTCCCCGCGCCCCTTCGGGGCGCATCCGTGCGCCCCGTCAGGGGCGCGGGGAACTGCGCGCGCAACCACGGCGACAGCCGCGGTCCGCAGGGCACGGACAGGGGCAGCCCCGGGCGCGGCCTGGACGTGTCCGAGCCCGGTCATCCCCGTCAGGGGCGGCCGTGCTGTCCGTCCCACGATCGGCACGGGACGTCTCCGTCCGCGACCAGGCTGTCGTCATGGCGCAGGATGGCCCGCTCCAACGCGCGTAGCTCTCGGCCCGGTTCGAGTCCGAGCTCCTCGGCGAGCCGGCTGCGCGTGCGCTGATAGGAGGCCAGCGCGTCCGCCTGCCGCCCCGACCGGTACAGCGCCGTCATCAGATAGCCGTTCAGCAGTTCGTTCAGCGGGTGCCGGACGACCAGGCCGGTCAGTTCGTGCACCAGCGCGCGGTGCCGGCCCAGCCGCAGCTCCAGCTCGATCCGCTTCTCGTCGGCCGCTATGCGCTCCTCGTCCAGCTGCGCCGCCGCGCCGCGCAACACCTCGCTCTCCAGGTCGGACAGCGCGGGCCCGCGCCACAGCGCGACGGCGGCGCGGTAGAGCTCGACGGCCTGTTCGAGGCGGCCCCTGTCCTGGGCCAGGTCCGCGGCCGCCGTCTTCTGCCGGAACACCTCCACATCGAGGTCGCCGGGCTCGATGTGCAGGACGTAGCCGTACGGCTGGGTCTCGATGCCGTGGCCGTCGTGCAGCGCTTCGGCCAGCTTGTGGCGTAGCTGCGAGATACAGATGTGGACCTGGCTGCGCGAGGTGGGCGGCGACTGCGCGCCCCACACCGCGTTGATCAGGCACTCTCTCGGCACCACGCGGTTGGCGTTGAGCAACAGCATGGCCAGGATGCACTTTTGCCGTACCGCGCGCATCGGAAGCGGACGGGATGCCGCACCCACTTCCATCGGACCGAGAAGGCGGAAGAACGTCGGGTTGTCGCCGCATGAGCTGGGAACAGGCATGCACATGGGCCTTCTCCGTGTTCAGAGAGTGCGGGGGGCAGTCGTGTCGGGCTCTGCACACTAGACGCTGCTGCACATGGGACGCGGCGTCAATTGCCCTCTCAAGAAAGTCGATTCGGTACGGAAGAACTTGAGCCATTCACCGGGCCCGAGGCCGCGGAGCACTCCGGATGGCGCGTGTCAGCACCGTGTCATCGGTGTGTCAGGGCGGCGTAGAGTACGGGTGAGCCGACCGGCCCGAGTTCCGACGCCCCGCCATTCCGGCCCGATCCTCACGAACCGGAGTCCGATGCCATGACCGGCCCCGCGTATTCGACCGAGGAGATGCTGGCGACGATGCCGCACGCCGTTGCCCTGGGCATCGCGCTCGACGAGGCCGACGTCTCCGCGGTCCGGGGGCACTTGGACTACTCGCCACGGCTGACCACGCTCGGGGGCGCGATGCACGGTGGAGCGTTGATGACTCTCGCGGACTCCGTGGGAGCGGTGTGCGCCTTCCTCAACCTGCCGCCGGACCACAGCACCTCGACGCTTGAGTCCAAGACCAACTTCCTGCGCGGGGTGCGGGAGGGAACGGTCCGGGCGACAGCCCGCCCGCTCCACGTCGGACGGACCAGCATCGTCGTACAGACCGACCTCTACGACGACCGGGGCGGGCGCGTGGCCCAGACCACCCAGACCCAAGCGGTGCTTCCGCCGCGGTCCTCCGCCTGACCCACGGCCCGGCCCCGGACCGGACCCACTCGTTCCGGTTTCACCCCGGGGCCGTCGGCCCCGCTCGCTGTCTCGTCGGACGGGACAACACGGCCGGAAAGCGCGGGCGGACGGGCGAATTCCTCCCCCCGGCGCCTCTACCCTGGCGAGGCATGCCTTGATCCGAAAAGCCGCCGGCAGCAGCGCCTTTTCATTGAACAGCCCCGAATCCTGTGCATACTCTTTTCCCCGAGTTGCCGTCGAACTGTTAGGCAGGCCATCTGTGATCATTACTCCGCAGCGCGGCGCGAAAATGGGAGTCGAGGTGTCCGAACTGGATGCCCTCGCAGCGCCGGAAGAAGAGCTGAGCGATCTCAAGAACCTGGTGTACACCTCGAAAATCCTGGTCCTGAAGGGTCAGGATCTCTCCCCCGCCGACTACGTCGAGTTCGGCAGGAGACTCGGCGAGGTGGAGACGTACTACCAGCCGATGTACCACCACCCTGAGCACAAGGAGATCTTTGTCTCCTCCAACAAGAAGGAAGGGGGAATGCAGATCGGAGTGCCCAAGACGGGAAAGTTCTGGCACCATGACTACTCCTTTATGCCGCGCCCCTTCGGCCTTACGCTGATCTACCCGCAGGTTATTCCGCAGGGACAGCGCGGCACCCTGTTCATCGACCTGGAGAAGGCGTACGAGCAGCTGCCGGCGAAGCTGCGGAAGGAGATGGCGGACAGCTGGGTCGTCAACAGCGTGCGCCGCTACTTCAAGATCCGCCCCTCCGATGTCTACCGCCCGGTCTCCGAGATCCTCGCGGAGATCGAGGAGGAGACGCCCGAGGTCAGGCACCCCGCGGTGTTCCCGCACCCGGTGACCGGCCGTCCGGTGCTCTATATCAGCGAGGCGGTCAGCCACCGGCTGGAGGACGCCGAGGGCAACCCGCTGCGCGACGGCCTGCTCACCGAGGTGCTGGAGGCGGTGGGCCAGCTGGACACCAGCTTCACGCACGACAACATCCACCTCCAGAGCTTCGAGCAGGGCGACCTGCTGATGTGGGACAACCGCAGCCTGGTGCACCGCGCCCTGCACACGCCCAACCCGGAGCCGACGGTTTCGCACCGCGTCACCGTGCACGACGACCACGAGTTCTATCCGGGCATCGAGCGGCAGCTGACGGCGGCCGGGCGCTGAAAGCGAGGGGATCGCAGTGGAGTACGAGCACGACCAGGCGCTTCTCGACCAGGTGCTCCGCGTCTACAAGCCGCACACCCGCTATCTGAACTCGACGGCCGTGACGGCCAAGGGGGACCCGCAGGACGAGGGCGGAATGGTCAGGCTGCGCGGCGCGTTCGACATTCCCGAGTCCTGCTACATCGATGAAACCGGCCATTTCAACGCCGTCGAGTTCAATCTGTGCTTCAACCAGATGTACTACTTCATCGTGGCCAAGTCGGTCAAGGAAGGGCTGCTGCGGGCCTTCGGCGACTGGTCCATGGAGGACTTCTGGAAGCGGCAGCTCCCGGATATGTTCATTGTGGACTTCCGCAGCACCTTCCGCCGCCATATGCACGGCCGCCACTTCTGGGGCGAGCTCGACATCGTCAAGGCCCAGCAGCGGGACGGCGGCAACGGGCGGATGATTCTGCTGAACACGCAGTGCCGCTACGGGGAGGCCGAGAAGGCCGCCTGCCACGGCGAGGTGCGGCTGGCGCTGAAATCCCCGGCGGCAGGCCCCGTCCCGAGCCCCTGACACCCCGCGCACCGTCGTGCCCCGTCACCGTGACCACAAGCAGGGAGCCATGCCCATCACGCACGAGGAATCCGTCGCCGTAGTCGGTATCGCCCTGCGGCTGCCCGGCGGGAACAGTACACCGGACGAATTCGCCGCATTCCTGCGCGCCGGCCGGTCCGGTCTGCGCCCGCTCCCCACGGACCGGTGGGACACCGAGGGCCTGTTCTCGGACGACCCCGAGGCCAAGGGCACCATCCGGTGCGCCCGTGGCGGCTTTCTCGACGACATCGACACGTTCGACGCGAAGTTCTTCAACATCTCGCCGAAGGAGGCCGACTACGTCGACCCCCAGCAGCGGCTCGCGCTGGAGGTCGCCTGGGAGGCGCTGGAGGACGCGGGCATGGACCCGACGCCGCTGCGGCACGGAAACGGCGGCGTCTATATGGCCGTCAGCAACATGGACTACGCGGGCGAGATGGGTGCCTACGCCGCGGAGGAGCTCAACAGCTATATGCCCACCGGCGCGGCGCTGAGCGCGGTGTCCGGCCGGGTCGCGTACTTCCTGGGCTGGCGGGGCCCCTGTCTGACCGTGGACACGGCCTGCTCGGCCTCGCTGGCCGCGGTGCACCTGGCCGCGCAGGCGCTGCGCGGCGGGGAGACCGACCTCGCGCTGTGCGGCGGGGTCAACACCATCCACAGCCCCCGCCCGTACATCCTGGCCAGCCAGGGGAACATGCTCGCCCCGGACGGGGTGTGCAAGACCTTCGACGAGGCCGCCGACGGGTACTGCCGCAGCGAGGGCGCGGCCGCCCTCGTCCTCAAGCGGCTCGGCGACGCGCGGCGCGACGGCGACCGCGTCTACGCCCTGGTGCGCTCCTCGGCCATCGGCCAGGACGGCGAGAGCGGCTCCCTGATGGTGCCGAACGGCGCGGCGCAGGAGCGGCTGATCCGCACGGCCCTGGCCTCGGGAGACCTGCACCCCGGCGACATCTCCTGCGTCGAGGCGCACGGCACCGGGACCCCGCTGGGCGACCCGATCGAGATCGGCGCGATCAGCGCGGTGTTCGGCGCTTCGCACACCGCGGAGCAGCCGCTGACGGTCGGCTCGCTCAAGACCAACATCGGGCATATGGAGTCCGCCGCCGGAATCGGCGGACTCATCAAGGCCGTCCTGCAGATCCGGGACGCCGCGTTCTACCCGCATCTGAATCTGCGCACCCCCTCCAGCCGCATCCCGTGGGACGACATCCCGGTGACCGTCCCCACCGAGTACCGCCCGTGGTCCGCGCCGGTACGGCGGGCCCTGGTGAACTCCTTCGGCCTGACCGGGACCATCGCCTCGGTGGTCGTGGAGCAGCCCCCGGCGGACCGGGAAGCCGCAGGCGCCGCACGGCCGGCCGCCGGGCCGCATGTCCTCGCGCTCTCCGCGAAGACGCCGGGCGCGCTCCGCGGCCAGGTGCGCCGCTACCAGGAGCTGCTGAGCGACGAGCCCGACACCGACCTGGGCGACCTGTGCTACACCGCCGGCACCGGCCGGGCCCACTTCGGGCTGCGGATCGCGGGAGCCGTCCGCAGCCACGAGGACGTCACCCGGCTGCTGGACCGGGCCCTGACGCGCTCCACCCAGCCCGCCCGGCCGGCCGCGGGCGGCCGGACGGCGTTCCTGTTCTCCGGCGGCGGCACGCAGTACGTGGGCATGGGGCGGCCGCTGTACGAGCAGTTCGAGGCGTTCCGCGAGCCCATGGACGAGTGCGACGGGCTGTTCGAACCGCATCTGGGCCGGTCCGTCAGGGACATGGTGCTCGGCGTGGCGGAGGACGCCGAGCTCATCCACCAGATCCGGTATATGCAGCCCGCGCTGTTCACGCTGGAGTACGCGATGGCGCGGCTGTGGCTGGCGTGGGGCGTGCGCCCCACGGTGCTGGCCGGGCACAGCATCGGCGAGATCGTCGCGGCCACCGTCGCGGGGGTGTTCTCGCTGCGGGACGCGGTCACGCTGATGGCGGCCCGCGCCTCCCTGATGGACGCCTCACCGGCCGGCGCGATGACCGTCGTCGAGGCGACGGCGGCCGAGGCGGCCGCCTGGGTCGCGGACTACCCCGACCTGTCGCTGGCCGCCGTGAACGGAACCCGGAACACCGTGCTGTCGGGAGGGCGGGAATCCCTCGCGCGGCTGGAGGAGACGCTGGCCGTGCGGGAGGTCAAGACCACCCGGCTCGCCGTGTCCTGCGCCTCCCACTCGCCGCTGATGGCCGAGGCGGGCGAGGCGCTCACCGAGGTCGCCTCCGGCCTGACCTTCCACGAACCGCAGTTCACCCTGGTGTCCAACCTGACCGGCAAGGTGGCCGATCCGGCCGAACTGCGCACGCCCGGGTACTGGGGGCGCCATCTGCGCGGCGCGGTCCAGTTCGCCCAGGGCATGCGGGCCGTCGCCGAACGCGGCCGGCACACCTTCGTCGAAGTGGGCCCGGGAACCGAGCTCGTCGGCATGGGCAAGCAGTGCCTCGATGTGCCCGGCGACCATCTGTGGCTGAACAGCCTGCACCCGGAGGACACCGACGGCACCACGGCCCGGCAGACCCTCGCCCAGCTCTACACGGCGGGCGAGCCCGTCTCCTGGGCCGCGCACCACCGCGGCCAGGAGCGGCGCAGGATCGTACTGCCCACCTATGCCTTCGACCGGAAGCGGCACTGGCTGCCCGCGCCCGCCGCCGGCGGCGCGGCCACCGGCCCGCAGAGCGGGCACCACCCGCTGCTCGGCCGCGAGGTGACCAGCGACGGGGAACGCGCGGCAGGCATCCGGACGTTCGCCGCCCGGATCGGCGCGGACCGCCCCGCGTATCTCGCCGACCACAAGGTGATGGGCCGGGTGGTGTTCCCCGGCGCGGGCTATATCGAGATGCTGCTGGCCCTCCAGGACGCGGTGTACGGCGAGACCGACCGGGCCCTCACCGGCATGGCCATCCGGGAGGCCCTCTTCCTCCCCGACGGCACGGACACCGAGCTGCGCACCCGGCTGCGGCCCGGCGGGGACGGCACGGACACCGTCGAGATCGTCAGCGTCGTGGAGAGCGACGAGCCCGGCGTGGCGCTCTTCGAGCGGCAGCACGTGACCTGCGCCCTCGCCCCGGCCGGCGATGCGGACGTGACGGAGACGGAAGCCGCCCTGCGCGGCCTGGCCGGGGAGGCGGGCGAGCCCCGGGTGCAGGTGAACGCCGACGACCTCTACGCGGGCTTCGCCGAGCTGGGCGTCGAGTACGGGCCCCGCTTCCAGGGAGTCGTCCAGGTCGAGGGGCACGCCGGACAGCTGGCCCTCGGGGAGCTGCGCGGGCCGGACGCGGCCCTGGGCGAGCTGGTGCCGCCGGCCCTGCTCGACTGCGCGTTCCAGTCGCTCGCCGCGCTCGCGGACGAGGCGGACGGGGTCGCCATGCCCACCGGCATCGGACGGCTCAGGCTGCTGAAGAAGCCGCGCGGCGGCGTGCTGCGCAGCGTGCTGCGCTTCCGCCAGCCCGGCGGCGAACCGGACGCCGCCTCCGGGCCGCCCGTCGCTGATCTGGTGCTGCTCGACGGGGACCGCACGGTCCTCGTGCTGGAGGAGCTCACCCTCCAGCCGGTGGCGAACGCCGCGCCCGACCGCGAGCGGATGTACTCCGAAGTGCGGTGGATCAAGCGCTCGCTGCGCTCCGCCGAGCCCCCGGAGCCGGGCCCCCGGCACGCGCTGCTCGTCGGCGCGCCGCGCGCCGCCGTCGAGGCGCTGGCGGAGCCGGCGAAGGACCGGGAGGTCACGCTCTCCGTCGCCGCCACCGGGGCCGAGGCCGGTGAGCTGCTCCGGGAGCGGCCCGCGGACGTGTGCTGGTTCTGGCAGCCCGCCGCGCACCCGGAGGAGTCGCTGCGGGAGGAGTGCGAGCGCAACTACCGGGGGCTGCTGGCCCTGCGGGACGTGCTGGAGGAGTCCGGATTCGGGCACGACCAGCGGCTGTGGCTGGTCACCGAGGGCGGCCAGTGGGTCCCGGGCGACCGGCCCGGGGACGGAGTCGCGGAGGGGCCCCCGGCGGCGGCGTCCCTGTGGGGCTTCGGCCACGTGATGTGGACGGAGTACCCCGCGTACCGCGTCACCCTCGTCGACCTGCCCTCCGACGCCGGCGGCGGGTACGCGTCCCTGCTCGACGAGTGGACGGCTCCGGACGCCACCGACTTCCAGGTGGCCTACCGTGCGGGACAGCGCCATGTGCGCCGGGTCTACGACGAGCGGGGCGGCCCGGACCCCGAGGTCGAGCTGGTCCTCAGGGAGCCGGGCAGGATCAGCGGGATCGCCGCGGTGCCGCTGGGCGAGCCGGCCGAGCCCACGGGCAGCCAGATCCAGGTGCGGGTGTCCGCCGCCGGGATCAACCTCAAGGACCTCTTCAACGTCCTCGGACTGCACCGGCAGTTCGTCCAGGAGGCCGGGACGGGCCGGGAGGAGCTGCCGCTGGGCCAGGAGTGCGCGGGCGTGGTGACCGCCGCGGGACCCGACGCCTCCTTCCGGGCCGGCGACGAGGTGGTCGTGGCCCAGCTCGGCTGTCTGAAGCGGCAGGTGACCGTGGAGTCCGCTGCGGCCGTCCGCAAGCCGCCGGAGCTGGGCTTCGCGGAGGCCGCTGCGCTGCCCACCGCCTTCCGCACCGCCTATCTCGCGCTGCACGAGCTGGCCGGGATCAAGCCGGGCGACCGCGTCCTGGTGCACGCGGCGGCCGGCGGTGTCGGCCAGGCCGCGGTGCAGCTGGCGCAGCGGGCGGGGGCCGAGGTCTTCGCCACGGCCAGCCCGCACAAGTGGCCGCTGCTGCGCTCCCAGGGCGTACGCCGTCTGATGCACTCCCGCACCCTCGACTTCGCCGACGAGGTGCTGGAGGCCACCGGCGGCGCCGGCGTCGACATCGTGCTGAACAGCCTCGACCTGGACTTCGCCAAGGCGGGCCTGAAGACCGTGGCGGACGGCGGCACCTTCGTCGAGCTGGGCAAGACCGGTCTGCTCACCCCGGACGAGGCCCGCGCCATCCGGCCCGAGGCCCGCTACGTCGACTTCAGCGACCTGGTCGACGAGCAGACGCGGCACACGCTGCCCCAGGACGCGCTGCAGGACGCGCTGCGGACCGTCGTCGACCTGGTCTCCGCCGGGGAGCTGGCGCCCCTGCCCACCACCGTCTACACCCTCGACGAGGTCGACGAGGCGTTCGAGGTGCTCAGCCGGGGAGCCAACACCGGCCGGGTCGTCCTCGGCCTGGAGCCGCCGGTGCCGCCGCCCGCGGCGCCCGTGGAGCTCAGCCCGGCGGAGACATACCTGGTGACCGGCGGCTTCGGCTCCCTCGGGCAGCTGACCGCCGAGCACCTGGTCAAGCTCGGCGCCCGGCACATCACCCTGCTGGGCAGGCGGCTCCCCGACGCCGGGCGGCTGGACGCGCTCCGGGAGCGGCTCGGCCGGGAGACCGAGGTCGTCGCGCTGGCCGCGGACATCGCCGACGCCGACGACGTACGGCGGATCTCCGGGCAGCTGCGGGCCGGGGAGCAGCCGCTGGGCGGGGTCGTGCACGCGGCGGGCGTGCTGGCGGACGCGCCGGTGACGGCGCAGAGCTGGGAGAGCATCGACACGGTCTTCGGGGCGAAGGTCTACGGGAGCTGGCTGCTGCACCAGGAGCTCGCGCACCACCCCGGGCTCCGGTTCTTCATCGGCTATTCGTCGGTCACCTCGGTCCTCGGCTCCCGGGGCCAGGCCAACTACGCGGCGGCCAACGCGTTCCTGGACGCCCTCATGTGCGCGCGACGGGCCGCGGGGCTGCCCGGCACCAGCGTCAACTGGGGCGCCTGGGGCGAAATCGGCCTGGCGGCCGGGATGGACGCGCAGCACATCGCGAGCGTGGAGGACCAGGGGTTCGGCTTCTTCAAGCCGGCCGCCGGGATCCGCGCGCTGACCCGGCTGCTGGACGGCCTCCCCGCCCAGATCACCATCGCCGACGTCGACTGGGACCGGTGCGCCGCCACCCGCCCGCAGCCCAACCCGCTGTACCACAAGGTCGGGAGCGGGCCCGCGTCCGCCGCCGTCGACGTCGATCTGGAGGCCCTGCTGGAGCTGCCCGGCGCCGAGCGCCAGGACGCCGTCGCGCATGTGCTGCGGTCGCTGATCGCGCAGCAGCTGCACTACGAGGACGCCGAGGACGTCCCGCCCGACGCGCGCTTCTTCGAGGTCGGTCTGGACTCGCTGGCCGCCGTCGAGTTGAAGAACGCGCTGGAGCTGTGCTTCCGCGTCCCGCTGTCGTCCTCCGACATCTTCAGCTACCCCTCGGTCGGACAGCTCGCCGAGTTCCTCGACTCCCGGATCGCGGGCGGTGCGCGGGGAGAGCAGCCGTGAGCGGCGGCGCGGCCGGGACCGGGACCCGGCCCACCACCCTCACCGAGGCGGCGGCCCACCACGCCCGGCACCGGCCGGACGGCATGGCCATCGAGTGCCAGGAGCGGCGGGTCACCTTCCGTGAGCTGCACGAGCGGGGCAACCGCACGGCGCACGGGCTGCTGGCCGAGGGCCTCGCGCCGGGCGCCCGGGTCGGCTATCTGGGCAGGGACTCCGAGTACTACTACGAGGCGCTGCTGGCCTGTGCCAGGACCGGTGCCGTCCTGGTGCCCGTCGACCCGCGGCTGACCGAGCAGGAGCTGGCGCACGTGCTGCGGGACTCCCAGGCCGCGCTGCTGCTGGCCGAGGAGGACCGGCTGGAGGCGGTGGACCGGATCCGGTCGACGCTGCCGGAGCTGCGCACCGTCCTCCCGCTCTGCGCGGACGCGCCGGGCGGCGGGTTCCCCGGCTGGCAGGCGGGCCGGCCGGACACCGACCTGCCCGGGGTGACGCGCTCCCGCGACCCGCTGGTCCAGATCTACACCAGCGGTACGACGGGAGCCCCCAAGGGCGTGGTGCTGCGCCAGGGCAGCTTCTGGGCGGTCAACGACCTGCTGGCCCGGCACCGGCTGGACTGGCTCGACTGGCGGGAGGACGACCGCAGCCTGAACCTGCTGCCGGGGCACCACATCGGCGGCCCCTGGTGGTTCCTACAGGGCTTCCGCGCCGGAGCCACCAATGTGCTCGTACGGGACTTCCAGGGGCAGCACACCCTGCGGCTGATCCGCGATTCCGGCATCACCACGACCCTGATGGTGCCCGCGATGCTGCAGGTGCTGCTCAGCGAACCCGGCGTCTCCCCCGCCGACTTCACCGGGCTGCGCAAGGTGGTCTACGGCGGGTCGCCGATCCCGGAGAGCCTGCTGCGGCGCTGCCTGGAGACGATGCGCTGCGAGTTCGCACAGATCTACGGGCTCACCGAGACCTGCGCCTCGGCCGTCTGCCTGCCCCCGGCCGACCATGTGCCCGGCAACCCCAGGCTGGCCGCCGCGGGACGCCCCTACCCGGGGGTGGCCGTGCAGATCGTGGACGACGCGGGGAACCCGCTGCCCACCGGGCAGGTCGGCGAGGTGCTCATCGACACCCCGGCGGTCATGGACGGCTACTGGCAGCGGCCCCGGGAGAGCGCGCTGACCGTCGCCGACGGCTGGCTGCGCACCGGCGACGCGGGGTGCGTGGACGACGACGGCTACCTCTACATCCGCGACCGGATCAAGGACGTGATCCTCGTGGCCGGCGAGAACGTCTACCCGGCCGAGGTCGAGAACGCCCTGCGGATGTGCCCGGCGGTCGCCGACGCCGCGGTGGTGGGCAGACCGGACCGGGTGCGCGGGGAGGCCGTGCACGCCTACGTCGTCCCCCGGGCCGGGGACCGGCCGGACCCGCGCGAGCTGCGGGAGTTCCTGCACGGGCGGCTCGCCGAGTACAAGATGCCCACCGCCTACGAGTTCGTCGAGCGGCTGCCGCGCAACGTGAGCGGAAAGGTCCTCCGGCGCGCTCTGCGCGCCCGCGACTAGGAGAGCTGATGGAACACGACAGCACCCCGGTGCGGCAGCTGCCGATGCCGCGGCCCGATGTGTGCCCGTTCGGGCCGGCGCCCGAGTACGCCCGGCTGCGCGCGGAGGCCCCGGTGACCCGGGTGGCCTGCCCGACCGGCCTCACCGCCTGGCTCGTCACCCGCTACGCGGACGTGCGCGAGGCCCTCGGGGACGCGGACCGCTTCAGCAGCCGGCCGGGCCAGGTCGTGCACCTGATGGCGCACGCCGATCCCGAACGCCCGCTGGCGCCGGGCGAGTTCACCCGTATGGACGGAGCGGAGTACCAGCGCTTCCGGCGCCATATCGGCCCGGAGGTGTCCACGGCGGGGCGGCTGGCCCAGCTGCGGCCAATGGTCCAGGCCATTATCGACGAGCGGCTCGACCTGCTGGCGCTGACGGACCGGCGGGCCGAGTTCTACCACGACTTCGCCGTTCCGGTCACCACGGCCGCCATCGGCGGGATCGTCGGCGTCCCCTACGAGGAGCGGGACCTCTTCCAGCGGGCCGGCGCCGCGGTCTTCAGCGGTGTGACGGACCAGGCCGGCCTGGTGGCGGCGGTCAAACCGCTGCACGGCTACCTCTACCAGCTCCTGCAGGAGCGCAGGGCCGCCCCGGCCGACGACGGCATCAGCCGCATGATCGCCCGCAGCGACGCCGCCGAGCAGCCGTTCAGCGACCTGGAGCTGGTCTCGATGTGCGCGATCATGCTCAGTGCGGGCTTCGACACCACCGCCACCGTCCTGACGCACGGCCTGCTCGCGCTCCTCGCCCACCCGGAGGAGCTCGCCCGGCTCCGCGCGGACCCCTCCCTGGTCCCCCAGGCGATCGAGGAGCTCGTCCGGTTCTTCGGCGGCGCCCCGGGCATCGTGCGCCAGGCCACCCGGGACACCCGCATCGGCGGCCAGGAGATCGCCGCCGGCGACTATCTCGTCCTCGCCATCCAGGCCGCCGACCGCGACCCCGCGGCGTTCCCCGACCCCGACCGGCTCGACCTCACCCGCGGCGGCCAGGGGCACCTGGGCTTCGGCTACGGCGCGCACCAGTGCTTCGGCCAGCAGACCGCCCGGCTGGAGCTGACCGTGGCCTTCGAGACGCTGCTGCGCAGGGTCCCCTCGCTCAGGCTCGCGGTGCCGCTGGAGGAGGTCCCCTTCAAGACGGACTCGACCGTCGTCGGCCCCGCGGCCCTGCCGGTGGCCTGGGACCGCATCCATCCCGCCGCCGAAGGCGCCGCCGCGGCGCCGGCGCCGACCCCGGGAGAGCGGCGTTGAGGATACGAGCCGATACCGGCAGCTGCGTCGCCTCCGGCCTCTGCGCCTACACCGCGCCCGAGGTCTTCGGCCAGCGCGCCGAGGACGGTGTCGTCGTCGTGCTCGTCCAGGAGGCCCCGGAAGAACACCGCACCGCCGTACACCGAGCGGTCGCCGACTGCCCTGTCCAGGTGCTCTCAGTGGATGAGGGCCGAGACCCGGAGGAGTCCGTCATGGCCCCGTACAAAGCCGTCCTCACGGGCGGGCCCGCCCACCTCCCGGAGGATCTGCGCATCCAGCACGTCGCCGACCTCGCCGAGACCGTCAAACTGCCGTTCGGTTCCGGCTACGAGCACTTCGCCCACCACGGCGGCTACCGCACCGTCGACGGCGAGCGGATCCCGGAGTTCCGCTGGGTCGGCCGCACGGCGCTCGCCGAGTAGCGGGGTCACCCGCGCCGGGTGAAGAACACGGTGGCCAGGAGGTAGGTGACCCCGCCCACCGCAGCGAGCAGATCCCAGGGGTGAGCGCTGTTCCCGCGAGTCAGTTCGATCGCGAAGCCGGTGAGCACCACCAGGATGAGAACGTGCCCCGTCAGCGCGGCAGCGCGCAGGCTGATGATCTGACGGCGCTCGTCCTCGACCTCGCCGCGGAGCAGGGCCACCGCCTCCGAGCGGCGGGACAGCAGGACGAGGAAGAGCGTGTAGCCGGCCATGATCGCGAAGCCGCCGGCCGCCATTCCGGGGTCGCCCCGGGCCAGGAAGACCGCCACGTAGCCGACGCCGCACAGCAGCCCCACGGCTGGAACAAGCCAGCGCCGCCCCCGGGTCCGCGCGAGCTGCTGGTCAGTCGACATGGAAGATCTCCTCCACCGTTCTGCCGAAGTAGCGGGCCATGCGGATCGCCAGGGGCAGCGAGGGGTCGTAGCGGCCCTGCTCGATGGCGTTGACCGTCTGCCGGGAGACGCCCAGGGCCTGCCCCAGCTCCTGCTGGGACAGCGCCCTGGTCCTCCGCAGGGCGCGCACGTCGTTCCGCATGACTGGAAAGTAAGCTTGACACTCCGCCGGTGTCAAGCGTGCTTTACCTCGCCGGGGCCCGGGGCTCAGGGCCCGGGGCCCGGAGGCCCGAGGAAGGGCCTGCTGGGAACATCGCTCCGCCCCCGGGTGTTGGCAAGGAGATGACGACCCACACGGTGGACACGACACAGGAGATCGCCGCGTTCCTGCGGACTCGGCGCGAGCGCCTGGATCCGCGGGATTTCGGCCTGCCGTCGCGCCGGCAGTCCCGGCGGACCCCGGGGCTGCGCCGTGAAGAGGTCGCCGAGCTCGCCGGGGTCAGCATCGACTACATCGTGCGGCTGGAACAGGCGCGCGGACTGCGGCCCTCGGTGGGCGTGGTGGAGGCGCTGGCCCAGGCGCTGCGGCTGGCCCCCGACGAACGCGCCTACCTCTTCGACCTGACCCGCCAGCGGCGCCCCGAGGCCGACGGGCCCGCCACCGCGCCGGCGCCGCAGCTGGCCCATCTGGTCGCCGACCTGTCGCCCCTTCCGGCCATGCTGATGAACCACCGCTTCGACATCCTGGCCTGGAACCGCGAAATGACCCGGTTGCTCCAGGTGGATTTCGACACCCTGCCGGCGCCGCGGCGCAACGCGATGTGGCTGTGCCTGATGCATCCGCGGATCCGCGAGTTCTACCTCGACCGCGAACAGGTGGTGCGGGACGGGGTCGCCCACCTGCGCAGCGCCTGGGCCGCACACCCCGAGGACCGGGCGCTGGGCGGCCTCATCGCCGAGTTCACCGCCCATGACGAGGACTTCGCCCGGCTGTGGGCCGCGCGGGACGTCAAGGTCAACGGTCGCGGACACAAGGCGATGCGGCACCCTGACGTCGGTGAGATCGCCGTGCACTTCGAAGTGCTGATGCCGCTCCAGGACACGGACCAGCGGCTGATGGTCTGCCGCGCCGCGGACGACCGCAGCCGCACGGCGCTGGACCGCCTGTGACTCCGTGGCGCCCCGTGCGGGACGCCCGTGCGCCGTTCCGCTCCCGCGGGGTGGCCGCGATGCCGAGGGCGCCCCAAGTCGGTTGACCCGGCGGCGCGTTGCACGATGGTGCAGTCCGGCGCATCCACGACTGTGTCCGCGGCGGCATGCCCGCTAATCTGCTCGGCGGGTCGCGCAGCGGCAGTCCACGGATCCGGACGGGCCGACACCCGGAAAACGCTCAGCACCGGATCACTCCGACAACCGGCGTAAAAGTGAAGAATGCGGAGAACACCATGCCCGACGGCGGCTTCACACCTGAAGAGATCAACACCAGTATCGCCCACCCGGCTCGCATCTACGACTACTACCTGGGCGGCAAGGACAACTACGAGGTCGACAGAGCGGCGGCCGACCGCATACTGCAGCTCTTTCCGTACGCGCGCGCATGGTCCCTCAGCAACCGGGGGTTCCTGGAGCGCGCGGTGCGCGCGGTCACCCGGCAGGGCGTCCGGCAGATCATCGACATCGGCACCGGCATCCCGACCTCGCCCAACACACACGAGGTGGCCCGCACGGTCGACAACGATGTCCGGGTGGTCTACGTGGACAACGACCCCATCGTCGCCACCTACGCGGACGTCAAGCTCACCAACGAGGGCAATGCCGGTTTCGCGCTCGCGGACCTCCGCGAGCCCGAGGCGGTCTTCGAATCCCCGGCGGTCCGGAACCTGATCGACCTCGACGAGCCGGTGGCGCTGATGATGGTCGCCATCCTCCACTTCATCTCCGACGAGGAGGACGTGGCGGGGATCGTCAGCACCCTCACCCGGCGCCTGCCCAAGGGCAGCTGCCTGGCCCTGTCCCATGTCTCCTCCGACTTCGAGGCGAACAGCAGCGGCGATCTCCTGGGCGCCGCCAAGGTGTACGACACCGCCACAGCACGCCTCAACCTGCGCGGACGGGAGGAGATCCTGTCCTTCTTCGACGGCTTCGAGCTGCTCGAACCCGGCCTGGTGCAGGCGCCGCTGTGGCGCCCCGAGGAGCCGGTTCCCTCCGAGGAGGAACTGCGGCAGTACGTCGGCTACGTGGGGGTCGGCGTCAAGAGCGGCTGACCGCGGGGAGCCGGCGGGCCGCGGTCGTCAGCGCTTCAGGTCGTCGATCGAGACCTCGGCGGCCGGCTCGGGGTCCACCCGCGTCACGTTCATGATGCGGCCGAGCATCAGATAGAAGCCGATGGACACGGTCAGCTCCACGATCTCCCGGGGCGAGAGGTCGTCGGCCACCGCCGCGTAGGTGGCGTCGTCGGCGTCTCCGGTGAGGACGACCGCCGTGCTGAAGTCGAGCACGCGGCGTTCGAGATCGGTGAACACCTCGCTGTCGGCCGCGCCCCCGCGCAGGGCCTCGATCTTGTCGTCGGCCACCCCGACCACCCGGGCCAGCCGCTCGTGCTGGTGCCACTCGTACTCCACTCCGCACAGCTGAGCGGCCCGCAGGACGGCCAGCTCCCGCAGCCCGGGGTCGAGTTCGAGGGAGGTGAGGATCGCCTGGCCCAGCCGCAGGAAGGGCCGCAGACAGGTCTCGGCGTGCGCGACCAGGTTCACGATCCCCGCCTGGGCCGGCATCATGCGCAGGGCCTCGGCGACGGGCTCGGGCGCCTCGTCCGCCGTCACATAGGGCAGTCGTGCCACGGGGTACTCCTCGCAGGGTTGGAGGGACTGCTGGTCGGGGCGGTGGCACACGGTCACGGCCCGGCTGCCGGCAGCCCCTGCCGGCGGGCGCTCGCGACCGTCTCGGCCAGGACGGAACCGGCGCGGTGGCGCGGCTTCCAGCCCAGCTCGCGCAGGGCCTTGTCGCAGCTCACCGTCATCGGTGCGGACAGCAGATGGCTGTAGAACTGCAGCTCGGGGGGCGTCCACGGGGTGGCGGCCGCCAGGGCGCGGAGCCCGCGGGCGACGCCGAGCGGGATACGGGCGACGGGCCAGCCGAGAGCGCGGGCCACATCGCCGACGGCCAGCTCCTCCGGCGCCGCGAGGTTGTACGCGCCGGGGGCGCCCGCTCCCGCCACGGCCAGCGCCAGCGCCTCGGACACGTCCTCCGCGTGCACCAGCTGCATGGGCACCCCCGCGTCGAAGGCCACGGGCTTCATCCCGGTGCGCCGCAGCGCGCGCATCAGCCCCGCCGGGGCCTTCGCGCCCATCCGCGTCAGCGGGTTGTCCCGCACCAGCGCCAGCGACTCGGCACCGGCGATCACGCAGGGCCGGAAGACATAGGCGTCCACCGTGGTCCCCGCCGTGACGTCGGCGAGGATCCGCTCGGTGGCGACCTTCTCCTGGGTGTAGAAGTAGTTGCGGTTCGCGCGCAGCGGCAGCTCTTCGGTGAGCGGAAGCGGCCGGTCGTCGTAGAACCCGTACACCGCGGCGGACGACGCGTAGACCAGCCGCCTCACGCCCGCGGCGACGGCGGCCCGGAACACGTTGCGGCAGCCGGCGATGTTGATGGCCCGCGTCTGCGCGCGCGGCCCGAAGATGAGGAAGGCCAGGTGCAGCACGACGTCGGCGCCCCGCACGGCGCGGGCCACGGACGCGGCGTCCACCACGTCGGCCCGGACGAACTCCACCGAGGCCAGGCCCGCGGCGCGCGGGTCGAACGCGCTGCGGCCCACGGCCCGGATCCGGCCCACCTGCGGGTCGGCCTCCAGCCTGCGCAGCAGCGGCTTGCCGAGGTCGCCGGTGGCGCCGATCACGGTGACGTCAAGCCCTTGCGACATGGCCTGCCTCCTTATCGCGGCGGAGGACCAGGCACGCGTTGTGGCCCCCGAACGCCATGGACAGCGACAGCGCGGCATCGAGCTCCACCTTGCGGGCGCTGCCGGGGACGTAGTCGAGATCGCAGTCCGTATCCGGCGCCTCCAGGTTGATCGTCGGAGGCACGATG
This sequence comes from Streptomyces boncukensis, assembly GCF_011045075.1. Classification (GTDB taxonomy): domain Bacteria; phylum Actinomycetota; class Actinomycetes; order Streptomycetales; family Streptomycetaceae; genus Streptomyces; species Streptomyces boncukensis. The sequence goes on from NZ_JAAKZZ010000002.1 coordinate 36,733, forward strand.
CCGTGGTGGAGCGCCAGCGAGGTGGCCGCCGCCTCCACGGCGCCGGACGCACCGAGCAGGTGGCCCGTCATGGACTTGGTGGAGCTGACCGCGATCCGCTCGGCGTGGCCGCCGAGGCTCCGGCGCAGCGCCGCCGTCTCCGCGACGTCGGAGAGCCGGGTGGAGGTGCCGTGCGCGTTCACGTAGCCGATCTCGCAGGCCGCGGTGGACGCGTCGTCCAGCGCGGCGCCGATCGCGCGCGCCGCACCGGCACCGCCGGGCAGCGGAGCCGTCTCGTGGTGCGCGTCCGTGGTCTGGCCGTAGCCCGCGACCTCCGCGTACACCCGGGCGCCGCGCGCCCGCGCCAGGTCCGCCGACTCCAGCAGCAACGCCCCGGCTCCCTCGGCGAGCACGAAGCCGTCGCGATCGGCGTCGAAGGGGCGGCAGGCGGCCTCGGGCGCGTCATTCCGCCGGGACAGCGCGCGCAACTGTGCGAATCCAGCCATGATCGGGGCCCGTACGGCAGCCTCGCTGCCGCCCACCAGACAGGCGTCCGCGTAGCCGTCCCGCACCAGCCGCGCGCCCCAGCCGACCGCGTCGGACGCCGAGGCGCAGGCGGTGACGGGGCACATGGACGGGCCGCGGAAGCCGTGCCGCACGGCGATGTTCGCGGCGGCCATGTTCGGGATCGCGCAGGGCACCAGCTTCGGGGAGACATAGCGCGGCCCCCGCAGCCACTCGGCGACCGAGCCCTCGCGCATGGTCTCGGCGCCGCCGATGGCGGTGCCGAAGACCACCCCGACCCGGTCCGGGTCGGGCGCGGCGAAGTCCGCGTCCGACACCGCCAGCGCCGCGGCCACCAGCGCGAGCTGGCAGAACCGGTCCAGCCGCTTGACGTCCTTGGTCTCCAGCCAGGCGCCCAGCTCCACATCGCGCACCTCGCCGGCGATGCGCACCGGATGGCCCGCCGGGTCGAAGCCGGTGATCCGGCCGATGCCGGACTGCCCGGCCACCAGCGCGTCCCAGAACCGCGGCCCGGAGCCCACCGGGGAGACCACCCCGATTCCGGTCACCGCCACCGGCCTCCTCCGGCCGGTCACGGTGCGGCACCGTCCTGCGGCGCGACGGCGGTGAGCAGCATGAAGGAGATCGACCACCGGGCCGCCTCGGGCACGAAGCAGAGCACCTGGTCCCCGGGCTCCAGCGGGTGCTCCCTGACCAGCTCCTCCAGGATCACATAGATGCTCGCGCAGCCGATGTTGCCCACGCTGTGCAGGTTGGTGAACCACTTCTCCGGCTCCGGGCAGGGCAGCCCGCGCCGCTCGATCTCCTTCCACACCGCAGGGCGCAGCACCTCGCTGGAGTAGTGCGCACCGAGGTAGCGCAGCCCTCCCGGGTCGAACCTGCCCGCCTTCAGCAGCCGTTCGTACTCCCCGACGCAGGTGCGCACCAGCCCCGGCAGCAGCCGCAGCTCCTGGCGGAGCAGCAGCGCGCCGTCGGCCGCGGCCTCGGCGACGGTCGGGTAGTCGCCCCAGTAGGGCGAGTCCGCCGAGTTGTCGGGCTTCCCCAGGTAGGAGCACAGCTCGGTGGTGTTCGCGTACGAGGTGAGCGAGATCCACTCCACCCGCAGGCTGATCCGGTCCTGCGCGGGGCGCGGCCGCAGCACCACGGCGCCCGCGCCGTCGGAGAGCATGTAGCGCATGAACGCCAGCTCGGTGCCGACCTTCTGGTCGACGCTGTCCACCGAGACGGAGGAGAAGCGGGACTTCTTCATGATCCGCGAGGTGAACTCCGAGGCGCAGGAGACCGCGCAGTCCGCCTCGCCGAGCCGGATCTGCGCGTACGCGTCCTTCAGCGCCATCATTCCCGAGGTGCAGGTGCCGTGCGTCGAGCGGATCTCGCACGGCGGGCTGCCCAGCTCGCCGTGCACCATGCTCGCGATCCCCGGCGCCACCAGATCGGGGAAGCTGGCGGCCGCGCCGAGGAAGTCGACCCGATCGAGCGCGGCATCCGCGCTGTCGAGTGCGTCGCGCACCGCGTGCGCGGACATCGTCGCGTTGGTGTGGAGCGTGCGCTGCTCGGTGTCGATCGCGTAGTGCCGGGTCTTGATCCCGCTGTTGCGCACCACCTTGTCGCGCAGCTGGTCCCAGCGGGGGCCGAGGGAGCCGATGTACTCCTCCATCCGGCTGCTGGGGACGGGGTCGCCGGGCAGGAACTTTCCGATTCCAGTGATGTACGCCGACACGTAGCCCTCCGCCACGAGTTGGGGGAATGTCGATGGTCAGTAGCCGGTCTGCGGAGGCGGCCGGTCAGGCTCCCGGCTTCGGGGCGATCTCGTCGAGCACGTCGCCCACGGTCTGTGCGGTCAGCACCGCGGCGTCGTCGAGTCCGACTCCCTCGGTGAACAGGAGGAAGCCGACCTCGGTCAGTGCGAGGGAGTCCAGATGGAGGTCGTCGTCCAGCCGTGCGTCCTCGGTGACCAGCTCGGGGGCGATGCCGCGCTGGTCGGCCAGCAGGGTGCGCATCCGCTCCAGCAGCTCCTGCCGCTCCGTGCCGCCGCCGCTCATGCGGCCGGCTCCGACCGGCTCGGCGCGCGCACGGCGACCGGCAGATGGATCACGCCGCGGATGTTCCTGGACGGGCGCCGGGTGACGGGGCCCGCGCTCGCGAGCGCGGGGAAGCGGCGGAACAGCTCGCGCAGCATCGTGGTGGCCTGCAGCCGCGCCAGCCCGGCCCCGAGGCAGAAGTGGGCGCCGGCGGAGAAGGCGAGGTGCTCGCGGCTGTTCGGTCTGCCGGGGTCGAACCGGTCCGGCTCGGCGAAGACCGAGGGATCGCGGTTGGCCGCGCCCAGCAGCAGCACGACCGTGCTGCCGGGCCGCAGCCGGTGCCCGCCCAGCTCCACCGGCTCCCGGGCCACCCGGGCCACGTACTGCACCGGTGAGTCCAGGCGCAGCACCTCCTCGACCACGTCCTCGGCGAGCTGCGGGTCGGCCGCCAGGCGGTGGCGCACCGTGTTGCCGCCGCCGCCGTTGCCGCCGTCGTCGCCGTCGCCGTTGCCGCCGTTGCCGTCCAGCAGCGTCACGATGGCGTTGGCCACCAGGTTCACCATGGTCTCGAAGCCCGCGACGAACAGCAGCTGGGCGGTGGCCAGCAGGTCCTTCCGCTCCAGCGGGCGGCCGTCCGCCTCGCACTCGACCAGCCGGCTCACCACGTCGTCACCGGGGTGCCGTCTGCGGTGGGCGATCAGCTCGTCGAAGAACGCCTCCAACTCGCCCAGCACCGCGCGGGTTTCGCGCACCTCGCCCATGGTGCGCACCCCGTTGAGGGTGCCCGCCAGCGTCATGCCCCACCACACGAAGCGGTCGTGGTCCACGGTCCGCACGCCGAGCAGCCCGGTGATGGTGCTGATCGCCACCCGCACCGCGAAGTCGGTGACCGCGTCGAACCGCGGCCGCCGCGCCAGCTCGTCCAGCTCCCGGGCCACGGTCCGCTCGACGAGCTCGGTACGCGCGCGCAGGGCGCGCGGGGTGAACCACGGCGCCACCAGCTTGCGCAGCCTGGTGTGCTCCGGCGGGTTGAGGCTGAGGAAGGAGTCGTCGACGGGCTGTACGTACCGGCGCCGGCCGCCCGCGTGCCGGTCGAAGTCGATGCGGGTCAGCTCGCTGATCGGAGCGACCCCGAACCGGGGGTCCCGCAGGGCCTCCTGGCAGAGCGGGTGGGAGCCGGTGAGGTGGACTCCGAGCTTGCTGCGGACCAGTTCGCCCCGGGCGCGGACCGCGGCGTAGACGGGGTAGGGGCTCTCGCCCGGCTGCAGCGACATCAGACGGGCCCCCGGGTCACCCGCTTTGGACAGCGACCATAACGCCGATCTGACGGTGAAGAGTTTTGCCCGCGTTCCGGAATCGTGCAGCAAGGTCATTGATCTTCCCCCTCCGGCAGTGATCTGTACTGAGGATCTTTGTGGAGCCGAAAACGGAACGGAGATCAAAAGACGCGCAGAAAGCCAACGATCTGTCAGCGTAACTATCCGGTTCAGCGGCTGTCAATCACGATCGAATTCCCCGGTGGAGTGGTCCGTTGACAGGTCGAAGTGGCCCGCTGACGATGTCGGCAGCGAAAGAGGTGTGACGTGGAGTATCCGTTTCCCACCGAGCCGGGGCTCGGGCTCGACCCGCGGTACGCGCGGCTGCGCCGGGAGTGCCCGGTGGCGCGGGTGCGGCTGCCCCACGGCGGCGACGCCTGGCTGGTGACCGGCCATCCGGAGAGCAAGGTCGTGCTGTCCGACCCGCGCTTCAGCAGGGCCGCGGCGGCGCACCCGGACAGCCCCCGGTTCACCCCGCGTCCGCTGCCCGCCGCGATGCTGCAGAACCTGGATCCGCCCGAGCACACCAGGCTCCGCGGCGTGGTGGCGCAGGCTTTCACCGCCCACCAGGTGGAGCGCCTGCGCGCGCGCACCGAGGCGCTGGCCGAGGAGCTGCTCGACCAGGTGGCCGAGCGGGGCCCCGGCGTCGACCTGGTCGAGGCCCTGGCCTTCCCGATGCCGATGCGGACGATCTGCAACCTGCTCGGCGTCCCGTACGACGAGCGCGAGCACTTCGAGCGGTACTCCGACGCGCTGCTCTCCACCACCGCCTTCACCGAGCGGGAGATGGAGCGGGCGACGGGCGAACTCCACCGCTATATCGCCGAACTGATCGCCCGTCGCCGCCGCGAGCCCGGTGCGGACCTGCTCAGCACCCTGGTGCGGCACGCCGACCCCGACAGCGGCCTCGGCGAGCCGGAGATGGTGATGCTGGGCGTCGTCGTGCTGGTCGGCGGCTACGAGACGACGGCCTGCCAGCTCTCCTGCATCCTGCACACCCTGCTGTCCGTACCGGAGCGGTACACGGCGCTGTGCGAGGACCCGGGGCTGATCCCCGGCGCTGTGGCGGAGCTGGTGCGCTATATCCCGCTGGGCGCCGCGGGCAGCTTCCCGCGCGTGGCCACCAGCGATGTGGAGCTCGGCGGCGCGGTGATCCGGGCGGGCGACGCGGTGGTGACGCACGCCGGCTCGGCCAATCGGGACGAGCGGGTGTTCCCGGCACCGGACGAGCTGGACTTCACCCGCGAGGACAACCCGCACCTCGGCTTCGGCCACGGGCCGCACCACTGCCTCGGCTCGCGGCTGGCCGCCATGGAGCTGCGGACCGCGCTGCGCGCGCTGGTGCGGAGGTTCCCCGGGCTCCGGCTCGCGGCTCCCCCGCAGGAGATCGCCTGGAAGGACGGCATCATCCTGCGCGGCCCCGTGAACCTGCCGGTCGCCTGGTGAGGGGCGGCGGCTCGGCGGGTGCCTGGGGGCGTCCGGCGGATCTTGCCGGGTCGGGGCTGCCCCTTGCTGCTCGCCGCAGGCTGCGGGTGCTCTGTGGCCGGTCGCGCAGTTCCCCGCGCCCCTGCCGGGGCGCGCCTCACTCCCTGCGCTTGGGCGCGTGCTCGGCCGCGGCCGCGAAGAGGCCGAGGTCGCCGTCCGTCCACACCAGCCGCGCGGTGACCGCGGAGATCAGCCAGCGCCCGGGGCCCCGCGCCATGCCCAGCTGGTAGGTCCCTCCGCAGGTCACCATGCGGCTGTCCGCGGGCCCCCGCAGCACATGCGTCGCCACGACGTTGGCCACCACGTCGGCCGTCGCGCCCCCGACATCCGCCACGACGTTGGTGATGACGTGCTGGGTGGCGCTGAAGCCGCTGAGCCGGGCACGCCAGCGGTCACCGATCGTGCCGCCGGGGACCTCCTGCGGCCGGCCGCCGAACAGTTCCGTGTAATCGAGCCGCACCTGTTCGGTGAATATGCCGGGAAGCCGGTCCCAATTCCGATCGTCGACCATGCGGCCGAAGCGGCTGACGACATCCTGGATGGCGAAATGCTCCTCGGGCGCGCCCGTCGATGTCATGCTCCCCGAGGATGGATTTCGCCACGATGGCCTGTCAACACCGCCCCGCGACCGAGCCGCCGATCGCTGGAGCGGCGAATTCCGGATGGGTTCTGTACGCCCGGAGCCGTTCTGCGTAAGGTGACGCCCATGTCGGCCGATTCCGAAACCGCGACAGGCCAGGCGCTGCTGTACCAGGTGCGCGTCCGTCCATCGGACACCGACCTCCAGGGGATCGTGCACGCCTCCCGGTACAGCGTCTTCTTCGAGGCAGCGATGATCGAGGCGTTCCGGACCGCCTCCGGCGACTACGACGTACTGGCCTCCAACAACGTGGACTTCGTCCTCGCCGAGATGACGATCCGCTACCTCGCCCCCGCCCGCTTCGACGAGCTGCTGGAGATCGCGGTGTGGCGGCGCGGCATGGGAACGACCTCGCTGACCATCGACTACCGGGGGCGCGTCGGGGACCGCGAGGTGGTCCACGCCTCGGCCCGCTATGTGGCCTTCGCCGTCGGCGAGCTGACCAAGACGGCCATCCCGGGTCCGGTCCGCGCGGCGCTGGACTCCATCCCCCTGCTGCCGGACGAGGCTCCCCGCCACCAGCCCGTACGCGCATGACCGGAGTCGCCGCGGTCCCTGCGATCTCGGGCTCCACGCGGCTGTACGCCGTGCTCGGCGACCCGGTGGCGCAGGTCAGGGCGCCCGGCCTGGTCAACCCGCTGTTCGCGCGGCTCGGCATGGACGCCGTTCTGGTCCCCGCGCGGGTGGGGCGGGACGAGCTGGCCGACGTGGTACGGGGGCTGGGACGGATCGCGAGTCTGCACGGCCTGCTGGTCACCGTCCCGCACAAGGCGGCCGTCTGCGCGCTCGCGGACACCCTGGGCCCCGCGGCCGCACTCGCCGGCTCGGCGAACGTCCTGCGCCGCGAACCCGACGGGCGGCTGACGGCCGAGAACTTCGACGGGCTCGGGTTCGTCCGCGGCCTGGAGGCGGCCGGGCACACCGTGGACGGCCGCCGGCTGACGCTGATCGGCGGCGGCGGTACGGGCAGCGCCATCGCGGCGGCGGCCCTGTCGGCGGGCGCCGCGCGGGTCTGTGTGCACGACGTCGACGCGGCGCGGCTCACCTCGCTGCTGTCCCGGCTCGACGAGCGGTGGCCGGGCAGGGCTCACGCGGCCGGCCCGGGGGATCTGCGGACCGCCGATCTCGCGGTCAACGCCACCCCGCTCGGGCTGCGCGCGGGCGACCCGCTGCCCTTCGACCCCTCGGCCGTGCGGCCGGATGCCGTCGTCGTGGACATCGTCATGGAGCCGCACGACACCGCGCTGCTGCGCCGGGCCGCCCGGGAGGGGCGCCGTGTGCACCACGGCATCCATATGCTGGAGCAGCAGGTGTCCTGCTATCGCGAGTTCTTCGACTGGCCGCAGCCGGACCCGAGGGGGGCGTCTCGATGAAAGCGGTGGCCTTCGACGCGTACGGCCCGCCCGAGGTGCTGAGGATCGTCGAGCGCGGGACGCCGCGGCCCGGTCCCGGACAGGTGCGGGTGCGGGTGCGGGCCTGCGGCGTCCAGCCGTTCGACGTCCGGGTCCGGCAGGGCACGATGGATGTCCCGGTCGTCTTCCCGCAGTCGCTGGGCAACGAGTTCGCCGGTGTGGTCGACGAGGTCGGCGAGCACACCTCCGGCTGGGCGCGGGGCGACGAGGTGTTCGGCTGGGCGTTCATGGCCTCGCTCGCCGCCTACGTCGCCGTCGACACCGGCTCCGTGCTGCGCAAGCCGCCGGACATGCCCTGGGACGTCGCCGGCTGCATGTCCTCCTCGGGCAACACCGCCTGCACCGCGCTGGACGACCTGGGCGTCCGCTCCGGCGAGACCCTGCTCGTGCACGCTGCCGCGGGCGGTACGGGCACGGTCGCGGTGCAGGTCGCCAGGGCGCGGGGCGCCCGGGTCATCGGCACCGCGAGCGAGGCCAACCACGCGTACCTGGCGGGCCTCGGCGCGACGCCGCTGGCCTACGGGCCGGGCCTCGTCGAGCGCGTACGCGCCGTCGCCCCGGGCGGCGGAGTGGACGCGGTGCTCGACGCCGTCGGCGGGCAGGCCCTGCGCGACTCCCTGCTGCTCGCGGCCGACCGGAGCCGGATCGCCACCCTGGTCGACCACGAAGCGGCGGCCGAGCTGGGGGTGATCGGCGTCCGCGGCCGACGCTCCCTCGATCACCTGCGCGAGCTCGCCGGCCTCTACGCGGAGGGGCGGCTGCGCATCACGGTCCGCGCGCGCTACCCGCTGGAGCAGATCGCCCAGGCGCACCGCGACGTCGAAACCGGCCATGGCAGAGGAAAGGTCGTCGTCGTTCTCGACCGACCCCCCTAACTTTCCTTATGCGCGTTGACCGTTTCACAGCCCCTCGGTGTTAATGGATACAACAGGTCCTTGTCCGGCGGCCCCGATGAGTCTTTGGCCGGGCGACTTCCACCCGAGGGGGATTGATGACTGATCCGATTGGGCCGGTGAACCGGAACGGGCAGACAGCGGAACCGGTCTGCCTTGATAACGCCCAATTCAACAGGGCTGAGTACTCGGAAGACCTGACCGGGGCCCGCGACCCCGACTTCCTGGCAATCGGCCTCGGCGGCACGAGCATGATGGCCATGTTATGGACGATAGCCAGCGGAAAGCGCGCTGTCGGTATCGATGTGCGCAACTGCCCCTCGCTGGGGGTGCACTGGAACATCCGGCAGGAGTTCTACCATCACCTCGGCACGATCGACCGGCTGATGCTGGAGAGGTACGGCGAGGACGGCGTCCCGCGCCGCGGCGACGGCCGTCTGATGCGCCTGGCCGAGTGCCTGTACCACCCGGACTGGCCGGCCGGCCCGGTGGCAGCGGACGACGTGCTCACCGGGTTTCTCGGCGCCGCCGGGATGGAGACGCGCGTGACCGGCACCGTGCTGCACACCGAGTTCATCGACGACCGGTGGAAGAGCGGCGGGCCGCACCGCGCCATCACCGTCTCGGATCCGCCGACCCCGGACACCGAGCCCGATTCCGCCAAGCTCGGCGGCGGCATGGCCGACATCCTGGACGGGCCCTCCACGCTCCAGGCGCGCGCCGCGGACGTCCTCATCCTGCTGCGCCGCTATCTGGAGGAGATCGAGGCGATGGACCTCGCCAGGGGCCTGGAGCAGCCACGGGCGCGGCTCTTCAGCCACCACCGCGTCCTCCCGGGCCCCGACGGGTTCACCACCCTGCCCGACGGCCGCCGGCACATCCGGATCGAGGCGATACGGGAGCTCGACTACGCGGGCAGGTTCCGCCGGGTCCGCGCCCCGGGCACGGACGTGATCGACCTCGGCGTCCCCGAGGTCTTCATGATCGCCGAAGGGTTCGACAGCGAGGACGCCAAGCGGCTCGGCTTCCAGCAGCACGACGTCCACGTCGACCACCAGGACGGCCGCGGCCCTGTCGTCGCACAGGCCGACTATCTCGCCGGTCTGATGGATGTGCTGGTGGACGGGAGGCTTCGGCGCCGTATCGCCTCCGCATTCGACGCGCAGGGCACGGAGTACTGGGTGCGCCAGATTGCCGTCGGCCACGAGGGTGATCCCGCTGTCGGCTGGGTTCTGGTGCAGGTCCCCGACTTCAAGTCATTCGACCCGGTCGCCGCAGGGCTCGTTCCCGAGGGAACGGACCAGGACTCGCCCGAATACTACGCCGGTTTCCAGCACCTCATGCGGGACTTCTTCCTGGAGCAGGCAGGGCACATCCTGGAGATCCCGAAAGAGGAATTGCTCGGGGTGCAGATGAACTACGGGCCGAAATTGTTCAGCGTGATCGAGCAGATCGGGGACGACGCGCTCATCGTCCCGAACGGCGTCGTCGCGGGCGACTCCTTCGGCAACGGCCATTTCATGACCAGCGGCGGCGCGATGACCGGCATGGTCGGCCACGGCCGCAGGGTCCGCGACTACTGGCGCTCCCGGGCGGCGGGCCGGGGCGTGCCCGAGGCGCTGCGCGAGCTGGCGGACGGCATCAAGGCGGACACCGAGGACTGGCTGCAGGTCAGCGCACGGGAGTTCAGCGAGGCGGCCCCCATCAACTTCGGCGCCGAGCGCATCCAGCGCATCGCGCGGGCGAGCGGCACGGACCCCTCGGCGCGCGCCGCCGCCGTCGACGCCGGCCGACGGCACCGGCACACGCTGGTGACCCTGGACTACTCGGACTGGCGCCGGCCCGTCATGTACCCCGGCCGGCGCTACGCCTACCCGCTCCCCCCGCTCGACCCCCGGCATCCGGACGAGAGGACGCACCCGGCGGACGACCGCGCGGCGGCCCTGCCCCGGGCGAGCTGACCGTGGACGGCGCAGCCGGCGCAGGCCCCGGGGCGGCGCGCATCCCCCTGGAGCCGGACCGCGAACAGACCGCGGCGATGATGGCGGACGTCACCGAGTTCGTCCTCGGCTTCCTCGACTCCCTGGGCCGCGACCGCCCTCCGGGCCCGCGGCCGGAGCCGGGCACGGCCCCGGCCGGCCGCCCCCCGGAGGGGCCCGGAGAGCTCCGGGAGCTGCTGCGGGTGGTCCGCGATGCCACCGGGCGGGCCCACGACACCACCGGGCCGGGCTGTTACGCCTACTTTCCCGGTGGCGGCCTGGTGAGTTCGGCCGTGGCCGAGCTGCTGGCCCGGGTGACCAACCGCTACTCGGGCTTCGCGTCCATGGCCGGTGAGCTGGTCGCGCTGGAGGAGAGCGTGCTGCGCTGGCTGTGCCGGGAGTTCCTCCTGCCGGACGGGGCGCGCGGCCTGGTCACCACCGGTGCGTCGGCCGGCACGCTGGCGGCGCTCGTCGCCGCCCGCACCACGGTGCTCGGCGGCCCCGGTGCCACCGGCACGCTGTACGTCACCCGGCATACGCACCACTGCGTGGCGAAGGCCGCGATGCTCGCCGGCTTCGCGCCGGAGCAGGTCCGCGAGGTGCCCGTCGACGCCGGGCTGCGGATGGACGCGCGGGCGGCGGAGGCCCTGATCGAGCAGGACTGGGCGGCGGGCCGCCGTCCGTTCCTGCTCGTCGGCACGGCGGGCGCGACCGACACCGGCACCATCGACCCGCTGCCGCAGCTCGCCGATATCGCCGGCCGGCACGGCATGTGGCTGCACGCGGACGCGGCCTACGGCGGCGGCTTCCAGCTCACCGGCCGCGGCCGCGCGCTGCTGGCCGGCGTCGAGCGGGCCGACTCGATCGTGCTGGACGCGCACAAGTCGCTGTTCCTGCCGTACACCACGGGGGTCCTGCTCGTACGCGACGGACGCGCCCTGCGCCTCTCGCATGCCACGGCAGGCGGCGCCTACCTGCGCGACCTGGACCGCGAAGCCGACGAGCTGCCGGACTACGCCGACCTGGGCGCCGAGCTCAGCCGGGAGTGGCGCGGCCTCCGGCTGTGGTTCCCCCTGCAGCTGCACGGGGTCGCCGCGTTCCGCGCCGCGCTCGACGAGAAGCTGGACCTCGCCGCGGTGGTGGACCGCGAGCTGCGGAGGATCCCGGGCCTGCGCGTGCTGCCGCCGGACCTCACCGTCCACGTGTTCCGCGTGGCCGGCGGGGACGGCGGGGACGGCGGCCCGGTCGGCGAGGACGAGACGAATCTCCGGGTGCTCAGGGCCATCAACGCCTCCGGCCGCGCCACGCTGACGAGCACCCGGGTCAACGGCCGGATCTGGCTGCGGATGTGCGTGCTCAACCACCGCACCCACCGCGAGCATGTCGACGACGCCGTCAGGATCATCCGTGACGCGGTGCGGCAGGTGGCCGGCGTCCGCTGACCGCGCGGGCGGCGGGTGCGCGCGCACGCACCCGCCGCCCGCTCAGCCGCCGTCGCCCGCTCGGCCGCCGTCGCCCGCGGGCCCGCTGTCGTGCGGCTTGCCGGCGACGATGACCACATAGCCGAGGTGCTCAGCGGCGGGGGCGAAGAAGGGCCGCACCCCGTCCTCGAACTCGGCGACGGCCGCCGCGCCGAACGTGGCGGTCAGGTCGCCGCGCAGCGCGTCCACGTGGTCGAGGTACTTCCACTTGCGCCGGCCGAAGACCCGCGGCCCGCACTGGGTGTACTCCTCGATGTCGAACCCCGCCCGGGTGAGCGCGTCCAGCCAGCCGTCGAGCGTGTGCAGCGTGTTGATGCCGATGCTCGCGGCGAACCGGGCCGCGTCCGCGTCGGTCATGGCCCGTTCCCTGCTGAACTCCGTGATCGCGATCCGGCCGCCCGGACGCAGCACCCGGGCGAGCTCGGCCGTGGCGGCGGGCAGGTCCGGTGCGCACTGCAGGGACTCCAGCGCCACCACCGCGTCGAACGACGCGTCCGCGTAGTCCAGCTCGGTGTAGTCGCCGTACTCGAAGCGCACGCGTCCTGCGGCCTCGCTCTGCGCGCCCCGGGCCCGCGCCTGGGCCACCTGGACCCGGCTGACGGTGACGCCGGTGACGTCGGCGCCCGTGTCGGACGCCAACTGGACCGCGGGGCCGCCGCATCCGCAACCGGCGTCGAGCACGCGCTCGCCCGGTTCCAGTGCGAGGGCGCCGGCCACCTTGCGGGTGATGCGCCGCATCGCCTCCGCCAGTGCGGCGCCGTCCTCGTCGCTGTGCCAGTACCAGAGGTGGAACTGGCCGTCCCCCACGGCGCTCACCACCGGCGACGTCTCGTCGTAGGCTTTGCCGATCTCCGCGGTCTCCACCATGGTCTTCCCTCGCATCGTGTCGTTTCCCCTGTCCCGCGGCGCCCGGTGACGAGCGGCCGCGGCTCACACCGGCGCGGCGACCGCACAGCGCTCGCGCAGCCGCGCGACGAGCGCCGGCAGCCGGTCGTTGTCCCGCACCGCGCCGAAGACGTAGAAGTCCGGGCGCACCAGCACGGCCCCGGCCCCGTGGCCCCTGAGGAACGGCCGGTACACGTCGTCGACGTCGGCCACCGCGCCCGCGGGCGCGTGCCCGCTCGCGCCGGGCGGCCGGACGTGCACGACATGGGCGCCGATCTCGTCGAGGTAGCCGCGGCAGGTCTCGTCCAGCCACGGCCGGGGGTCGTCGAGGCACAGCAGCACCCAGCCCGGTCCGACGGCGTCGTCCAGCAGCGCGGGCGCACCGCCCCGGGACACGCGCCCCAGCGGGGTCAGCTCGCCGACCGGTGGCGCGCAGGTGCCGTCGGCGTCCCGGTCCAGGAAGCCGTCGACGAGCGGGTGGACGCCGGGCCGCTGGGCGGAGCGGGCCATGTCCCGCTCGCGTGCGGCCCGGAGCACGGCGTGCAGATCGGCGGCGTCCTCCTCGTCGGTCTGGCAGATGACCTGGCCCAGGTGCAGCGACAGCTGGATCGCGTGGCGCACATGGGCCGAGCGCTCCTCGGTGTAGGTGTCGATCAGTTCCTCACCGGCCTTCCCCGCGAGGACGAGGTCGAGCTTCCACGCGAGGTTGAGCGCGTCGCGGATCCCCGAGCTCATCCCCTGCCCCGCGAACGGCGGCATCAGATGCGCGGCGTCGCCCGCGAGCAGCAGCCGGCCGGCCCGCCACCGCTCGGCGTAGCGGGCCTCGAACGTGTAGCACGCGAACCGGTCCAGCCGTGCGTTGTCCGGTGTCACACCGGCGTACCGCCGCAGCAGCCGCCACGCGGACTCGGCGGTGCCCAGCTCCTCCAGGGTCTCGCCGGGCACCCGCATGAACTCCCAGCGCCGGTGGCCGGGCCCGGCGGACACCGCGGTGCGCGGGCGCGCCGGGTCGCAGATCTGAAGGTTGTTCGGCCGGAACCCGCGCTGCTCCCGCAGGGTCACATCGCAGATCAGCCAGTCGTGCGAGAAGGTGAAGTCGCGCATCCTGGGGTCGATGCGGCCGCGGACGAAGCTGTTCGCGCCGTCGCACCCCACGACCCACTTCGCGTCGAGCACCAGCGCTTCCCCGTCCGCGCCGTGCGCCACGGCCCGCACGGCGTCCTCGCCCTCGGACAGGTCGTCGACGCGGTATCCGCGGAACACCCGCAGGTTCTCCAGCCGCTCGCCGCGGGCGATCAGCGCTTCCTCCAGCTCCGGCTGGTACATCGACGTCGAGTCCGGCCAGTGGCACCAGCCGCGCTCGGAGATCTTGCTGTACAGCAGGGTCTCCCCCGCTGCGTCCTGCCATATGTACTCGTCGGCGCACTCCCCGAACCCGGCGAGTAACCCGCCGAGCCCGGCGGCGGCCAGGATGCGGCCGGCCTCGCTGTCGTACGCGACCGCGCGCGGCCGCCCGAACGGCCGGGGCCAGCGTTCCACGACATCCACGCGCCGGCCCCGCTGGGCCAGCAGGACCGACAGCACCATGCCGACGGGTCCGTAGCCGACGATCAGTACATCCGCACCGTCGTGTCCGGTGCTCACGTCGTTCTCCTGGGGTGACCGCACTACGCGCCTCCAGCCGTGCGGGCGCCGCCGTCCTTGCCGAGCCACTCCTGCAGCGACTCGGCCAGCGACGCGGGGGTCGGGTTGTTGAATACGATGGTGACCGGCAGCCGCCGTCCGACGATCTCGTTGAGGCGGTTGCGGAACTGGACCGACTGCAGCGAGCTCAGACCGGTCAGCTCGAAGAAGTTGCCGTCGTCCGGGACGCCGGGGGCGAGCCCGTCCTCGACGAAGTCCGCCAGCAGCTCCCGGACGAGGTCCGCCAGCAGCTCCCGGCGTGCCCCGTCGCCGAGCCCGGCCAGGCGGCGACGGAGCGCCTCCGGGCCGGCCGGGTCGGCGTCGAGCCCGGCGGGCGCCGCTTCCGCGGCCCCGTCCCCGGCGGCGGCCGGGCCCTCCGGGGCCAGCCAGTAGCGCTGCCGCTGGAAGGCGTAGGCGGGCAGCTCGGTCCGCCGCGCGCCGAGCGAGGCGAACCAGGCGGGGAGCCCGGGGTCGTCGGCCTGGTCGAGCGCGAGCGCGGGATGCCGCTCGCCGGCCGCGAGCGCACGGAGCGCCTCCAGCGCGTCCAGCGCCTCCGCGCCGCCCCCGGTCCTGGCCGTCACCACCGCGCGATGCTCCAGACCGGCCTTCAGCGCCAGCGAGAAGCCCACGTCGAGAGGGTCGGAACCGGGGTGCCGGGTGAGGTGGGCCGCGAGCCGGCCGGCCTGTGCGCGCAGCGCCTCAGGGGTCCGGCCCGACAGCGTCCAGGGCACCGCGGACGGCACGGCGGGGCGCTCCTCCGGTGCGCCGGTCCCCTCCCCCTCGGCCGGCCCCTCGTCGGGGGCCTGTTCGAGGATCACATGGGCGTTGGTCCCGCTCACTCCGAACGACGACACCCCGGCCCGGCGGGGCCGGTTCACCTCGGGCCACGGCGTGGCCTCGGTGACCAGCTCGACGGCTCCGGACTCCCACGCGCCGCCCGAGGTGGGCTCGTCCACATGCAGCGTGGGCGGCAGCACCCCCTGCCGGATGGCCTGCACCATCTTGATGACGCCCGCGACGCCGCCGGCCGCCTGGCTGTGCCCGATGTTCGACTTCACGGAGCCGAGCCGCAGCGGCCGCTGCGGATCGCGGTCCTGGCCGTAGGCGGCGAGCAGCGCGTTGACCTCGATGGGGTCGCCGAGGGGGGTGCCGGTGCCGTGCCCTTCCACGGCGTCCACGTCGCCGGGTGCCGTGCGCGCGTTCGCGAGGGCCTGGCGGATCACCCGTTCCTGCGCCCTGCCGCTCGGCGCGGTCAGGCCGTTCGACGCGCCGTCCTGGTTCACCGCGGAGCCGCGGAGCACGGCCAGCACGCGGTGCCCTTCGCGCCGCGCGTCGGAGAGCCGCTCCAGCATCACCAGCGCCACGCCCTCGGACATGCTCATGCCGTCGGCGCCCTCGGCGAAGGACTTGCACCGCCCGTCCGGGGCCAGCGCGCCCTGCCGCACATAGGTCGCGAACGTCTCCGGTGACGCCATGACGGCGACGCCGCCGGCGAGCGCGAGGTCGGAGTCTCCGCTGCGCACCGACTGCGCCGCGAGGTGCAGCGCCACCAGCGAGGAGGAGCAGGCGGTGTCCACGGTGACCGCCGGGCCCTCAAGGCCGAAGGTGTACGCGATCCGCCCGGTCGCCACGCTGCTGACCGTGCCGACGCCGAGGTGCCCTTCGAGCTCGGCGCGGTCCGCGTAGCCGTTGTGCACCAGGCCCGCGAACACGCCGATCCGCCGCCCGCGTACGGCTGTCGGGTCCATCCCGGCGCTCTCGATGGTCTCCCAGGCGACTTCGAGGAGCTGCCGCTGCTGCGGGTCCATGGTCTCGGCTTCCCGCGGGGAGAGCTGGAACAGCTCCGCGTCGAAGGCGGTGGCGCCGTCGAGGAAGCCGCCGGCCTGCTCGATGCCGCTGTCCGCTCCGAGCACCGGGTCCGGCAGCCAGCCGCGGTCGGCCGGGAACGCGGAGATCCCGCTGCCGCCCGCTTCGACGAGGCGCCACAGGTCCTCCGGCGACTCCACCCCGCCGGGCAGCCGGCAGCCCATGGCCACGATGGCGATCGGGTCGTCCGCCGCGCCCGCCTCGCCGGGCCGGCCCTCCGGTACCGCCGCAGGCTCCCGGACGGCAGGCTCCTGACCGGCAGGCTCCTGACCGGCGGACTCCTGGCCGGTGCCGCCCTCGTCCCCGAGGAGCCCGGTCAGATGCACGGCGAGGTCCTGCGGCGTGGGGTGATCGAAGACGAGGGTCGCAGGCAGCCGGGTCCCAGTGGCCTTGTTGAGCCGGTTGCGCAGCTCCACGGCGAGCAGCGAGTCGATCCCGAGGTCCTGGAACGCGGTGCCTGCCGGAACGTCGTCACCGGTCCGATGCCCCACGACGGTCGCCGTGGCGGTGCGGACGAGGTCGAGCAGCCGCGCCTCGCGCCGCTCCGGCGGGAGCGCCGCGAACCCGTCGTCCCGCGCGGCCGCGCCGTCGTCGCGGCGCAGGTCCCTGCGCCGGGTGCGGGCCGGGACGAGCGCGCGGAGCAGCGGCGGGACCTCCTCGCCGGTCCGCAGGGCCTCCTGGTCCAGCCGGACCGGTACGAGCGCCGGCCGGTCGACGGCGAGGGCGGCGTCGAAGGCGGCGAGCCCCTGCTCCGCCGGGAACCCCCGCGTGCCCTGCCGGGCCATCCTGGCCCGGTCCGCGGCGCCGAGGCGGCTGCCCATGCCGGCCCCGCCTTCCCACAGGCCCCAGGCCAGCGACTGCGCGGGCAGGCCCCGGGCGGCGCGATGGCGGGCGAGCGCGTCCAGGAACGCGTTCGCCGTGGTGTAGTTGCCCTGCCCGGCGTTGCCGAACGTGGCCGCGGCCGCCGAGTAGAGGACGAACGCCTTGAGCGGGAGGTGCTCGGTGAGTTCGTGCAGGTGCCAGGCGGCGTCCACCTTCGTCCGCAGCACCGTGTGCCACTTGTGCTCGTCGAGGCCGGTCAGCACGCCGTCGTCGACGACGCCCGCGGTGTGGACCACGGCGGTCAGCCGGTCGGCGGCCGCGCCGACGATCCCGGCCAGTGCCTCGCGGTCGCGGACGTCCGCGGCGAAGGAGCGCACGGTCGTCCCGGCCGCGGCGAGCCGGTCGACCCAATCCTGCTCGGCGCCGCCGCGGGAGACCAGAATCAGTTCGGCGACGCCGTGGGCATGGACGAGGTGCTCGGTGACCCGCCTGCCGAGTCCGCCGGTCGCGCCGGTGACGAGCACGGTCTCCCCCTCCAGCGAGCCCGGCTCGTCCGGCGCGGGCACCCGGCTCAGCCGCGGGACGAAGGCGCTGCCTTCGCGGACCGACACCTCGGGCTCGTCCACCGCCAGCCCGGCCTCGATCGCGTCCCGCTCCGGCCGGTCGAGGGCCAGCAGCCCGAACCGCCCCGGGTGCTCGGCAGCGGCCGTCCGCAGCAGACCCCGCAGCGGCTCGGTGACCAGCCGTCCTGGCCGTGTCGCCAGCACGAGCCGCGACTCGGCGGCCCGGGGGTCGGCCAGCCACTCCTGAAGGTCCCGCAGAACGCGGAGGCCGGCCGTACGGACGCGCTCCGGCAGGGGCCCCTGGGCACTGCCGGTGTCGGGTGTGCGGACGACGACCGGGGGGAGCTGTGCGGCCTCGCGGACGTCCTCGAAGAACGCCCACTCCGGGACGGCCGCCGACGGTTCCGCGCGCTGCCAGGAGACGTCGAACAGCAGGTCGGCGGCGGAGAGAGGCCGCCGCAGCGCCTCGGCCCCGACGGGCCGCACGGTGAGGCGGTCGACGCTGACCACCGGGAGGCCGGCCTCGTCCACCGCGGTCAGTGAAACGGCGTCCGCACCGGCGGAGGCCAGCCGCACCCGCACCGACCGCGCACCGGTCGCGTACAACCGGCAGCCCGACCAGGAGAACGCCAGCCGCGACTGGCCGGGCTCCCCCAGCAGCCCCGACACGTCCAGCGGATGCAGCAGGGCGTCCAGCAGCACCGGGTGCGCGCCGTATCCGTCGTCGTCGCCGGTCTCGCCCAGCCGCACCTCGGCGTAGGTGGCCTCCGCGTCCCGCAGGACCGACTCCACCGCGCGGAACGCCGGTCCGTAGTCCGCGGCCAGCCCGTCGTAGAAGCCGTCCAGGTCCACCGCCCGCGCGCCGGGCGGCGGCCACGCGCCGACCTCCGCCGCGGCCGGGGAGTCCGGCGCCGTGAGGGTGGCGTTCGCGGTCTCGGTCCACGCGTCCTCGTCCTGGGGGCCGCCGCGGGTGTGGATGGTGACGTGCCGCTCGCCCCTCTCGTCGCCGCCGGGCGCTTCCACGACGACCTGGACGTCCGTGCCGCCGCTCTCGGGGAGCGTCGTGGGCGCGAGGACGGTGAGTTCCTCGACCGTGGGGCTGCCGACCCGGTCCCCGATGTGGAACAGCAGATCCAGCCACGCGGTGCCCGGCACGATCAGTACGCCGCCGACCCGGTGCTCGGCCAGCCACGGCTGCCTCCGCACATCGAGACGGCCCGTGAACACCCTGGTGCCGCCGTTCGCCATCGTCAGTTCGGCGTCGAGCAGCGGATGTCCCGGAGCGGCGAGGCCCGCGCCGGTCACCGTGTTCCCGACGGGCGGGGCGCTCAGCCAGTACCGCTGGTGCTGGAAGGCGTAGGTGGGCAGGTCCGCGGGCTCCTCCGGTGGGGTGACGCCGTCGAAGACGGGCGCCCAGTCCACATCGACGCCGCGCACCCAGAGTTCGGCCAGCGACCGGTGGAAGCGCGCCGGGCCACCCTCGTCCCGGCGCAGTGTGCTGACGACCGCGGCACCGTCCGCGCCGTGGTCGTCGACCAGGTCCTGCACGGCCCCGGTCAGCACCGGGTGGGCGCTGACCTCCACAACGGTCCGGTGGCCCAGGTCGAGCAGGGCGCGTACGGCGTCGGCGAAGCCGACCTGCTGCCGCAGGTTCCGGTACCAGTACGCGCCGTCGAGTTCGGCGCCCTCGACCCACCGGCCGAGGACGGAGGAGAACATCGGGACCCGGGCCGACCGCGGGGTGATCCCGCGCAGCGCCTCCAGCAGTTCGGTCTCGATGCGCTCGACGTGGGAGGTGTGGGAGGCTGTCTCTTA
>NZ_JAAKZZ010000300.1 GCF_011045075.1 Streptomyces boncukensis
CCCCCCGCCCCTCCGCTCCGCCCGCGCCGTCCGCCACGGATCCCGGCGCGGACGGACCCGCGGTGCCCGGCGACGCGAAGCAGGCGCTCAGCGCGCTGGTGGCCGCCGAGCGGCGGCTCGCCGACGCACGGACGAAGACGCTGGTGAAGGCCCCGGGCGAGCTGGCCCGGCTGCTGGCCTCCCTCGCGGCGGCCGGCGCGGCGCACGCCTACCTTCTGGAGGCGGAAGAGCCCGGCGACGGCGCGGACGGCCAGGCCGGTGACGGGGGCAGCGACAGGGACGCGAACGGGGACCGGACATGAAGCAGATCGACGCCGTGCAGGCGGCGCTGCGCGCCGAGCACGCCACCGTGTACGGCTACGGGGTGGTCGGCGGCCGGATCGGCGCGGACCGCAAGAAGGAGGCCCGCGAGGCGTACGACGCGCACCGCGCGCGGCGGGACGCGCTCCGCCGCGACGTGCGCGAGCTGGGCGGCGAGCCCGCGCCGGCGGCGGCCGCGTACGCGCTGCCCTTCGCCGTCCCGGACGAGGCCGCCGCCGTCCGGCTCGCCGCCGAGCTGGAGGACCGGCTCGCCGGGGTGTACGCGGACCTGGTGCGGGCGAGCACGGGCGCGCGGCGGCGCGCCGCGGCGGGGTCGCTGCGCGAGGCCGCGGTGCGGTCGGCGCGCTGGCGGGGCAGCGGCGTAGCCTTCCCAGGGCTCGCCGAACTCGGCGGGGCCGAGCCGTCGGCCACCCCGGTCCCTTCGGACCCCGCCGCGGGCACCCCCTCGGGCCCGGCCTCCGGGTCCCGGGCGCCCGGCACGCTGTGACCACATCGCCGACCCCTCCGAAAGGCCGTCCCGTTCCATGCCTTCCGTTCTGCCCTTCGACCCGCCGCAGCGGCTGGTGCGCGCCCTGGAGGCGCAGCCCGACGCGCAGGCGGCGGCGACCGCCGCGTCCTGGCTGCGCGGTCTGCCCGAGTTGCTGGCGCGGTGGCTGGAGAGGTGGGAGCTGACGCCCGAGCGGGTGGTGTCCCCCGGCGGGCGGAGCAGCCTGGTCGTACTGGTGCGGCAGGCCGACGGCACGCCCGCCGCGCTGAAGCTGGTGGCGCCCGACGGCGCCCCCGCACCCGACCGGGCGCTGCGCGAGAGCGCGGCGCTGGCCCGCTGGGACGGGCTGTGCGCGGCCCGGCTGCTGCGGGCCGAGCCCGGCGAGGGGGCGCTGCTGCTGGAGCGGCTGCACGGCGAGGTGTCGCTGCGGGCGCTGCCGGAGGCGAAGGCGACGCTGGAGGCCGTCTCCGTGGTGCGGCGGCTGTGGGTGCCCGCCGGGGACGCCGGCGGCGTCTTCGAGACCGTCGCGGAGCACACCCGGACGGAGGCGGCGCTGATGCGGGCCGGCGCGCCGGCCGAGGTGCGGCCCCTGGTGGACGCGGCGCTGGAGGCCCGCGAGGAGCTGCTGGGCAGCACCGGGGACGGCGGCGAGCCCGTCCTGCTGCACGGCGACTTCCGGCAGGGCGCCGTGCTGAGCGGGGGCGAGCGGGCGCCGTGGCTGACGGTGGGGCCCGACCCGCTGGTCGGGGAGGCGGCGTACGACCTGGCGCGGCTGACACGGGACCGGCTGCACGATCTGATGGCGTCCAGCGGGGCCGCCTCCTCGGTGCGGCGGCGGGTGCACAAGCTGGCGGACTCGCTCGACGTGGAGCGGGAGCGGGTGCGCGGCTGGACGCTCTACCGGGCGGTCGAGTCGGGGGTGCGGAACCTCTCGGCGGGCGCCCGCGCGGACGGCGAGATGCTGCTGGACTTCGCGACCTGGCTGTAGCGCTCCTTCCTGTCCGGTGGCGCTTGCCGGGCCGGGGCGGCCCCTTGCTGGGTCAGGGCTGCCCCTTGCGGCAGTCGCAGTCTGCGGGCGGTCTGCGGGCGGTCTGTGGCCGGTCGCGCAGTTCCCCGCGCCCCTGACGGGGCACGGTCTCGGAGAGAGGTCAGCCGGCCGCCGGCTTCAGCCTGGCGAGCGCCTCCTCCAGGGGCAGCTCTTCCCGCTCGCCCGTGCGCCGGTCCTTCAGCTCGAAGAGGCCGTCCTTCACCCCGCGCCCGGCGACGAGGATCGTGGGGACGCCGATCAGCTCGGCGTCCGTGAACTTCACCCCCGGGGAGACCCCGGCCCGGTCGTCCACCAGCACCCGGATCCCGGCCTCGGCGAGCCGCTCCGCGGCGTCCAGCGCGGCCTCCGTCTGCGCCGCCTTGCCCGCCGCGACGATGTGCACATCCGCGGGGGCGACCTCGCGGGGCCAGCACAGGCCCTGCTCGTCCGCCGTCTGCTCGGCCAGCGCGGCGACCGCGCGCGAGACGCCGACGCCGTACGAACCCATGGTGACCCGGGCGGGCTTGCCGTCCTGGCCGAGCACGTCCAGCTCGAACGCGTCCGCGTACTTGCGGCCCAGCTGGAAGATGTGGCCGATCTCGATGGCGCGGTCCAGCTCGATGCCGGAGCCGCACTCGGGGCAGGGGTCGCCGGGCTCGACGACGACCACGTCCAGATACTGGTCGACCTCGAAGTCCCGGCCGCAGACCACGTTGCGGGCGTGCTTGCCCTCCTCGTTGGCGCCCGTGATCCACGAGGTGCCGGGGGCGACGCGCGGGTCGGCGAGGTAGCGGAACGCCTTGCCCGCCATGCCGCCCTGCGGGCCGATGTAGCCGCGCACCAGGTCGTCGCGGCCGGTGAAGTCCTCGGCCGTGACGACCCCGACCTCGGCCGGGGCCAGCTGCTCGGCGAGCTTGCCGAGGTCCACCTCGCGGTCGCCGGGCACGCCGACGGCGACGATCTCCCCGTCCACCTTCACCAGCAGGTTCTTGAGCGTCGCGGACGCGGGGACGCCCAGGTGTGCGGCGAGGGCCTCGATGGTGGGCGTGTCCGGGGTGTCCAGCTTCTCGACGGCGGGGCGGCCGTCCGGGGACGCGGGCGGCACGGTGACGGTCACCGCCTCCGTGTTGGCCGCGTACCCACACTGCGGGCACTGGGCGAAGGTGTCCTCGCCGGCCGGCGCCGGGGCCAGGAACTCCTCGGAGGCCGAGCCGCCCATCGCGCCGGACACCGCCGAGACGATGCGGAAGTCGAGGCCGAGGCGGCGGAAGATCCGCTGGTACGCCTCGCGGTGCAGCGCGTAGGAGGCGGCCAGCGCCTCGTCCGAGACGTCGAAGCTGTAGGAGTCCTTCATCGTGAACTCGCGGCCGCGCAGGATGCCGGCGCGCGGGCGGGCCTCGTCCCGGTACTTGGTCTGGATCTGGTAGAGGATCACCGGCAGGTCCTTGTAGGACGTGCACTGGTCCTTGACGACCTGGGTGAAGATCTCCTCGTGGGTGGGGCCGAGCAGATAGTCGCCGCCCTTGCGGTCCCGGAGGCGGAAGAGGAGGTCGCCGTACTCCTCGTACCGCCCGGTGACCTCGTACGGCTCCCGGGGCAGCAGGGCGGGCAGCAGCACCTCCTGGCCGCCGATGGCGTCCATCTCCTCGCGGACCACCCGGGTGACGTTCTCCAGCACCTGCTTGCCCAGCGGCAGCCAGCTCCAGATCCCCGCCGCCGTACGGCGCACATACCCGGCCCGGACGAGCAGCTTGTGGTTCAGCGTCTCGGCGTCCGCCGGGTCGTCACGCAGCGTCTTCAGCATGGACCGGGACAAACGCTGGACTCGGGCTGCCATGGGGTGCTCCTGGTTGCGGCATGGATAAGCGGGTCGAGTGACAGTGGCCGAGCCTATCCGCCCCGGCCGACGGCACGGAAACGGCGCCCCCCGGCCCCGGCCTCACCCGCCCCGCCGCAGCGGCAGCCACGCGCCCATCACCACATAGGGGCTGGGCGCCGAGGGGAAGAGGACTCTGCGGGCGAGGTCGCGATAGCCGAGGCGGTAGTACAGGGCGCGGGCCGGGCTCGCGGTGTCGATCGCGGAGAGCAGCGAGCGGGCCTCGGCCGCGCCGTCGGTGAGGTCGGTGATCAGGGCGCGTCCGATGCCCCTGCCCTGGTACGCGGGATGGACGTGCAGCTCGGTGATGACGAAGGAGTCGCTGAGCCACTCGTCGTGGCCCTCCTGGCGCAGATACGGGTGCACCACCGTGGACCACCACTGCGTGCGGTCGTTCGGCATGCCGTAGACGAAGCCGACCAGCCTGCCGTCCCCGGTGGTGGCGCCCAGCGCCCGCGCGCCCGGCCCGGACATGTGGCGCCGCACGATGTGGCGGCGCACGTCGATCTCGTCGTCGGTGAGTCCGAAGGCGACAGCCTGGACGGCGAGCGCCTCGTCGACGCGGCCGGCGAGGTCGAGCGGGCCGATGACCGGGCGGCGGGAGTCCGGAGACGGCCCGGAGGTAGGCAGCATGGCGGGAGGCTACTTCCTCTATCCCGCTCAGAACAGCACACTCATGAACGCCCCCACCTCGCGAAACCCGACACGGCGGTAGGCGGCGCGGGCGGGGGTGTTGTAGTCGTTGACGTAGAGGCTCACCACGGGCGACACGTCCCGCAGCGCGTAGTCGACCACGGCGGCCATGCCGGCGACCGACAGGCCCTCGCCGCGCCGCCCGGGGTCGACCCAGACGCCCTGGATCTGGCAGGCGTGCGGAGTGGCGGCGCCGATCTCCGCCTTGAAGACGACCCGGCCGTCCTCGAAGCGCGCGAAGGAGCGTCCGGCGGCGACGAGTTCCGCGACCCGCGCCTGGTAGACCAGGCCGCCGTCCCCGGCGAGCGGCGAGACCCCGACCTCTTCGGTGAACATGGCGACGCAGGCGGGCATCACCGCGTCCAGCTCGTCCTTGGCGACCCGCCGCACCCGCGGGTCGGGCGCGATGTCGGACGGCGTCCGGTCGGTGACCATCAGCGGCTGGTGGCGGCGGACCTCGCGGGCCGGGCCCCAGTGCGGTTCGAGACGGGACCACAGGCCCGCCGTGGGGCCCGCGGGGCCGACGATGGAGGAGCAGCGCCGCCCCTGCCGCCGGGCCCGCTCCGCGAAGGCGTGCACGGCGTCGGGGCCCGCGCAGAGCGGCACCAGGTTGGCGCCTGCGTAGCAGAGGGACTCCAGGCGGCCGTCGACGTACCAGCCCCACATCTCGCCGCCGAGGCGCCACGGGTCGAGCCCGGACGCCTGGACGCGGGCGGTGACGAAAGCGTTGCTGACGGGCTCGCGCCGGAGCACATCGAGCACCTCGTCGAGCTCAGCGGGCTCGACAACCCGGGTGGAGGTGGTGGTCAACAACGTGTCGGTGCCTCACGGTGCGGCCTGGGAGGGCGAGAAGGAACGATCTCTCGCACTGTACCTCCGCGGGAGGCCGCGGGGCGCCCCAGGTGGAACGCCCGGCGCCCCGGCGGATCGTGCTGGGCCGGGGCTGCCCCTGCCAGGCCCCGGAAGGAGGGCGACCGGGACCCGCCGGACGCCCCTCAGCCGGACGCTCCTCAGCCGGCCGTCGTCACCACCGGCTCGCCCGAGGGGACGCCGTCCTTCTCCATCTGCTCGGCGATCTTCATGGCCTCGTCGATGAGCGTCTCCACGATCTTCGACTCGGGCACCGTCTTGATCACCTCGCCCTTGACGAAGATCTGGCCCTTGCCGTTGCCGGACGCGACGCCGAGGTCGGCCTCCCGGGCCTCGCCGGGCCCGTTGACCACACAGCCCATGACGGCGACGCGCAGCGGCACCTCCATGCCGTCGAGCCCGGCGGTCACCTCGTCCGCCAGCTTGTAGACGTCCACCTGGGCGCGGCCGCAGGACGGGCAGGAGACGATCTCCAGACGGCGCTGGCGCAGCCCGAGCGACTCCAGGATCTGGATGCCGACCTTGACCTCCTCGACCGGCGGCGCCGACAGCGAGACCCGGATGGTGTCCCCGATGCCCTCCGAGAGCAGCGCGCCGAAGGCCACCGCGGACTTGATGGTGCCCTGGAACGCCGGTCCGGCCTCGGTGACGCCCAGGTGCAGCGGGTAGTCGCACTGGGCGGCGAGCTGGCGATAGGCGTTGACCATGACGACCGGGTCGTTGTGCTTGACCGAGATCTTGATGTCCCGGAAGCCGTGCTCCTCGAAGAGGGACGCCTCCCACAGCGCCGACTCGGCCAGCGCCTCCGGGGTGGCCTTGCCGTACTTCTCAAGCAGCCGCTTGTCCAGGGAGCCGGCATTGACGCCGATCCGGATCGGGGTGGCGTGGTCGGAGGCCGCCTGGGCGATCTCCTTGACCTGGTCGTCGAACTTCTTGATGTTGCCCGGGTTCACCCGGACCGCGGCGCAGCCCGCCTCGATGGCCTGGAAGACGTACTTGGGCTGGAAGTGGATGTCCGCGATGACCGGGATCTGGGACTTTCTGGCGATCACCGGCAGTGCGTCCGCGTCGTCCTGGGTGGGGCAGGCGACCCGGACGATCTGGCAGCCGGACGCGGTCAGCTCGGCGATCTGCTGCAGCGTGGCGCCGATGTCCGAGGTGCGGGTGGTGGTCATCGACTGCACGGACACCGGTGCGTCCCCGCCCACCGCCACGGGGCCGACGTGGATCTTCCTGCTGACCCTGCGGTCGGCGAGCTTGGCCGGAATTTCCGGCATTCCGAGCGAAATCGCTGTCATCAGCGTGCAACCCCAAAAGGTGTCGTTCACGTCCCGGCTTCGACGGGCTCCGGTAGTCCGAGATTACGGCACCGGCGCATCTATGAGCACACCACTCCCGGGGATGCCCCGGGAGAGTGACATACGTACAGAAATCGAACACAAGCCGTGTGGCGCGTCACCCCGCGAGTTTCACCGGGTTGACGACATCGGCCACCAGAACGAGGAGCGTGAAGCAGAGGAAGACCCCCGCAACGACATACGCCACCGGCATGAGCTTCGCTACGTCGAAGGGGCCGGGGTCGGGCCGCCGGAAGACCCGGGCGAACATCCTGCGCACGGACTCCCACAGGGCCCCCGCGATGTGTCCGCCATCCAGCGGGAGCAGCGGAAGCATGTTGAACAGGAAGAGGGACAGGTTGAAGCCCGCGACCAGGAACAGCATGGTGGCCACCCGCTGGCTCGCCGGGATGTCCAGCGAGACGACCTCGCCGCCGACGCGGGCCGCGCCGACCACGCCCATCGGCGAGTCCTGCTTGCGCTCGCCGCCGTCGAAGGCCGCGTTCCACAGGTCCGGGATCTTGCCCGGCAGATTGACCAGGGCCTGGACGCCGTGCTCCATCATGTCGCCCATGCGGTCCACGGCCTGCGGGAAGTCCTGCTTGACGATGCCGCTGGCGGGCGTGAAGCCGAGGAAGCCCGCTCTGACGTACTCGCCTTCGACGTAGCCGCCGTCGCCGTCCGACTTGGCGACCCGGTTCTCGATCAGGGAGGCGCGCAGGGTCTTGCGCTCGCCGTCCCGCTCCACCGTGACGGTGGCCGGGCCCGTGGTGTCCCTGATGTGCCGCTGAAGGGCGCCCCAGTCGTCCACCTTCGCGCCGTCGAAGGCGACGATCTTGTCGCCGGCCCGCAGGCCCGCGGCCTTCGCCGGGGAGTCCTTGGCGCCGGAGGGGCACTTGTCGGTCTGGGCCGAGGCCGGGATCACGCAGTCGGACACCGAGGAGACGGTGGTCGTCTGCGTGTTCACGCCGAAGGACATCAGCACCGTCAGGAAGATCACGACGGCCAGGATCAGGTTCATGAACGGCCCGGCGAACATCACGATGACGCGCTTCCAGGGCTTGCGCGTATAGAGCAGCCGCTTCTCGTCGCCCGGCTGCAGCTCCTCGAACGCCGCCGCGCGGGCGTCCTCGATCATGCCGCGGAACGGCGAGGTGGAGCGCTTCCTTATCGCGCCGTCATCGCCCGGCGGGAACATCCCGATCATGCGGATGTAGCCGCCGAGCGGAATCGCCTTGATGCCGTACTCGGTCTCGCCCTTGCGCTTCGACCACAGGGTCGGGCCGAAGCCCACCATGAACTGCGGCACCCGCACGCCGAACATCTTGGCCGTCGAGAAGTGCCCCAGCTCGTGCCAGGCGATGGAGAAGAGCAGGCCGACGACGAAGACGACTATGCCGAGAATGGTCATGAACGTCGTCATGCGCGGGCCTCCGCTGTCTGCGCGCGTTGCGCCACTTCACGGGCGCGCCGACGCGCCCAGGTCTCGGCTTCGAGGACATCCGGCAGCGTGAGTCCGGTTCCGTTCGGCGTGCCGTGCTCCTCGACCACAGCCGCCACCGTATCCACGATGCCGGTGAACGGCAGCTTCCCGGCCATGAAGGCGTCGACGCACTCCTCGTTCGCCGCGTTGTAGACGGCGGGCGCGGTGCCGCCCAGCGCCCCCACATGGCAGGCCAGCGGCACGGACGGGAACGCCTTCTCGTCCAGCGGGAAGAACTCCCAGGACATCGCCTCCGTCCAGGAGAAGACCGGTCCGGCGTCCGGCACCCGCTCCGGCCAGCCGAGGCCGAGCGCGATCGGCAGCCGCATATCCGGAGGGCCGCACTGGGCGAGGGTCGAGCCGTCCGTGAACTCCACCATCGAGTGCACGGCGGACTGCGGATGGACCACGACCTGGATGCGGTCGAACGGAATGTCGTACAGCAGATGCGCCTCGATGACCTCCAGCCCCTTGTTCACCAGGGTCGCGGAGTTGATCGTGATGACCGGGCCCATGTCCCAGGTGGGGTGGGCGAGCGCCTCGCGCGGGGTGACCTCCGCCAGCTCCTCGCGGGTACGGCCGCGGAACGGGCCACCCGAGGCGGTGACCAGCAGCTTGCGTACCTCGGCGCGGGCGCCGCCGAGCAGCGCCTGGAAGAGCGCCGAGTGCTCCGAGTCCACCGGCACGATCTGGCCGGGGCGCGCGAGGGCCTTCACCAGCGGGCCGCCGACGATCAGGGACTCCTTGTTGGCGAGCGCCAGCACCGTGCCCGCCTTCAGCACGGCCAGGGTGGGGGCCAGGCCGATGGAGCCGGTGATGCCGTTGAGCACGGTGTGGCAGTCCGAGGCGGCCAGCTCGGTGGCGGCGTCCGGCCCGGCCAGCACCTCGGGGAGCGGCTCCCCCGCGCCGTACCGCTCGCGCAGCGCGGCGCGCAGCTCCTCCGCCTTGTCCGCTCTGGCCACGGCGACCGTCCGCACTCGCAGTTGACGCGCCTGCTCGGCCAGCAGCTCCACGCGGCCGCCGGCCGCGGAGAGTCCGGTGACCCGGAACCGGTCCGGGTTGTCGCGCACGACGTCCACGGCCTGGGTGCCGATGGAGCCGGTCGAGCCGAGGATCACGATGTCGCGCGGGGCGCCGGCGGCGGGCGCCGGGACCGCGGGGAACCGCCGATGCGGGTCAGCGAGGGAGTCCGTCATGCCCCCATTGTGTCCGCCGGCCGCGGAGAGTCCGGTGACCCGGAACCGGTCCGGGTTGTCGCGCACGACGTCCACGG
>NZ_JAAKZZ010000301.1 GCF_011045075.1 Streptomyces boncukensis
GGCCCCTCCCACCGCCCCGTGGGAGGGACGGGCGAGCGGCCGGAGCGGTTCTGGCCGGTCCCGGGCTCCCCCGGCTCCGCCGGCGGCGGACCGCTGGTGGTACGCGGCTGGGATCCGCCGCCCCGGCGCTGGGCGCCGGGGCACCGGGGAGTGGATCTCGCGGCCCGTGCGGGGCGACGGGTGCGGACGGTCGCGCCGGGCCGGATCGCGTTCGCGGGCCGGGTCGCGGGCCGCGGGGTGGTCTCCATCGAGCTGAGCGGCACCGGCAGCCCCCCGCTGCGTACCACATACGAACCGGTCAGGGCGTCCGTGCGCGCGGGAGACCGCGTGGCGGCGGGCGACGTCGTCGGCACCGTGTCCGAGGAGCCGCCCGCCGGCGACGCGGGCCACTGCCTGCGCACCCGGAGCGGCGGGCCAGGGGCGAGCGGCAGAGCGAGCCCGCCGCACCGGGGTGCCGACCGGGGCAGATGTCTGCACTGGGGCCTGCGCCGCGGTGAGCGCTACCTCGACCCGCTCCTGCTGCTGGGCCGGGGCCGCTCCCGGCTGCTGCCGGTGTTCGGGGTCCCGCTGCCGGGGCGGGACGGCGCGGCGCCGGTGGCCGCGCGGCGGGCGGCGCGCGCCGGGCCGACCAGGGACGCCACCGGACCGGGAGCGGCCGGGGGTGCGCTCCTGCTCACGCTCGGCGCCTTCTGGGCGCACCGGCGCCTGCGCCGGTACCGCCCGGTGCGGGTGCCCGCTCGGGCGTCCGGCCCGGGGTTCAGCCCTGGACCCCGCGCAGCGCCATGGCGACGGCGGCCTCCGCGATCTGCTCCGGATCCTCCGCCGCGCCCAGTTCGGTCCTGCGTACGGCCGCGTCCACGACCCCCTGCAGCAGCAGGGCGGCGAGCCTCGGCTGTGCGTGGCCGAGGTCGCCGAGCGCCTCGACCACCATCGAGATCAGACCGCCGTGTGCGGCGCGGATGCGCTCCCTGGCAGCGGCGTCCAGCTCTCCCGCGGAGATCGCGACGACGGCGCGGTGCCGCCGGTCGCCGACGAGGGCGAGCTGCTGCCGGACATACGCCTCGACCTTGGCCTCCGGCGTCGCCGCCTCGGCCATGGCCGCCTCGACCTCGGCCGCCCAGACGGGGAAGTCCACGGCGCACAGCTCTTCGACGACGGCCGCGCGGGAGCGGAAGTACTCATAGACGGAGGAGCGCGCGAGGCCGGTGCGCTGGGCGAGGGCGGGAAAGGTCAGGGCCTCCGTCCCGCCTTCGGACAGGAGTGACCTGGCGGCGTCCAGCAGGGCCGCCCGCTGCATGGTCCGGTGCTCGGCCACGGAGGCCGCTCGAATCCTGGGCACATCACTAGCTTACGGAGCCCGGCCCGGGAGTCATACGGTCAGGCGTCCGGCAGGACCGATTCAGCGCGTCAGCGCCCCACATCGGCCAGTTTGGCCCGCAGCTGCAGGACCGATTTGGTGTGAATCTGGCTGACCCTGCTCTCGGTGACGCCGAGCACCTGACCGATCTCGGCGAGTGTCAGCCCCTCGTAGTAGTAGAGGGTGACCACGGTCTTCTCGCGCTCCGGGAGGGTGTTGATGGCGCGGGCCAGCAGCCGCCGGAGCTCGCGGTCCTCCGCGACCTCCACGGGGTTGTCGGCGGCGGTGTCCTCCAGGGTGTCCATCAGGCTGAGCCGGTCGCCGCCCTCGCCGCCGACGTGCAGCAGCTCCTCCAGCGCGACCACGTTGGCGAGGGACAACTGGCTGAAGACGCCGTGGAGTTCCTCCACGGGGATGTCCATCTCCTCGGCGACCTCCGCCTCCGACGGGCTGCGGCGCAGCCGCGCCTCCAGCGTGGCGTAGGCGCGCTCGACGGCGCGGGCCTTCTGCCGCACGGAGCGGGGGATCCAGTCCAGCGCCCGCAGTTCGTCGATCATCGCGCCGCGGATGCGGGTGATGGCGTAGGTCTCGAACTTGATGGACCGCCCCGGGTCGAACTTCTCGATGGCGTCGATCAGCCCGAAGATCCCGGACGAGACGAAGTCGGCCTGCTCGACATTGGGCGGCAGGCCCACACTCACCCGGCCCGCGACATACTTGACCAGTGGTGAGTAGTGCAGGATCAGTTGCTCGCGCAGTCTGTCGTCGCCCGTGTTCTTGTACGCCCGCCACAGCTCCTCCAGGGTGCCGGGCGCGGTCCTGGGCGCGGCGTCGTCGACGGCGGTCGGTGCCGCGGCGGTGGCCGTGCGGTCGGGCCCTGGGATGTGCTGAGGCATACGTCGCCTTGAGCCGTTCTGCTGGATGGTGGTCTGTAGGTGTGCGGAGCCGTGGGTCTCATTGAGAGATGGTGTGAGCGTAACGTGACCGGGCGGTCGCCGTGTGCGACGGGACGCGGATCGGGGGATGCGTCAAGCACTCTCCTCCCCTTGCCGGGGCGCGATGTTGGCGCCCACATGCACTACGGCGGGCAGATCCGCCGGGCTCTCTCACGCGTGGGCACGGCTCAGCCTTTCACTCGATAGCCCCAGGTCAAGCACCGCCTCATCACCCGATGGAGTGTCGGTCAGATGACCGGGTCAACTGCCAGCCATCGCCTGCCCGTTCGACGAAGCCAAGGGCCCGCAGCTCATGGAGGTGGGCCAGGACGACGGCGGGTGCCGTGCCTGCGCGCCGTGCCAGCTGCGGAACATGGGCGGCCTCCCGGGCGGGCAGCGCCTCCAGCACGCGTGCCGTCTCACCGCTCAGCAGGTCCCGCGCCACCGTGGGCCCGCGCCGCGCCGGGGCCAGCTCACCCATGTCGCCGACGAGTTCGATCACCTCGGCGGCTTCGGTGACCACGGTGGCCTCCCCGCGCAGCAGCTCGTGCACGCCCGCCGAGAGCCCGGAGGTGACCGGGCCCGGTACCCCCATCGTGTGCCGTCCCAGCCGGAGCGCGTGTCGCGCCGTCCCCAGCGAGCCGCTCCGCAGCGCCGCCTCGATCACCACGGTGCCCCGGGTCAGCGCCGCGATCACGCGGTTGCGCAGCACGAATCTGCTGCGGGTCGGGTGGTCGCCCGGCGGCAACTCGGCGACCACCAGTCCCCGTTCGCCCAGCCGTCCGATCAGCTCGCGATGGCGCGGCGGATAGGCCACGTCCACCCCGCAGGCGAGCACCCCGACCGTGGGTCCGCACACCGCCAACGCGCCCCGGTGCGCCGCGCCGTCGACGCCGAAGGCGGCGCCCGAGACCACGGTCCAGCCCCGCTCGGCCAGGCCCGCGCCGAGCAGCGAGGCGACATGGGCGCCGTAGTCCGTGCACGCCCGGGCGCCGACGACCGCGACGGACCGCAGCGCCCAGTACCGCAGCGAGGGGGTGCCGCGCACCCACAGCCCGAACGGGCGTGCCGGTCCCAGATCGTCCAGCTGGCGGGGCCACTCCGGGTCGCCGGGGCAGACGAACCGTCCGCCCAGCTCCCGCACCCGGTCCAGGTCGGCCGCTGGGCGCGACTCCGCGGCCCGCAGCCGCAGCCCGGCCCAGCGCTGCTCGCTGACGCCCGGCAGCCGGGGCCCGTCGCGACTGAGCGCCGCGACCACCGCGCACGGCCCGTACTCCCCCAGCCACCGGCCCACCGTCTCGTCCCCCGGATCGGTGACCCGGGCAAGCGCGGCCCGCGCCAACCGCTCGGCGCCGTCCGGCATGTACGAACCCTCCGAGCCGAGCGCGCCCCGGAGGCAGCTGCCGGCTCCGCTCTCGCCTGGCGCCGGCGCGGGCGGGCCCTCGTCCGGCTCCGGCTGCCCCCCTCGCCTCCGGCGGAGCGCGCCGTGCGCCGGACCCGGTCCGTCGTGCCGTCCGTCATGGCGGGCCCGCTTCCAGGGCCAGGCCGCGGGCGATACCCGTGCGCAGCTCCAGCGCCAGGGCGACGTCCTCGCGAGTGGGGCGTCCATGGCCCGCCAGGTCGGCGACGGTCCAGGCCACACGGAGGACCCGGTCCAGGCCGCGGGCGGTGAGCAGGCCGCACTCCAGCTCTCCCTCCGCGTCCCCCAGCGCGCCGGGCTCGGCCGGGAAGCGGGTGCGCAGCTCGTGGCCGGGCACCTCGCTGTTCGTGCCCCAGGGCGTGTCCGCGAAGCGGGCGGCGGCCCGCTCCCTGGCCTCCCGCACCCGGGCCGCCACCTGGGCCGAGGACTCGGCACCCGCACAGCTCGCGAGCAGATGCGAACGGGCCAGGGGCTCCACGCGGACCTGCAGGTCGACCCGGTCCAGCAGGGGGCCGGACAGCCGGGCGCGATACCGGCGCACGGAGTCCGGCCGGCACTCGCACTCCCCCGCCCGGCCGCCGTGCCGCCCGCACGGGCACGGGTTCGCCGCCAGGATGAGCAGAAAGCGCGCCGGCATCCGCATCATCCCGGCGGCCCGCGCCACGACGACAAAGCCGGACTCCAGCGGCTGGCGCAGCGCGTCGAGCACCCGCACCGAGCACTCGGCGGCCTCGTCCAGAAAGAGCACCCCGCGGTGGGCGAGGGAGACGGCGCCGGGCCGGGGCAGCCCGCTGCCGCCCCCGACGAGCGCCGCCATCGTCGCCGAGTGGTGCGGGGCGCAGTACGGCGGACTGCTGACCAGGGGCTGGCCGGACGGCAGCGCGCCCGCCACCGAGTGCACCGCGGTGACCTCCAGGGACTCCTGGAAGCCGAGCGGCGGGAGCAGCCCGGGAAGCCGCTCGGCCAGCATCGTCTTGCCGGCGCCGGGCGGCCCCTTGAAGAACAGGTGGTGCCGTCCGGCGGCCGCGATCTCCAGGGCCTTGCGGGCCCGGGGCTGCCCGGCCACATCCGCGAGGTCCAGCACCCGGTCCTCCCGCGCCAGGCTGGTCAGGCCCGGGACGGCGTCCGGGAGGACGGGGGCGCCGGCGAGCAGGGGATCCGGCTCCGCCCCCTCCTGGCCGGGCTCCTCCTCGGGGACCGGCTCGTCCGTGAGGAGGGCGATGAGCTGACGCAGCGTGCGGACGCCCAGCACGGAGACATCCGGCACCAGGGACGCCTCGGGTGCGGCCTGCTCGGGCACCACCACCCGGCGGTACCCGGCGTCGGCCGCGGCCAGCACGGCCGGGAGCACCCCGCGCACCGGCCGGATCCGGCCGTCCAGCCCCAGCTCTCCGATCATCATCAGCCCGGCCAGCTCGCGCGGGTCGATCCGCTCGGCGGCGCCGAGGATGGCGCAGGCCACGGCGATGTCGAAGCTGCTCCCGGCCTTCGGCACGGAGGCCGGGCTGAGGCCGACCGTGAGCTTCTTCTGCGGCCAGGGCACGCCCGAGTTGACCACCGCGGCCCGCACCCGGTCGCGACTCTCGGTCAGGCTCTTGTCAGGCAGGCCCACCAGGGTGAAGGCCGTCACCCCCGGCTCCAGGTCCGCCTGGACCTCCACCAGCACCCCCTCGACGCCGACCAGCGCCACCGCACAGGTGCGTGCGAACCCCATCAGCCCACCCCCCGGACATGCTGCACCGCGGGCGCTCCGCGCTCCGGGAGCAGGACCCCGACAAGATCGATGCGGACGCCGCCCGGCGGCAGCCGCCCATAGCGTGCGAGCCAGTGCTCGCTGAGCCAGCGCGCCGCGAGCCGCCGCAGCCGCGCGGCCTTGGACGGCGGCAGCGCCGCCATGGGGTGCTCGAACACCCCCGAGCGACCCGCTCTGCGGGTCTTGACCTCGCAGACCACCAGCGCGTCCGCGTCCCGCGCGATGAGGTCGATCTCTCCCTCGGCACAGCGCCAGTTGCGCACGAGGACCGCCATGCCCGCCTCACGCAGGCGCCGCGCCGCCAGATCCTCGCCATAGCGGCCGAGTGCACCCCGGGCGTCCATCAGCACCACCTCCGGCCATCGACTGTGACGGCTCCGAGGCGAGCTCAGTGATCATGCTGGATTTCTGTGGACAACTCCGGGCCCGGGGAGAACTCGGTCACCCGCGCGGGTGAGGCAGGTGCCTCAGCTCTTGAATCCGGAGTCGTCGGGGAGGTCCAGGTCGCTCTTGTTGAGCTCCTCGATGTTCACATCCTTGAAAGTGAGGACACGCACCTGCTTGACGAACCTGGCGGGCCTGTACATGTCCCACACCCAGGCGTCAGCCATCGAGACCTCGAAGAAGACCTCACCCTGAACCGAGTGCACCTGCATCTCGTAGTCGTTGGTGAGATAGAAGCGCCGGTCCGTCTCGATCACGTACTTGAACAGCCCGACGACATCTCGATACTCCCGGTAGAGCTTCAGCTCCATCTCGGTCTCGTACTTTTCGAGGTCCTCGGCACTCATGGCATGTTCCCCTTCAGCCGCGCGTCCCCCTATTGTGCGTCACCCCGACCTGCTGCGGGATGAAGACGTGAGGCGCCGCGCGACCGGCCCGTACGCCGCCCCGCCCAAGATCAGCACGAATCCGGCCACGACCGCGATCCCGATCAGCCGCAGCGGCCCCTGCTGGGAGGTGCCGCCCGGCAGCGCGGCGAAGCCCTGGGCCCCCGGCAGCATCCCGACGGCGCCCGCCGGCCAGGCCACGGCGTCCACCCGCGCCTCGACGGCGGAGCGCGGCACCGCACCGTGCGCGGCGTCCGCCAGGTGCGCGCGCGAGTCCACCGAGTCCGATCTGTTGTCCCCCAGCAGGAAGAGCCGGCCCGGGGGGACCGATGTGCGCTCGAAGGGCCGCTGGCCCTCCCGGCCCCGGGAGCCGAGATACGGCTCCTCGACGGACTTCCCGTTGACCGTCAGCCGCCCCTCCGGGTCGCAGCACGCGACCCGGTCGCCGCCCACTCCCACGACCCGCTTGACCATGGGGACCGAACCCCACACCTTGTCCTGGAAGACCACGACGTCGCCGCGCCGCACCTCGTCGCCGTCGATGCGCTCCGCGAGCACCCGGCTGTCGGCCTTCACCGTGGGCGCCATGGAGTCGGTCGGCACGGTGTAGGGCTGATAGAGCACCGCCCCCCACGCGAAGCCGCCCAGGAAGAGCACACAGCCGAGGGCCACGGCCACCCCGGACAGCACGCCGCCCAGCCGACCGCGGCCCTCGCCGCTCGGTCCCGCCTCGCCCATCCGCACTCCAGGGTCGTCCGCACGGTCTCGCATCGAAGATCCGCAGGCACCCTACCCATCGGTAGACGACAGCGTCAGCCCTCGGCCGTGTCCGGGACGCCCCGCCGGAGGCGGCGGTTCCCGGCCGGCGCTATCCGCCGGAGGTGGTGCTCTCACGCCGCCTGCGGTGCCAGAGGACCAGCGGAACGGCACCGGCCAGGCCCAGCGCGGCGGGGGCCGCCGTGGGGGCCAGCGCGGCCGCCTGCGCGGAGACGCCCTTCTGGTCGTAGGTGTCCGGCACGGGCATGGTGCCCCAGCGTCCGATCGGCCACGCCTTGACGATGGCCCGGCCCACGACCTTCTCCTCCGGCACGAAGCCGCCGCCGGCCTGGTTCTGGTGGTAGCGCGAGTCCAGCGAGTCCTGACGGTGGTCGCCCATCACCCACAGCTTCCCGTCCGGGACCTTCAGCGGGCCGAACGGCTTGTCATCGCACGGGGTGTTCCCGGGGTAGAGGTACGAGCTCTCGTCCAGGGCCGTGCCGTTGACCTTGACCTTGCCGTTCTTCTTGCACTCGACCCGGTCGCCGCCGACCGCGATGACGCGCTTGATCAGGTCCTTCTCGTTGGCCGAGGGCATCAGGCCGATGAAGCTCAGCGCCTTCTGGACGACGTTCTCGTCGACCTGCGCCTCCGGCAGCCAGCCACCGGGGTCGTGGAAGACGACGACCTCGCCGCGGTCCGGCTCGGAGCCGAACCACGGCGTCAGCTTGTCGACCAGCACCCGGTCGCCGCGCTGCAGGGTGTCCTGCATGGAGTCCGACGGAATGGAGAACGCCTGCACGAGGAACGTCTTGATCAGCAGGGCCAGAATGAGCGCGATACCGATCAGGATGGGCAGCTCTTTCCAGAAGGAACGATGCTTCTTGCCCTTCCCTTTGCCCGCGCCGCCCGGCGAGGAGTCGCCTCCGCCGCCGTCGCCGCCGGTGTCTCCCGTGCCGCCGCCCGGGTCAGTCCCGCTGCTCGGCACGCCGGGCACGGGCTCCACGGCGCTCTCCGCGGGGGGAGGCTCGCCGGAGCCCGCCCCGTCCCGTGCACCAGGGCGTTCGTCCTCCGGGTCGCCGGAACCGGACCGTGCGCCAACCGCCAAGTCCCCCACATCCACTCCTCACACTGCGCTGCCGCCTGTCCGAGAGCCGGTACAGGCCCACCACTCCCATAACGAGCGGGAGTTCCGCAGACAACGGGAGTCGCACCACTGGATTGTCACCGGCTCCGGACACCGAGGCTGCTCTGCTGTCCGCATCCGGTACAGAAGCATAGGTCCCGGGCTCCTCCAGCCGGCGCCAGTGGTCGAACGGCCAGGCGATCACCATCGCCCGTCCGAGGACGAGGTCCTCCGGAATCGTCCCCTTGTCCGGCTCCTGAAGGTGATACCGGGAGTCGGCCGAGTTGGACCGGTGGTCACCCATCACGAAGATACGCCCCCGCGGCACCTTCACCGTGAACTTCAGCCGTGACGGCTTGTTGCCCGGGTGCAGATACGGCTCCTCCAGCGCCCGGCCGTTCACCGTCACCCGCCCCTGCCGGTCACAGCACCGCACCGTGTCGCCGCCGACCGCGACCACCCGCTTGATGAGGTCCTGCTCGTCGTCCGAGGGCAGCAGCCCTATGAACGTCAGGAACTCCTTGGCCTGCTTGATGCCCACCGGGTCGTTGTTCTCCTTGGGCTTCTCGCCCTCCAGCCAGCCGCCCGGGTCCTTGAAGACGACCACGTCACCGCGCGACGGCTTGGAACCGAACCACGGCGTCAGCTTGTCGACCAGCACCCGGTCACCGATCTTGATCGTCTGCTCCATGGAGCCGGAGGGGATGACGAACGCCTGCACCAGGAAGGTCTTGAGCACCAGGGCGATCAGCAGCGCCACCCCGATGAGGATGGGTATCTCCCGGGTGAGGGACAGCCGGCGGCGGCGCTTGATGCGCTTGGCGGCACGCCGCCGGTCGGCTCTGCCCTGCCCCGGCCCGCGCAGCGTGGCGCGCTCCGGCTCCGCGCCGGGAGCGGCCTCCCGCGCGGGGCGCTCCGGTTCCGGCGCGGGGACCGGTGCGGAGTGCCGCTCGACGGCGGGAAACGGCTGCGGCGGGGTCTGCGCGGGACCGGGGCCGGAAACGGGGCCGTAGCCGGAAACGGGGCCGTAGCGGGTGCTCTGTGCGGGGTCCGGCGGGGGCCCCTGTGGGAACCCCTGATGGGCGGCCGTCCCGGCGTCGAACGGCGCCCCCTGCCCGGAGGGCGCTCCGTGGCCGGGGGACGCGCCGTAGTCGAAGGGCTCGGTGTACGGATAGTCGGCCGCGTACGGG
>NZ_JAAKZZ010000302.1 GCF_011045075.1 Streptomyces boncukensis
CGAGTACGCCCAGTACGAGGGCTTTCACCCGGCACGCCGAGAGCACGCACCGGACGCCCCATGCGCCGCACGGGGCTTTCGAAACACCCCCTAGCCGACGCCCGCGGAGCCGTCCGGCTCCCGCGCCGCGAGCTCCAGCACCGCGAACGTGGCCCCCCACGGGTCCGCCAGCACCGCCAGCCCGGCACCCTCCCCGGTGGCACCGGAGAAGAGTACGGAGCCCCCCTCCCGCTCCGCCGTGCGCACGGCGGCCCCCGCATCCGTCGCGCCGAAGTACGGCATCCAGAACGGCTCGACGTCCTGCTGCCCGGCACGCAGCACGGTCCGCCCCGCGACGGGCTCGCCGTCGAGCCGGTACGCGGCGTAGTCCGCGCTGCCCGCTGCGGCGTGCTCCGCCGCGCGCAGGCCCAGGACGGCGGCGTAGAACCGGTCGGCCCCCGCCACGTCGCGCACCGCCAGCTCCGCCCAGCACAGCGACGACGGTTCGCCCACCCGGCCCGCGCCCAGATGCGCTCTTGGCTGCCAGAAGGCGACGTGCGCCCCGGCCGGGTCCACCGCGAGCACGCTCCTGCCCTGCACCCCGAAGTCCTCGGGCCCCTCCGCGATGTCGCCGCCCGCCTGCCGCACCCGTTCGGCCACCGCCTCGGCGCTGTCCGTCGCGAACGCGACGACCCAGCCCGTGCCGCCGTCCCGGGCCGGGGCGATGCCCGCCACCATCTGCCGGTCCGCCGCGGCGTAGGTGTAGTGGTCGTACGCCGCGCCCGCGTGCACGTACTCCCAGCCGAAGACAGCGGTGTAGAACCGCTCGGCGCCCGCGGGGTCCGGTGTGGACAGGTCGGCCCAGCACAGCTCGCCGGGGCGGTAGGACGTGGGTTCGGGCACCGGTTTCTCCTCCCGGGTCGGCTCGTGCTCAAGTCGTACGGTTGTCGTGATTCCCGGCGACCGTACGCCATTGTCGAACTGTATGCATTGACGTGCGACAGCGGCGCCGTACAGGATGCACGAACATCGATAAGATCGTTCACGGGGTGCACATCATGAGCCTGACCGACTCCCAGCCGAATCCCGATTCCGATGACATCGCCGTTATCGGCATGTCGCTCCGCGTGCCGGGCAGCGCGGATCTCGACACCTTCTGGGCCCAGTTGTCCGACGGCGTCGAGTCGGTCACCCGGTTCACCGACGAGGAGCTGCGCGCGGCCGGGATCCCCGAGTCCGAGCTGCGGGACCCGCACTACATCAAGGCCAAGCCGATCCTGGAGGACCTCGCCGAGTTCGACGCGGCCTTCTTCGGCCTGACGCCCCGTGAGGCCCAGGTCACCGACCCGCAGCACCGGCTGTTCCTGGAGTCCGCCTACACCGCGTTGGAGCACGCGGGCTACGACCCCTTCCGGGTGCCCGGCGCCGTCGGCGTCTACGGCGGCGGCGCGCCGAACTTCTACCGCGAGTGGAACGTCAGCGCCCACCCGGAGGCCGCAGCCGTCCTCGGCGAGGTCGGCGTCATGGTCGCCAACGCCACCGACTACATCACCACGTCCGTCTCGCACCAGCTCGGCCTGACCGGGCCGAGCGTCAACGTCGTCACCGCCTGCTCGACCTCGCTGGTCGCGGTGCACATGGCATGCCAGGCGCTGCGCGCCGGCGAGTGCGACGCGGCGGTGGCGGGCGGCGTCCAGGTCGAGCTGCCGCGCAAGACGGGCTACCACTCCGCCGAGGGCGGTATGTTCTCCGTCACCGGACATATCCGCCCGTTCGACGCGGCGGCCGATGGGACCATTTTCGGAACAGGGGTCGGCACTGTCGTCCTCAAGCGCCGGGCGGACGCCGTCGCGGACGGCGATCATGTGCACGGTGTCATCCGCGCCTCGGCCGTCAACAACGACGGCGCGCTGAAGGCCGGGTTCACCGCGCCCAGCGTCGCGGGCCAGGCGATGCTCATCCGGCAGGCGATGACCAAGTTCGGCATCGACCCCGGGCACGTCGGCTACGTCGAGGCTCACGGCACCGGCACCCGCGTCGGCGACCCGATCGAGGTGAACGCGCTCACCCAGGCGTACCGCGAGCTCGGCATGGCCGGTACCGGCAGCATCCCGATCGGCTCGGTGAAGGGGAACGTCGGGCACCTCGGCCCCGCCGCCGGCGTCATCGGGCTCATCAAGGCGGCGCTCGCGATCCGGTCCGGCCGGATCCCGCCGAGCATCAACTACACCGAGCCCAACCCCGCGATCGACTTCGCGGACAGCCCGTTCTACGTCAACACCGCGCTCGCCCCGTGGCCGGAGCACCAGGAGACCCGGCTGGCCGCGGTCAGCTCCTTCGGCGTCGGCGGCACCAACGCGCACGTCGTCCTGTCCGCGGCGCCGCCCGTGCCGCCCGCGAAGCCCGCACCGACCGCGAAGTCCGTACCGACCGCGAAGCCCGCGCGGCCCGCGAAGTCCGCGCGGCAGCGGGCCGGGCTGAACGGCTCGGCACCGCAGCGCCCCCTCCAGCCCCGCCCGCTCGTGCTCCCGCTCTCCGCACGGACCCCCGAGGCGCTGGCCGCCCTCGGCGGCCGGCTGGCCGACCACCTTGAGGCGCACCCCGAGCTGGACCCGGGGGACACGGCCGCAACGCTCAGCCAGGGCCGGCCGGCGCTGGCCTGCCGCGCCGCCGCCGTCCCCGCCGACGGCGAGACGCCCGCCGAGGCCCTGCGCGCCCTGCGCGCCCTGCGCCCCGGCGGCTCCCCGGCCGCGCGGACGGGCCCGGCTGCGGGGCCGGCTGCGGGCCCGTCCGCGCGGGGGCCGGAGCGCACCGTCGGCTTCCTCTTCCCCGGCCAGGGCTCCCAGCACCCCGGCATGGGCAGACGGCTGTATGACCAGGAGCCCGTCTTCCGCGCGGCCGTCGACCGCTGCGCCGAGCTCGCCGAGCCGTACACCGGGCTCGATCTGCGCGAGGTCATGTTCGCCGCCGCGCAGGACGGCCCGGAGCACGGCTCGGAGCACGGCCCGGAGGGGGACCCGGCGGACGGTTCCGGAGCCGCCGAGCGGCTGACCCGCACCGGGCTGGCGCAGCCCGCGCTGTTCACTGTCGAGTACGCCATGGCACGGCAGCTGACGAGCTGGGGGCTGACCCCCTCCGCGATGGCAGGGCACAGCGTCGGCGAGTATGTCGCGGCCTGCCTCGCCGGTGTCTTCACCCTGGCCGACGCGGTACGGCTGGTCGCGCGCAGGGGAGCGCTCGTCGAGGCGCTCCCGGGCGGCGGGATGCTCGCCGTCCCGGCCCCGCCCGACGAGGTGGCGGACCTGGCCGGAGTGGAGATCGCCGCCTACAACGGCGAGCGGCTGACCGTCGTCTCCGGACCGGACGCGGCGGTCGACGCCGCACAGGCCGTCCTGAAGCGGCGCGGGGTGCGCGCCCAGCGGCTGCACACCTCGCACGCCTTCCACTCCGCCATGATGGAACCGGCGCTGGACGACTTCGCCGCCGAGTTCGACGACGTCGAACTGAACGCTCCCGAGCTGCCGTTCGTCTCCAACGTCACCGGCGAGTGGATCACCGACGAGCAGGCCACCGACCCCGCGTACTGGGTGCGCCATCTGCGCGCCCCGGTGCGCTTCGCGCAGAGCGCCGCGCTGCTCCTGGAGGACGAGGGACGGGTGCTGGTCGAGGCGGGCCCCGGGCAGGTGCTGACGGGGCTCACCCGTGCGCAGGCGGTGGCCGCGGGCAGCCGGGACCGCGCGGTCGTGCCCACCATGCCCCAGCCGCAGGGCGCCGAGGACGGCGCGCTGCGCCTGGCGCGCGCCGTGGGGGAGCTGTGGCGCGCGGGCGCTTCCCTCGACTGGCCGGCGTACTGGGGTGAGGGATGGCGGCGCGTCCCGCTGCCCACCTACCCCTTCGAACGCAAGGAGCACTGGCTCGACCCGTCCAACCCGTCCGACGAACCGCGCCCCGCGGCCGGCGCCCCCGCTCCGCACGGCGCCCGGGAGCCGGGGGAGGAGGGCGGGCGCCGCCCCATCGAGCGCTCCCTCTTCCAGCCCGAGTGGCGCGAGGCCGCGGTCCCGGCGCCGGCCACGGCAACCGGCATGGCCCCGGCCACGGCCACGGAGGCCGGTGTGCTCGCCGGGCGCTGGCTGCTGCTGCGCCGGGGCGCGTTCCTCGACGGGACCGTCAGTCGGCTGAGGGAGGCCGGGGCCGAGGTGGTCACCGTCGAGCCCGGCG
Organism: Streptomyces boncukensis; assembly: GCF_011045075.1. Lineage (GTDB taxonomy): Bacteria > Actinomycetota > Actinomycetes > Streptomycetales > Streptomycetaceae > Streptomyces > Streptomyces boncukensis. The sequence goes on from NZ_JAAKZZ010000302.1 coordinate 4,198, forward strand.
ACCGGTTCGGCCGGCTCACCGGCAGCCGCTACCGGCTGCGCCCCGGCGTCCGCGAGGACTACGACCAGCTCGTCGCGTCCCTGACGGCCGACGGCCAACTGCCCGACCGCGTCCTGCACGGCTGGCTCGCCGGGCCGCCGACCGCCGCCGAGACGGACGGCGACAGCCCGCACCGCTGGCTCGACCTCGGCTTCTTCAGCGTCCTGTTCCTGGCCCAGGCCCTCGGCGAGCGCTCCTCGTCCCTCCCGCCCGGCGTCCGCTGGGACGTGGTGACGACCCGTGCCCGCTCCGTCTCCGGCGCCGAGCCCGTCGAGCCCGCGCGCGCCGCGGTCACCGGCGTGTGCGACGTGATGGCCAAGGAGCTCCCCGACTTCCGCGTCCGCTGCCTGGACCTGGACGAACACCGGTACGCCGAGGGCCTGCTGGACGAGCTGGGCACCCCGCACGGTGAACGCTGGGTCGCGCGGCGCGGCCGGAAGCGCTGGACGCTCGGCTACCGCCAGGTCCCCGAGCCGCGCGCCGCCGACGCGGCGGGCCCGCTCCGCGAGCGCGGCACTTATCTGATCACCGGCGGGCTCGGCGGTCTGGGGCTGACGGTCGCCGAGGGGCTGGCCAGGGCCGTACGCGCCCGCCTCGTCCTCACCGCCCGCTCCGCCTTCCCGCCCCGCGCCGAGTGGGACGCCGTGGACGCCGGGGACGGGCCCGATGAAGGGGTGCGGGAGACCGTACGCCGGCTGCGCCGGATCGAGGAGTACGGCGCCGAGGTGCTGGTGTGCCAGGCCGACGCCGCCGACGAGGACGCGATGCGCTCCGCTCTCGCGCGGGGCGAGCGGGAGTTCGGACCGGTGCACGGCGTCTTCCACACGGCGGGTGTGCCCGGCGGCGGTCTGCTGGCGCTCAAGACCCGGGCCGAGGCCGAGCGGGTGCTGTCCGCGAAGGTCGCGGGCACCCTCGTCCTCGACAAGCTGCTCGGCGAGCAGGCGGAGCTGATGGTGCTGTTCTCCTCCATCACGTCCGTCGCCGGAAACCTGGGCCAGACCGACTACGCCTCCGCCAACGCCTTCCTGGACGCCTACGCGCACGCCCGCGCGGCGGACGGCCCCGGCTTCACGGTCTCCATCAACTGGGACGCGTGGGCCGAACTGGGCATGGCGGCCAAGGCGGACGCGCTCGCGCCTGCTGCCTTCCGAGCGCTGCAGACCGGTGCCCCGGCCCAGGTGGGTTCGCTGGCCACCCGGCGCCCCGCGCAGACGGCCCTCGACCCGGCCCCGGACGCCGAAACGGACGCCGAGACCGTCGTCGAAACGGTCGCGGACCCGGGTACGGAAGCCGCCGTGGAGGCCGGGGCGGGAACGCACCCGCTGCTCGGCGAGCGCACCGAGACCCCGGACGGCGAGATCAGCTACCGCAGCACCATGGACCCCGCCTCGCACTGGGTGGCCCGTGAACACCGGGTCGCCGGAACGACCGTCTGGCCCGCGACCGCCTATGTGGAGATGGCCCGTGCGGCGGGCGCCGCCGCGCTGTCCCCGGACGCCCCGCTGCTGCTGTCCGATGTGACGTTCCTGGCGGTGCTGACGCTGACCGGGCCCACCACCCTCCGCACCACGCTCACCCCCGAGCGGGGCGGCTACCAGGTGGTCATCGCCAGCTCCGCCGACGGTGCGGAGTGGACGGAGCACGCCACCTGCCTGGTGCGCGAGGCACCGCGCTCGGCGCCGCCGGTGCAGGATCTGGAGGTGCTGCGCGAGTGCTTCCCGGTCGTCAAGCCCGACACCGAGCCGTACGAACCCGAGGTGGGTCTGATCGACTTCGGGCCGCGCTGGACGAACATGGCCGAGATCCGGCGCGACGACTCCTCCACCCTGGCCCGGATCGAGATGCCTCCGGCCTACACCGGCGAGCTCGCCGACTACCCGCTGCATCCTGCCCTGTTCGACGCCGCGACCTCGAACGCCGTCTATCTGCCCGACATCGGCGCGAAGGGCGAGAGCTATCTGCCGTTCTCGGTGAGCGGGATCACCGTGCGGGAGCCGCTGCCGTCGACCGTGCACGTCTACTCGCGGCGGCGCGGGGCGCACGGCAACCTGATCACCTTCGACATCACCCTCACGGACGACTCGGGCCGGGAAGTCGTGGACGTCACCGGCTACACGGTGCGCGCCTGGAACCCGGCCGACTTCCGCGCGAGCGTGACGGCGGCGTCCGAGCCGGCCGGGGGAGAGCCTGCGGACGAGCCCGAGCCCGAGCCCGAGCCCGAGGCCGAGCCCGAGTCCGGCCCCGGGCCCGAGCCCCGGCCCGCGCAGGAGCCGGGACTCGGCGGTGAGTTCGCCATCCGGCCGGAGGAGGGCCTCAAGGCGCTCTGGCACATCCTGAGCGACCGGGTGGGCCCGCAGGTGGTCGTGGTGCCGGAGGGCGTCAGCGCCCGGCTGCGCGCCGTGGAGGGACTCACCCAGGACGTGATCGAGGGGACCGGGGGCGGCGCCGCCCCCGGTCCGGCGCCTGCCGCGGCCCCGTCCGTGCCCGCGGCCCGGTCCGGCGCACCCGCCGCCCCGGGCGGCAGCGCCCCGGCCGATGCGGGCAGCACCCATGAGCGGCTGACCCGGATGTGGGCCGACGCGCTGGGCATCGAGGACGTCGGCGTGGACGACGACTTCTTCGCACTCGGCGGGAACTCGCTGGTGGGCGTGCAGCTTGCGGCCCGGGTGCGCCGGGAGTTCGAGACGGACCTGCCGATCGCCACCCTCATCGAGAACCCCACCGTCCGCGCCATCGCTGGGATCATCGCCACATGAGCACCTCCGGCACCACACCGTGGACCCCGTTCCCGCCGCCCGGCGGGGGGAAGCTGCGCCTCTTCTGCTTCCCCTGCGCCGGGCAGGGCGCCTCGGCCTACCGCGCCTGGCAGCGGCTGCTGGCCCCGGAGATCGACGCCGTTCCCGTGCAGCTGCCGGGCAGGGAGGGGCACGCCACAGCCCCGCCGTACACGGACATGGACGCCCTGATGGACGCCCTGCTCCCCGCGCTCCGTGGGCAGCTCACCGAGCGCTTCGCGCTGTTCGGGCACAGCATGGGCGGGGTGGTCGCCTTCGAGACGGCCCGCCGGCTGGAGGCCGAGGGCCGCTCGCCCGAGCATGTGTTCGTGGCGGCCCAGCGCCCGCCCCGCGACCCCGGTGACGGGCAGTGGGAGCTGCACGAGCTGCCGCACGCGGCGTTCATGACGATGCTCGGGCTCCTCGGGCAGGTGCCCGCCGAGATGTTCGAGGACCCGTCCGCCGTGACGCGCGCTGCGGACACCCTGCGCGCCGACTTCGCCCTCGCGGAGACCTACGCCCCGCCCGTCGGGCGGCGGCTGGCCGGTCCGCTCACCGTGCTGGCCGGGCTCGCGGACAGCGGCGTCCCGCCGGCCGCGCTGCGCGGCTGGCGGGAGTGGGCCTCCGGCGCGTTCACCTTCCGCCCCGTCCCCGGCGACCACTTCTTCGTCCACGAGCGGACGGAGGAGATCGTCGGCCTGCTGCGCAGCACGCTGCTCACCGCCTGACGTGCGGCCCCCTGAGCGAGGGGCTGCGACTGCGCCTTGCTGACGCGTCGCAGGGCGCGGGTGCCCCAAGCTCTCGGCTTCGCACGAGTCTGGGGGGGATCAGGGCCGGCGAGCGCAGTCCCGATGCCGGGTGCCCGGGATCCGCAGGACCGGCCATGGGCATCCGCCTCAGCCGTGCCCGGGTGCCTCCTTCCGCGGCCGGGGGACCATCGACAGCGGCCCGGGGCTCAGCGTCCCCAGCGCGCGGGGCGTGAGCCGCGTGCCGCGCGCCGGGCGCAGCGCCCAGCGCGCCGAGATCCCGGCCAGCGCGAGGGCCATCTCGGTCAGCGCGAACTGCTCGCCGATGCACTTGCGGCTGCCGCCCCCGAAGGGGACCAGCGCCCCGCGCGGCGTCCCGTCCGCGCGCTCCGGCAGCCAGCGGTCCGGGTCGAACCGCTCGGGCTCGGGGAACAGCCCCGGATGGCGGTGCAGGATGTACGGACTGTAGAGCACCGTCGTGCCGGAGGGCAGCCGCCGCCCGGCGAGCTCGGTCTCGGCGGTGGTGGCGCGGGTGAAGAACCAGCCCGGGGGATACAGCCGCAGCGTCTCGCTGACGACGCTGCGGGTGTACGGCAGGCTGTCGAGGTCGTCGAACCGGGCGGGGCGGCCCTTGAGCACGTCGTCCAGCTCCTGGTGCAGCCGCTCCTCGGCCGCCGGATGGCCGGCGAGCAGCCAGTAGGCGAACGCCAGCGCGTTGGCCGTGGTGTCCGAGCCCGCGCCGATCATGACGATGAGCTGGTCGCGGATGTCGGCGTCGGAGAGGGGGCCGTCGTGCTCGCCGTGCCGCGCGGACAGCAGCAGCGAGACCAGCCCGCCGTCGTCGGGCGGCGCCGCGCGCTGGGCGCGGATGACGTCGTCGGTGGCCCGGCGGATCCGCCGGCGAGCGCGGAAGTAGCGGAGATTGCCCGGGGTGGGCAGGCTGTGCAGGAGCGGCACCGGGGTGAGCGTACGGCGGTAGAGGCCCTCGACGGCGGGCGGGAGGGAGCGCTGGAACTCCGCGACGGCCCGGTCCTCGGCGGCGGCCGCGAGCACGCTGCGGGTGACGATCCGCAGCGCGAGCGCGTTCAGCGCGTCGACCAGGCCCACGGTGCTCCCGGCGCGCCAGGACCGGGTCATCCGGGCGACCTCCTCGCCCATCACCTCCGCGTAGCCCGCGATCCGCGCCGTCTGGAAGGCGGGCTGCAGCTGGCGGCGCTGCCAGCGGTGCTGGGCCCAGCGCGCCATGGCCAGGCTGTCCCCGAACAGCGCCCGTGCCTTGTCGAAGAAGGGGCCGCCCTTGTCGAACGTGCGCGAGTCGGCCAGCACATGGCGCAGCAGCTCCGGCGCGCAGACCACATACCCGGGGGAGGGGCCCAGCCGGATCTCGACCAGATCGCCGTGGGCGGGCAGCGCGGCGAGGAACTCCAGCGGGCGGGTGCGCAGCTCCCACGCGTGCCCGAGAACGGGCAGCGCGCCCGGGGCCGTTCCGACACGGGGGGCGGTGAGCGACATGGCGGGCCTCCTTTCGCACAGCACTTCCCGGCGGAGGGGTCCGGGATGCCCGTACCACCGGGCGCGGGCGGTGCACGGAACGCACGGC
>NZ_JAAKZZ010000303.1 GCF_011045075.1 Streptomyces boncukensis
CCCCGGTCCCGGCGCCCCGGCGATCCGGGGCATCACCCTGCCCTCGTGGGACCGCGCCGACTACGCGGGCCCGGCCGCCGGCCGGTATCTGCGGGACATCCGGGCGACCGGGGCCCGCTGGGTCGTCTTCACCCCGACCTGGTACCAGCAGCGGCCCGGCGACTCGGCGCTGCGCCGCACCGGGGAGACGCCGGACGACGCGGCGCTGCGGCGGATCGTCCGCCGCGCGCACGCGCTCGGCCTCAAGGTGATGATCAAACCCCATGTGGACCTGCCCGGCGACGGGGACCGCGCCACCATCCGCCCCCGGGACCGGGCGGCCTGGTTCACCGCGTACCAGCGCTTCATCACCCACTACGCGCGGCTCGCGGCGCGGACCGGAGCCGAGCAGTTCGCGGTGGGCACCGAGCTCGCCGGCGTCTCCGCCGACCGCGACGCCTGGAGGGGCGTCATCGAGGCCGTCCGCGACCGCTACGACGGCACCCTGACCTACGCCGCCAACTACGACGAGTACGAGCGCATCCGCTTCTGGCACCGGCTCGACCTCATCGGCATCGACGCCTACTGGCCGCTGTCCGCCCGGCCCACCGCCGACACCGCACGGCTCCGCCGCGCCTGGGAGCCGATCGCGCGGCGGCTCGCCGCGTTCGCCGACCGCCACGAGAGGCCGATCCTGTTCACCGAGGCGGGCTACGTCAGCCAGCGCGGCGCGACGACCGCGCCGTACTCCTGGGAGCTCAGCGCCCGCACCGGGGACGCCGAACAGGCCGCCGCCTACCGGGCGCTGCTGGACACCTTCACCGGCCGGCGCTGGTGGGCCGGGGTGTGCTGGTGGATGTGGGACGACTGGCCGGACAGCGGAGAGACCCCGCCCCGGCGGGCGTACACCCCGCACGGCAAGCCCGCTGAGCGGGTGCTGCGCGAGAGGTGGACCCGCTGAGGCGGGGCCGCTTCCGGCCGTCGGCTCCTACGCCGGGTTGAGGGTGATCGTGGTGCGGGCGTTCTTCGCGATCGCCGACTCGCTGTAGAGCAGCGGGAAGTACTCGCCCGCGCCCCACTTCCCGGCGAGGTCGGCGTAGTGCGGGCTGCGCTCGTCCCCGGACTGGCCCGGCGCGTTGATGGCGCGCGAGTTGTCCCAGGAGCCGACGTCGAGGGCCATCTTGAAGGTCGCCCCCACGATCTGGATCCGGGGGAAGATGCTCGGGAGGTACGTCGACCTGCGGACCGTGTGGTAGGTGCCGTCCATCGGGGTGGGGCCGACGTTCGGGCCGCCGAGCGGGTGCTGGAAGAGGTGGATCTGCGCCGCGCCCCAGCTCCACTGCCCGGGGTCGGCGCCGAGGTAGCCGCTCACCTCCTCGTACGCAGCGGGCAGGGTGTCGAGGATGAGCTTGTCCCGCGCCTGGGCGCCGCCCTTGCCGAACCACTCCTCGGGCTCGGCGAAGGAGTCGGCGATGACGCGGAAGTCCTGGATGAAGTTGCCCTGCGTCAGATGCTGCGCGGCCTCCTTCGGCAGCATCGCCTCGGCCCACGCCGGGAAGAGCGCGTTGGTGATCCAGGTCTCGAACAGCACGGCGCCCGCGGAGTCCTTGCTCGCCACGCCGTCGTAGCCGCGCAGCACCTCCAGCGCCTTCCTGGCCGTCGGGTCCGAGGACTCCAGGCGCTTCAGATACGGCAGGACCTCGGTGGCCGCCAGCGACTTGACGTCGTTCTGGAGCCGCGTGGTGTCCTTGATGGAGGTGTCCGACTGCTGGGACAGCACCTCGTCGATCCGGTCCTTGCGGTAGCGCTCCGACCACTCGTACCCCGTGGGCCGGGAGCCGCGCGGGAAGTTGTACTCGTTGGCGGAGGAGACGAAACCGGCCTTCGGGTTGTGCTCGCGGGGGAAGTCGCCGCTGTTGCGGAAGCCGGTCCACTCGTAGCGCCCGTCGCCGGGCACCGGGAGCAGCCCGTCGTAGCCCTTCCCGGCGCGCTTCGGGGCGAGCGCGCCTGGCACCCAGCCGATGTCGCCCTTCCGGTCCGAGTAGACGAGGTTGGAGCCGGGGGCGCCCCACTTGCGCATCGCCTTGGTGAACGCGCCGAAGCTCTTGGCCTTCTGGAAGTTGAGGCTGCCCAGATAGGCCGAGGTGCCCGGCTGCGTCCAGACGGTGCGCACCGCGTACGCCTTGTTCTTCGCCCGGTCCACCTTGATGACCGGGCCGTGCTTGGTGAAGGAGAGCGACGACGTCTGCGCGTCGCCGCCCGCCACCGGAATGTCCTCCTGCACGGTCCTCATCGGCACCCAGCGTCCGCGGTAGCGGTACTTGGTCGGGTCGCCGGGCTTGAGGTCGTAGACGTAGAGGTCCGACTGGTCGGCGGCCAGGTTGGTCAGACCGAAGGCGATGTTCCCGTTGTGCCCCATGCTGACGCCGGGGTTCCACGGCTCACCCGCGCCGATGATGTTCAGTCCGGGCGCCGAGAGGTGGGTGATGTACCGGTTCGCGGGCACCGCGTGGTTCACCCGGTGCGGGTCGCCCGCGAGGATGGGCCTGCCGGTCGCGGTGCGCTGCGGCGCGACGGCCCAGGCGTTGCTGCCGCTCGTGGCCTCGCGGAGCGCCCGGACGTCCTCCGGCTCCTTCCGCATCCGGCCGTTCTCGAAGGCGACGTCCGCCGTGGCGAGGTTGTAGGTGTCCAGGACGTCGTCCGGGAGCGAGCACAGATCGAGGCCGTCCGGCACCCTGGGCTTGTGCTTCGGCTCCAGCTTCGACAGATACCGGCCCGCGTCCGGCCCGCCGAGGCACATGAGCTTCGCCCGGCCGACCTCCTTGGTGAGGTTGCTGACGAGACCGTGGGTGCGGATCCGCACCACGTCCTGCGGCTTCCAGCGAGCGGGCTGGTAGCCGAGCTTGCGGAACTCCTCCGGCATGGCGTCCGGGTTCTTCTCCAGCCAGTCGACATAGGCGTTGACCCCGGCCGCGAAGCGCGTCGCCGCCTCCTTGGCCTCCGGCCCGTAGCCGGCCCACTCCCTGTCCATGTCGCCGCGGTAGAGGAACAGCCGCGAGGCCCGGTCCTGTTCCACATAGCTCTTGCCGAGCACCTCGCTGAGCTTGCCGAGCCCGCTCCGGCGCCAGGTGTCCATCTGGAAGAGCCGGTCCCGTGCGGCGCTGAAGCCCTGCGCCTGGAAGAGGTCGCCGGTGCTGGACGCGGAGATATGGGGCACGCCCCACTTGTCGACCGTCATGGAGACGGGCTTCTCCAGGCCCGGCACCGCGTAGGAGTCCTCCGATTCCTCTGCCGTCGCCGACATCGGCACCGCTATGGGCACCGCTACGGCGATGGCGGCCAACAGTGTCTTGACCCGACGTCTCATCGTGACCTTCACCTTCGTGGGGCAGCGAGCGGACGCAGGCCGCGCCCGGGGGGGGCGACGCGGCCTGCCGTCCGGAAGCTACCTGCGCAGCGCGCGTGCGGCTCCCCTAACCCGACCCCTACAACACCCCGCTGCTCAGCCGTCACTCCGGTAGGGGGCAGACAACACCGCGGGCGGCCCCTCCGCCGTCAGTTCCTGGATGTCCACCGTTCCCGCCCCCGTCGACGGCTGCGGCAGCGCCGCCCACACCCCGGCGGCCACGGCGGCCGCGACGGCGAGGGCGATCAGCCCGCGGCGTCCGGCCGTCCAGCGCGCCCGATACCGCACCGGGTCCTCCACCAGGACCTTCGACACCTGCGCCGCGGCGAGGGAGATCCCGATCGCCAGCGCCGTACGGCCCCATCCGCTGGTGCCGAGCACCGTGTGCGGCAGCAGCAGATAGACCGGCCAGTGCCACAGATAGAGGCTGTACGACAGCTCGCCGAGCCGGCGGGGGAGGGCACCGCCCACGACGGTGCCCACGTGTCCCTTCGGGTCCGCGGCGAGCAGCGCGATCAGCACCGCGCTGGCCAGCGAGTGGACGAAGAGCCCGCCCCGGAAGAGGCCGGGCGCATGCTGCCCGTCGGTGAGCACCCACGCGGCACCCAGCGCCCCGGCCAGCGCCGTGCACACCGCGCCGGACACCGGCCTCGGCACCCGGGCGGCCAGCGAGCGCAGCGGCGCGGTGGCCGCGAGCGCGCCGAGCAGCAGGGCGAAGGCCCGGGTGTCGGTTCCCTCGTACGCCCGTGTGGTGTCCACGGCCCGGCCCAGGTCGAGCATGAGGACCAGTGAGCCGAGCGCACCGGCGGCGGCGAGCACGGCTACGCAGACGTGCCCGCCGTGCCCGCCGTGCCCGCGGCGCCCGCAGCGCCCGGCGACCGCGACCGCCAACGGCCACCCGAGATAGAACTGCCACTCGACCGCGATGCTCCACAGGTGCGCGAAGACGCGCGTACCGGAGGCGTTCCAGTAGCCGATCTGCTCGGTGATGTAGTGCCAGTTCACGGCCTGCGCCGCGGCCCACGGGGCGTCCTCGCGGGCGAAGCGCAGCGTGGAGGGTGCCCCGAAGGACCAGGTCAGCACCAGGGTCACGGTGCCCATGACGGCCAGCGCCGGCAGCAGACGGCGTGCCCGGCGCGCCCAGAACGCCATCAGGTCGATACGGCCCCTCTTCGCCGACTCGCCCAGGAGCAGGCCGGTGATCAGGAACCCCGACAGCACGAAGAAGAGGTCGACGCCGAGAAACCCGCCGTCCAGATGTCCGGCGTGGAAGAGCAGCACCGCCAGCACCGCGAACCCGCGCAGCCCGTCGAGCGGCGCGAGATGGGTACGGGCGGCCGCGGCCGGGGAGCGACGGCGGGCACGGGGAGCGGCGTGAGCGGCAGGCATGGCGGTCCTCGCGCGACTCACTCGCAGCCGAGCTTCGCGTATCGCTTGTTGCCGGTCCATGCGGTGTTCGCCCACTTCTGCGGCGGGGCAGGGGTGAACCCGTACGCGTCGCCGAGTTGCTTGGTGAACCACTGGGCAAAGCTGGCCGAGCCCTGCTGGCACGAGTGGATGCCGTCCTTGGCGCGCTGCGCCTTCGCCGCCGAGGCGTCGCTGCCCCACAGCTGGGAGGCATCCAGGAAACGGACGTGGCCGCCGCTCTTCCCGGCGGCCCGACGGGCGGCCTTGGGCGCACTCGCGAACGTGTCCGCGTACTTCTCGTAGAAGTCATCGATCTTGAACGGCGGGGTTGTGACGAGGACGAGCTCGGCATCGGCGTCCCGAGCGGTCCGGGCGAGCTTCTCGTACGACGCCTGCTGCTGGCGCGGGCTGCCCCAGTCGTAGGTGGTGAGCTGATAGGCGATCACATTCGGGCGGAAGTCCCTGATGTGCTTGGCCAGGCGCTTCCAGGTGTCGGCCGCGAGCTCCCTGGACATCTTGTCCCCCTCGACGACCGTGCCGCCTCCGTCGGAGGCCGCGTTCTTGAACTGCACGCCGCTGGCCTTCAGCGCCGCCGCCAGCGGCGGAGCCTGGGCACCGGCGATGGAGTCCCCGAGCCACAGCACCTTCTTGCCCGAGTCCTTCGGCCCCACCCGGACGGTCTCCGCCCCGGACTTCGAGGGCTCGTCGTCGCTCGTGCCGCACCCGGCGACCGCTGCGGCGACCAGACAGGCACTCGCCGCCACAAGCGGGACGGCTGCGGGGCGGCGGCGTCGGCGACGCTGCCGGGGGAGGGGAAGCGGCTGCTGAGCGGCGGTTTCGGTGTTCATGGACTCAGAGAACCAGCCCGCTTCGCCGAACGGCCGGGCTGTCATCGCTTGCTCACACGACGGGAAACATGCCGTCATGCGCGCCGGCGGCACCGCCCGCCCGGTCTCACGGGGGCCCGGCCACCGCCTGGAAGGCGTCGGCGAACAGTTCGCGGCCCACACCGCGCGGGCTTCCGCCACCCGCAACGTGTGCAGAACAGGTCCTCGGCTCGGACGCGGGTGCGCTTGGGACGGACCGCCGACGGGTCGACCACCACCTCGCCGGTGGCGACCTTGCGGACGGCGGCGTTCTCCGCCTTGGTGGCGATCTCCTGGGCGGGCCGGTCGCGGAGGCTGGCGCACCGGGTGACCTGTGCCGGCCAGACCGGCGCCGTAGCTGCCGCGCAGCGGAGCCGCCTACGCCGCGACCACCGGCGCCGACGGTGGGGCAGTGCGGTCCAGGGCGAGCAGGAACTCGCCGTTGCCGCCCGTCTCCTTCAGTCGGCTCAGCAGCAGCTCCATGCCCTGGACGGTGTCGCGGTCGCCGAGCGCCCGGCGCAGCCGGTGCAGCACGGTCAGCTCGCCGGGGGCGGCCAGCAGCTCCTCCTTGCGGGTACCGCTGGCGTGGACGTCCACGGCGGGGAAGATCCGGCGCTCGGCGAGCTCCTGGCTGAGCCGCAGCTCCATGTTGCCGGTGCTCTTCAGCTCCTCGAAGTAGTAGTTGTCGGCGCGGGATCCGGTGTTGACGAGCGCAGTGGCGAGGATGGTGAGCGAGCCGCCGTCCTCGATGTTGCGGGCGGCACCGAAGAGCTTCTTGGGCAGCAGCAGCGCGGAGGCGTCCACGCCGCCGGAGAGGATGCGGCCGTTGGACGGGGCGCTGTTGTTGGCGGCGCGGCACAGCCGGGTGAGCGAGTCGAGCAGGATCACCACGTCCTGGCCCTGCTCGACCATCCGCTTGGCCCGCTCGATGGCGAGCTCGGCGACGACGATGTGGTCCCGGGCGGGGCGGTCGAAGGTCGAGGAGTGGACCTCGCCGTGTACGGAGCGCTCCATGTCGGTGACCTCCTCGGGGCGCTCGTCGAGGAGGACCACCATGAGGTGGCACTCGGGGTGGTTGGCGGCGACGGCGTCCGCGAGATGCTGCAGCAGGATCGTCTTGCCGGTCTTCGGTGGGGCGACGATGAGCCCGCGCTGGCCCTTGCCGACCGGCGCGACCAGGTCGACCACCCGGTTGGTCAGCCGGCCCGCCGGAGTCTCCAGGCGCAGCCGCTCGGCGGGGTGCAGCACGGTCAGCTCCGCGAAGCGGGGGCGGCGTGCGGCGGCCGCCGGGTCGAGGCCGCCGACCCGGTCGACCCGGGCCAGCGCGGGCGGCTTGTCCCGCCGCCCGTCCCCGGTCCTGTGCGGGAGGACGCCGCCGTCGACGACGTCGCCCTTGCGCAGGCCGTGCCGGCGGATGAGGTTCGTGGGCACGTGCACGTCGTCGGGGGCGGGCAGGAAGTCGACGGCGCGGAGGAACCCGTGGTTGCCCGTCGGGTCGAAGACTCCGGTCACGGGGCTGAGTTCGGACGAAGTGGATGATGAAGTGGATGAGGTGTTCGGTGCGGATGCGGTCATGCATCCTCCTCGGTCGCAGGTACGGATATGGATATGTGGATGAGAAAGGGGATGTGCGGCAGAGGCGCGGCATGAGGGCGCACGCGCAGCCGCGGATACAGGGAATCGGCCTCGCCCGGGGCCGGTCGCGAGAAGACGGGCCAGAACCAGGCGGCTGGCTGCAGAAGCACGGGCGCCGGAGACCGGCGCAACACGGTGCCGCACCCACAGTAGCACTACGGCTTCGCCGGATATTCCCTGGCCTGTCAGCGGGCCAATCTGATCGCGCCTGCCCATCGGCGGACCCCCTTCGTCCCGATCACGCACCCACAGCGGCGTGGTGCGCCCGGACTGCTCGCCGTGCCATCCGCACCGTCAACTGCGGAATCTCCCGACCCGGTCCCGAACCCATCGCCATCGCGGTCACACCACCGACCGCTCGCACCATTCCGCCTCGCTCAGCGCGGCAGGGAGAGTGGGGTCTCGGTGCTCAGGGGCGCCCGGGGAGGGCGGCACCGTTCCGGCACGTCGCCGTCGGGCGGTATGTGGTTGTTGGCTGGTCACGCAGGTCCCCCGCGCCCCAGCCGGGGCTCGCTCCCCCTCGGGCGGGGAGGGGTGACCCAGGGTGCGAGGGGGGAGCCTGCCTCTGCGCCCAGGTCGCGGTCGGCCGTCGGCCGGCCACGCCGCGAGGCGTCCATCGCGCCCTCCCTTGGATCAGCAACGGACGAGTCCACGCCCCCGCGTTGACGTATCCCTCCCCCCTCAGTTCGACTACGCGCCCGCCCTTTACTCGACTGCGGCAGGGGGCTCTCCGTCGTTGCTTGTCCGCTGTCAGTGGGCGTTCAGCACCTGCCGCGGTGGTTGTCTGGTCCGTGGCCGCCGTCGCCGTCGCCGTCGCCGGAGGAGCCGCCCTGGCCTGGCGAATGGTCCGCGGCGAACAGTGAGCGTGTGGGGGGTCATCTGTGCTCCAGTCGGGACCGCAGAGGGTGCGGGCTGAGCGGAACGCCGAACCGGGGGGCGGATGCGCTCCGGGCTGATCAGATGCAGGCGGTAGTCGGCAGCGATGCGTGCGGCGGCGAGAGTGAGGACCTCGTCAGCGACGGTACGAGGGCATCCGGAGACCGGCCCGGTATGGGTGGCGATCAGAGCGCGGAGCTGCCTGGTCAATGTCCTGCGGCTGGTGCGCGCGCGGCGACGGCGTCGGCTGGGCAGCCACCACGGCAGGCGTACCCCCAGGTCAATGACCGCGACAATGGCTCTGGACGCTTGCACCACGGCAGGAGCCGGCCCCGGGGCCGGGTCCCGCACGCAGGCGGGCAATGCGGCCCGTGCACACACGTTGGACCATACATCGGCTCCCATCTCCTGGCCGGTCATAGCCCGTAGCTGCTGTTGGAGTGCCATGTCAACGGCGTCCAGATGCGCGGTCACCGCGCGCGGCCTGAGAGCCCGCCCGGCCGGTGCCCGCGCCTGCATCCACTGCGTGGTACGTGCGCCGGAGGGCGGGCGGTGATTGTCCAGGACACAGGGGTCCGGGAACGAATCCCGGTTGGTACGGCCAGCAGGTGGCGGATGTCTTCGGGGCACGCGGTGAACACCACCTGGCCGCTGTAACGGAACACGTCCCCGTGGGTGTCCTGACACGCATGCAAGGAACCCCGACGGATTCTGGCGGTATGCCACATCGTTGCCGATCAGCACGCCACCACTGGGGCCCGGAATCGATGACCGCGAAGCCAACAGAACAACACCCCCTGGATCGCGACGCGACTGCGGACGGGCATGTACCAAGTCGGGGCATACGCCCCGGATCTGGTTGCGGTCCAGACGGAACAGCCGCCGTGCGGCAGCCTGCATCTTCGTCATCGGCGGCAGCGCCGACTCCTGGAGCGCCGTGTGCTTCGCGAGAGCGGCCTGCCGCACGCCCATTACCTTCCGAGGAGAGCCCGAAGTGGGCTCGTGGTCTCCGGGGCCGGTATGGCTCCTTGCCCCTGTCGTTGATGATCCGGGGGGTGCTGCCGCCGGTCCTGGCGGCGCCGGCGCCTTCCCCACCACCACCCACCGCCCGGGAAC
>NZ_JAAKZZ010000304.1 GCF_011045075.1 Streptomyces boncukensis
GGACCCTCCCCGGACCTCCCGGACCTCCCGGACCTCGCGGACGCGGTCCCCGCCCTGCTGCGGCGCGGCTGCTCGGTCCGGGAGGTCGCCCGCGAGGTGGGGCTCAGCGAGCGGCAGCTGCACCGCCGCTGCCTGCACGCCTTCGGGTACGGAGCGAAGACCCTGGACCGGGTGCTGCGGATGCGGCGGGCGCTGGCGCTGGCGGAGGGCGGCACCCCGCTGTCCGAGACCGCCGTGCGCGCCGGGTACGCCGATCAGGCCCATCTGGCCCGGGAGGTCCGGTCCCTGGCCGGTACCTCCCTGACCGGGCTCATCCGCCCGTGAGCGGCGCGAAGAGGTCCACGCCGTTGCCGTCCGGGTCCCCCAGCACCGCGTAGCGCTGGCCCCAGGCGGCGTCCCAGGGCGCCGTGCGCCCCTCGTAGCCCGCGCCGGTCAGCGCCGCGTAGACCTTGTCCACGTCCGCCGGGCCGTCGCACAGGAACGCCAGCCCGATCCGGCCCGCGCCACGGGGGCCGGGCTCCCACTCGGGGGCGAAGGAGCGGACGGTCGCCTCGGAGTCCCAGGCGATCCGCAGCCCGCCGGGCAGCTGGGCCTCGACATGCGGCTCGCCGTCCGCGTCCGCGGGGATGTCGAGGCCGAGTCTGCGGTAGAAGGCGAGGGAGGCCGCCATGTCGGAGGTGACGATGCCGATGAGGTCGAATCGAGGTGTCATGCCGGCACGGTAGGCAGCTGTGGGCGCACCGGTCTTGAACGGAACAGACGCCCGCTACGGTGTTCCGTATGCCGGAGATCCTGACCGTGGTGACCACCATCGACAGCGAGGAGCGGGCCCGCGCGCTCGCCGCGGGCGCGATCGAGCGGAGAGTCGCGGCCTGTGCCCAGGTCGGCGGGCCGGTGCGCTCCTTCTTCCGGTGGGAGGGGGCGGTGCAGTCCGAGGACGAGTGGCAGGTGCAGTTCAAGACGCCCGCCGCGCGGTACGACGCGCTGGAGGCGTATCTGCACGAGGCGCACGCGTATGAGGTCCCCGAGATCCTCGCCGCCCCCGTGGCCCGGGCGAGCGCCGCCTACGCGGAGTGGGTGGCCGAGGAGACGGCCTGACCCCTCTGCTGCGCAGGGGCAGCCCCTGGACCGCGCGGACGCGGAACACCGGACGACAGGCGTTACGGTCGGCATATGCACGACTACACGGCCTCCGATGCCGAGCGCTGGGTGCCGGAGCCCGACAAGCGCCCCGGCCGCACCGCCTTCCAGCGCGACCGCGCCCGGGTGCTGCACTCCGCCGCGCTGCGCCGCCTCGCGGGCAAGACACAGGTGGTGACGCCCGGCGCGCCCGGCGAAGGGGCGGCCCGGGGCGCCCCGGACATACCGGGCCCGCCGGGCGGCGGCCCCGGCAGCGCGTGGGACGCCACGCCCCGCACCCGGCTGACGCACTCCCTGGAGTGCGCGCAGGTCGGCCGGGAGCTGGGGGCCGCACTGGGCTGCGACCCGGATCTGGTCGAGGTCGCCTGCCTCGCCCACGACCTCGGGCACCCGCCGTTCGGCCACAACGGCGAGCGGGCGCTGAGCGAGGTCGCCGCGTCCGCCGGCGGCTTCGAGGGGAACGCGCAGTCCCTGCGGCTGCTCTCCCGGCTGGAGCCCAAGCGCTTCACCGGCGACGGGCGGCAGCCCGGGGAGCAGGCGAGCGTGGGGCTGAACCTCACCCGGGCCGCGCTGGACGCCGCCACCAAGTACCCGTGGCCGCGCGGCGGCCATCCGGGCGGCCCCGGCTCGCCGAAGTTCGGGGTGTACGCGGACGACCTGCCCGTCTTCCGCTGGTTCCGCAGCGGAGCCCCGGACGGCCGCCGGTGTTTCGAGGCGCAGGTGATGGACTGGTCGGACGACGTGGCCTACTCGGTGCACGACGTCGAGGACGGCCTGCGCGCCGGGCACCTCGACCCGCTGCTGCTGCACGCGGAGCCGGAGCGGCGGGACATCTTCGCGGTGGCCGCGGCGCGCTACGCGCCCGGCGCTGACCCCCGGGAGCTGGCCGCCGCGCTCGACCGGCTGCTGGAGCAGGACTGGTGGCCGCACGGCTACGACGGCACCGTCCGCGCGCAGGCGGGCCTCAAGGACGCCACCAGCCAGCTGATCGGCCGCTTCTGCCTCGCCGCCGAGGAGGCCACCCGCGCCGCGTACGGGCCGGGGCGGCTCACCCGCTACGCCGCCGAGCTGGTGGTACCGCACGGCGTCCGGCTGGAGTGCGCGGTGCTCAAGGCGGTGGCCGACTGTTATGTGATGCAGCGGCCCGACCTGGAGCGGCTCCGGGCCGAACAGCGGGTCGTCCTGGCCGAGCTCGCCGAGGCGCTGCTCGCCCGCGCGCCCGCGGGGCTCGACCCGCAGTACCGCGCGCTGTACGCGGAGGCCGGCGGCGAGGCGGCGCGGCTGAGGGTGGTCGTCGACCAGATCTCGTCGCTGACGGACGCCTCGGCGCGCGCCCTGCACCACGCGCTGGTGTGACGTACCCGCCGCGGGCACGGACGGGACGTCCGGTCCGTGCGACGGCGCACGCCGACTCCCGCCCCTTCCCGGCTCCCCGCCGATGCGGGACGCTCCCCTTGGACGCGGCGGCCCGGCGGCCCCGGCGTGCCGCCGACGGCGGACACGGAACCGCACGCAGGGCGACCGCGCCCAAGCAGACGGCCTTGGCGGGGTGTTCAATGGCATCAGCCCGCATCCGAAGGCCGCGTGTCCGTACGTTCGCACGGCCGGACAGCAGGCCCGCACGGGCAGCGTCAGCGAGGAGGCATCAAGTGGTCGACGCACACCGGACGTTCGTCATCATCGGAGGGGGACTGGCAGGGGCGAAAGCCGCCGAGACCCTGCGCGCGGAGGGCTTCACCGGCCGCGTGATCCTGATCGGCGACGAACGCGACCATCCCTACGAGCGCCCGCCGCTCTCCAAGGGGTACCTCACCGGTGCGGACGAGCGCGACGGTGTCTTCGTGCACCAGCCCGCCTGGTACGCGGGGGCCGACATCGAGCTGCACCTGGGGCAGCCGGCGGTACGGCTGGACCGCGCCGACAAGGCCGTGCTGCTGGGCGACGGCACCCGGATCCACTACGACCGGCTGCTGCTGGCCACCGGCTCCGAGCCGCGCCGGCTGGACATCCCGGGCACCGGCCTGGCCGGCGTGCACCATCTGCGGCGGCTCGCGCACGCCGACCGGCTGCGCGGGGTGCTCGGCGCGCTCGGGCAGGAGAACGGCCACCTGGTCATCGCGGGCGCCGGCTGGATCGGCCTCGAAGTGGCGGCGGCGGCGCGCACATACGGTGCGGAGGTCACCGTCATCGAGCCGGAGCCGACGCCGCTGCACCCGGTCGTCGGCCCGGAACTGGGCACCCTCTTCGCCGACCTGCACCGCGAGCACGGGGTGCGCTTCCACTTCGGCGCCCGGCTCACCGAGATCGCGGGCGAGGACGGCATGGTGCAGTGCGTCCGTACGGACGACGGCGAGGAGCACCCGGCGCACGACGTGCTGGCCGCGATCGGCGCCAAGCCGCGCACCGCGCTCGCGGAGGCGGCCGGGCTGGAGCTCGCCGAGGGGCCGGGCGGTATCGCGGTGGACGCGTCGCTGCGCACCAGCGACCCGGACGTCTTCGCCGCCGGTGACGCGGCGGCGCAGCTGCACCCGCGCTACGACCGGCGGCTGCGGGTGGAGCACTGGGCGAACGCGCTGAACGGCGGCCCGGCGGCGGCGCGCGCCATGCTCGGCCGGGAGGTGTCCTACGACCGGGTGCCGTACTTCTTCTCCGACCAGTACGACGTCGGCCTGGAGTACTCCGGCTACGCGCCGCCCGGCAGCTACGACCAGGTGGTGTGCCGGGGCGATGTCGGCAAGCGCGAGTTCATCGCCTTCTGGCTGCGCGACAACCGGGTGCTGGCGGGGCTCAACGTGAACGTCTGGGACGTCACCGGGGCCATTCAGGACCTCATCAGCTCGGGCGTGGCGGTCGACCCGCACGCGCTGGCCGACCCCGGTGTGTCCCTGGAGTCGCTGGCGGGATAAATTGCTCATAGTCGAGCAAAAACGTACAGCACCGTACAGCTAAGGACGGTTGAGCAATGGCGAAGCAGACGGTGGCCGAGCAGTTCGTCGACACCCTGGCGCGCACCGGCGTCCGGCGGCTCTACGGGGTGGTGGGCGACAGCCTCAACCCCGTCGTCGACGCCATCCGCCGCAACGCCGCCATCGACTGGGTGCAGGTCCGCCACGAGGAGGCCGCCGCCTTCGCCGCCGGGGCCGAGGCACAGCTCACCGGGCAGCTGGCGGCCTGCGCCGGCTCCTGCGGCCCCGGCAACCTGCATCTGATCAACGGGCTGTACGACGCCCACCGCTCCATGGCGCCGGTGCTCGCCCTCGCCTCGCACATCCCCAGCAGCGAGATCGGCACCGGGTACTTCCAGGAGACCCACCCCGACCAGCTGTTCCGCGAGTGCAGCCACTACAGCGAGCTGATCTCCAGCGAGCGGCAGATGCCGCGGGTGCTGCAGACGGCCATCCAGCACGCCGTCGGCCAGCAGGGTGTCAGCGTCATCGCGCTCCCCGGGGACATCGCGGCGCGCCCCGCGCCGGAGAGCCCCGAGGAGCACGCCCTGGTCACCGCGCGCCCCCGGGTCCGCCCGGGGGACGCGGAGATCGACGCGCTGGCCCGTATGGTCGACGACGCCGAGCGGGTGACGCTCTTCTGCGGCAGCGGCACGGCGGGCGCGCACGAGGAGGTCATGCAGTTCGCGGAGCGGGTGAAGTCCCCGGTCGGCCACGCGCTGCGGGGCAAGGAGTGGATCCAGTACGACAACCCGTACGACGTGGGCATGAGCGGCCTGCTCGGCTACGGCGCGGCGTACGAGGCCACCCACGAGTGCGAGCTGCTGATCCTGCTGGGCACCGACTTCCCGTACAACGCGTTCCTGCCGCAGAAGGACGTGCGGATCGTCCAGGTGGACGTGCGGCCCGAGCACCTCGGCCGCCGCTCCACGCTCGACCTCGCCGTGTGGGGCGACGTCCGCGAGACGCTGCGCTGTCTGACCCCGCGGGTGCGGGCGAAGAACAGCCGCACGTTCCTGGACCGGATGCTGAAGAAGCACGCCGACGCGCTGGAGGGCGTCGTCAGCGCCTACACCCGCAAGGTCGAGAAGCACACGCCCATCCACCCCGAGTACGTGGCCTCGGTGCTGGACGAGGAGGCGGCGGACGACGCCGTGTTCACGGTGGACACCGGCATGTGCAACGTGTGGGCGGCCCGCTACCTCACCCCGAACGGGCGCCGCCGGGTGATCGGCTCCTTCACCCACGGCTCCATGGCCAACGCCATGCCGCAGGCCATCGGCGCGCAGTTCCTGGACCGGGGCCGGCAGGTCGTCTCGATGTCCGGGGACGGCGGGTTCGCGATGCTGATGGGCGACTTCCTGACGCTCGTGCAGTACGGGCTGCCGGTGAAGGTGGTGCTGTTCAACAACTCCTCGCTCGGCATGGTCGAGCTGGAGATGATGGTCGACGGAATGCCCTCATACGGGACGACCAACCGCAATCCGGACTTCGCCGCGCTGGCCCAGGCGGCGGGCGCGTACGGGGTGCGGGTGGAGAAGCCCAAGCAGCTGCGGGGCGCCCTGCGGGACGTGCTGCGGCACGAAGGGCCCGCGCTGATCGACATCGTCACCGACCCGAACGCGCTCTCCCTCCCGCCGAAGATCACCCGGGAGCAGCTGAGCGGGTTCGCGCTCTCCGCGAGCAAGACCGTGCTGGACGGCGGCGTCGGCCGGATGGTGCAGATGGCCCGCTCCAACCTGCGCAACATCCCCCGTCCCTGAGCGCCCCCCGGGGGCCGGGCCGTCCCCCGGGGGAACGCGATGTCGGCGGGGCGCCGTAGACTCATTCCGTGGCTGGAAGGATCAACGACGAAGACGTGAAGGCGGTCCGGGACGCGGTCCCGATCGACTCCGTGGTCTCCGAGTACCTCCAGCTGCGCAACGCGGGCGGCGGCAACCTCAAGGGCCTGTGCCCGTTCCATGACGAGAAGTCCCCCTCCTTCCACGTCAGCCCGAGCAAGGGGTTCTACCACTGCTTCGGCTGCCAGGAGGGCGGGGACACTCTCGACTTCGTGATGAAGGTCGACCACCTGTCCTTCTCCGAGGCCGTCGAGCGGCTCGCGGCCCGCGCGGGCATCACCCTGCGGTACGAGGAGGGGGGCTACGGCCGCGCGTCCCAGCAGGGCGAGCGCACCCGCCTGGTGGAGGCGCACCGGGCCGCGGCGGAGTTCTACGCCGAGCAGCTCGGCTCCCCCGAGGCCGAGGTGGGCCGCCGCTTCCTCGCCGAGCGCGGCTTCGACCAGGCGGCGGCCGGGCACTTCGGCGTCGGCTACGCCCCGGCGGGCTGGGACCACCTGGTGCGGTTCCTGCGCGGCAGGGGCTTCACGGACAAGGAGCTGACCGCCGCGGGCCTCGCCCAGGAGGCGCGGAACGGCCGCCCGATCGACCGCTTCCGCGGCCGGCTGCTGTGGCCGATCCGGGACATCACCGGCGAGGTCGTCGGCTTCGGCGCCCGCAAGCTGCGCGAGGACGACCAGGGCCCGAAGTACCTGAACACCCCCGAGACGGCGATCTACAAGAAGTCCCAGGTGCTCTACGGCATCGACCTGGCCAAGCGGGAGATCGCCAAGGCCAACCGCGCGGTCGTCGTCGAGGGGTACACCGATGTGATGGCCTGCCACCTGGCCGGGGTGCCGACCGCCATCGCCACCTGCGGCACCGCCTTCGGCGGAGAGCATGTGAA
Source organism: Streptomyces boncukensis (assembly GCF_011045075.1). Classification (GTDB taxonomy): domain Bacteria; phylum Actinomycetota; class Actinomycetes; order Streptomycetales; family Streptomycetaceae; genus Streptomyces; species Streptomyces boncukensis. The sequence continues at coordinate 6,810 of NZ_JAAKZZ010000304.1, forward strand.
GATCCTGCGGCGCGTCCTGATGGACAACGCCCAGTCGGAGGTCGTCTTCACCTTCGACGGCGACGCGGCCGGGCAGAAGGCCGCGCTGCGCGCCTTCGAGGACGACCAGAAGTTCGCCGCCCGCACCTCCATCGCCATCAGCCCCGGCGGTATGGACCCGTGCGACCTGCGGCTCGCGGAGGGCGACGAGGCGGTGGCCAAGGTCGTCGAGAGCCGCGCCCCGCTCTTCCGGTTCGCCATCCGCTCCATCGTCGACCGGCACAATCTGGACACCGCACAGGGCCGCTCGGCGGCGCTGGAGGAGGCCGCGCCGATCGTCGCGCAGCTCAAGGACGGCGGGGTGCAGCACGAGAGCGCCGTCGAGCTGGCGGGCCTGCTCGGCATCGTGGACGAGCAGTTCGTGGTGCGGCGCGTGGCCCAGCTCGCCCGCTGGCGGCGGGAGCGCGGACGCGAGGGGGCACCCCGGGGCCGTACGGCGCACGCGCCGTCGCCCTCCGCCCCCTCGGCAGCCGGTTCCGCAGGGCCGGCCCCGCACGGGCCCGCGCTGCATCTGCGCAGCCCGGCGCACCGCGTGGAGCGCGAGCTGCTGAAGCTGGCGCTGCAGCGCCCCGAGCTGGTCTCGCCCGCCTTCGACGCGTACGGCGCCGACGAGTTCACCGCGCCCCCGTACGCGGTGGTCCGGCAGGCCGTCGAGGCGGCGGGCGGCGCGGAGGCCGGGGTCTCCGACAGCGACTATCTGGCCCGGGTCTGCGAGGCCGCGCCCGACGACACCGTCAAGTCCCTGGTGACCGAGCTGACGGTGGAGCCGCTGCGCAGCGCCCGCAACCGCGAGGTCGACGAGGCGTACGCGGGCGAGCAGCTGGTCGCGGTCCGCCTCGCGGCCGTGGGCGCCCGCATCGCCGAGCTGGAGGGCGCCGCGCGGCGCCTGGAGGCCCGCCAGGACCACCAGGGTGCGGTGCCGGTACGGCAGCAGATCTGGACCCTCCAGCAGTACGGCACGGCACTGCGCGAACGGGGAGCGGCGGCGCTCTGAGCGGGGCGCCTCCGGCGCGGCCGGGTTTGTAAAAACTGGTCGCACGACTCTCGTGGCGAGAGTGTGTCGTACCCCACACTGGTTTGCGGTGCCTGAGTCCTCGGAGCGGGGCGGCGCCGGCCAGGAGGGGCCGCAGTCCCCCGCGGATCCGCACAGTACACATGGGATGGAGCGCGGCCCGGCCGCAGCCGTCCCCGTCTCGCACGCCGCCCCCGAACCGGCAGCGATCACACTGGAGGTCGCCCCCGTGCAGACCCAGACCCTGACCAGCGGGGCCCCCGCCGCCCCCGAGCCGGTGCGGGAGACCGTTCCCGCGCAGCCCGGCCCGCCCGAGGCGGAGCTGGAGGCACCGCCCAAGCAGGAGCTGTCCGGCAGCGGCCCCTCCGCCGACCTGTTCCGCCAGTATCTGCGCGAGATCGGCCGGATCCCGCTGCTGTCCGCAGCCGAGGAGGTCGAGCTGGCCCGCCGGGTCGAGGCGGGCCTCTTCGCCGAGGAGAAGCTCACCCGGCAGCCCGGCCTGGACGGGCAGCTGGCGCTGGACCTGGACCGGCTCGTGGTGCGCGGCCGGCTGGCCAAGCGCCGCCTCATCGAGGCGAACCTGCGGCTGGTCGTCTCCGTCGCCAAGCGCTACGTCGGCCGCGGCCTGACCATGCTCGACCTCGTCCAGGAGGGCAACCTGGGCCTGATCCGCGCGGTGGAGAAGTTCGACTACGCGCGCGGCTACAAGTTCTCCACGTACGCCACGTGGTGGATCCGGCAGGCCATGTCCCGCGCCCTCGCCGACCAGGCCCGCACCATTCGGGTGCCCGTGCATGTCGTCGAGCTGATCAACCGCGTGGTGCGGGTGCAGCGCAGAATGCTCCAGGAGCGCGGCTACGAGCCGCCGCCCGAGGAGGTCGCCGCCCACCTCGACCTGCCCGAGGAGCGGGTCAGCGAGGTGCTGCGGCTCGCCCAGGAGCCCGTCTCGCTGCACGCCCCGGTGGGGGAGGAGGACGACGTCAACCTCGGCGACCTGATCGAGGACGGCGACGCGCCCTCGCCCGTCGAGTCCGCCGCCTTCCTGCTGCTGCGTGAGCACCTGGAGGCCGTGCTGTCCACGCTGGGGGAGCGGGAGCGGAAGGTGGTGCAGCTGCGCTACGGGCTGATCGACGGCCGCCCGCGCACCCTGGAGGAGATCGGCCGCCTCTTCGGGGTCACCCGCGAGCGGATCCGGCAGATCGAGTCCAAGACGCTGAACAAGCTCCGCGACCATGCCTTCGCCGACCAGCTGCGGGGATATCTGGACTAGGACTTGTCCGGTCGATCATGTGACTGCCTCGCGTCCGGGTCGTTGATGCGGACATGGGGCGGGGTGATCTGAGTGATGCCGAGTGGGAACGGCTGCGGCCGTTCCTGCCTGTCAGTAACAGGCG